>CAZTKP010000184.1:0-4973 GCA_964614215.1 uncultured Spirochaetales bacterium | reverse complement strand
GCTCCATTTACTGCGGTCTAATCCTTGGTAGAGTTATTATGAAAGTTGTTCCTGTTTTTCCTTTTTTGCGATCATCATTTGAAACAACGGTGATCTGTCCACGGTGCATTTTCACAATTCCGTAGCTCACAGGAAGTCCCAGTCCAGTGCCTTTTCCGGCTGGTTTTGTAGTGAAAAAGGGAACAAAAAGCTTCTCCATGTTATTTTTTGAAATTCCGGAACCGTTGTCCTCGACCTTAATTTTGAGTTCCTTTTCATCACCTTCAATATGAACGGTTACTTCACCGGAATCTCCTTCGTCAAATGCTTCGACAGCATTTTTAACAAGGTTGACGAGAACCTGCTTTATCTGTTCAGAGTCGAGTTCAGCAGTATCAACGCTTGCCGTGTTCATTATTTCAAAAACGATTCTCTGAGGTTTAACAACAGACTTTAAAACAGACTCGACAAGCTTGGGAACATTAACTTTCTGGTAGTTCACGTCGTTCTTTCTGGCAAAGTTAAGAAGTCCGCCGACAATATTTTTACATCTGTCCGCCTGTTCAGCGATCATCTTTAGATCCTGATAGAATTCACTGTTTTTATCCGCCTCGTCCTTTACTAGGTTTGCGTAAAGCAGAACAACTCCCAGAGGATTGTTTACTTCGTGAGCGATCCCCGCGGCGAGCTGCCCCATACTTGCAAGTTTTTCACTGTGTTTAAGTGCCGCCTTTGCTGTTTCAAGCTCACCAATTGATCTATGGAGTTTTTCAATTGTGTTGGGAAGACACATCTCTGATTCCGCAAGACCTTTTGAAATTGCGATCGCATGCTCCATACATGTTTCATAACCGCATGCACCGCAGTTCAGCATGTCCTCTTCACATAACTTCCCCATATTTTTAAGAATAGTATCTAACTTGTCGTCTTCCGGAACAGCAAGTCTCTGATCATCTTCAACATACTGCCTTGAAAGATCGAGCTTGAGATACTCTCTCATGTCATTTTTCCACTGTTCAAGCTCAAGTTTATCAAGCTTTTTTCCGACATAATCAGCAACGTTAGTCCTTCTTGCAAACCTCTTTGCATCTTTTGACATTCCGGGGCCCATGATACAGCCTTCACAGCACAGAAGATCAAGATGGTGGTTGCAAAGCGCTCCCGATTCAAATTCTTTCAAAGCTTCTGTGAAATCCTCTCTTCCTTCAGCAGCAAGAACCTTTGAATTTATGTCCTCATTTATCTGCAGGGTCTGAAGCATACCGTGACTGACCGGAAAAATCGCGCCTCTGCCCGCAAGCGGAGGATCAAATTCAGATGGCGTTACATTGTTTTTACGGATCATTCTTTGTTCAAAAAATTCCCGAAGTTCAACAAAGGTCAGAACTCTGTCAACTTCACCGATGACCATCGGATCGGTCGCTTCATCTTTTTTTGCAATGCACGGACCGATAAAGACAACGTTGACGTCTTTGCCGTATTTGTCTTTTACAACTCTGGCGCTTGCGATCATCGGACTGACGATCCTTGCAATGTTCTTCACAAGCCCTGGATGGTAATGTTCAACATAGTTGACAACCGCAGGACAGCTTGCGGCGATCATAAAAAAATCTTCAGGCATGTGTCCCATCAGTTCTTCATATTTTGCAGCGACAAGATCGGCTCCGAAAGCAACTTCGCAAACCTTGTCAAAACCAAGCTCTCTGATCATTCCGACAAGAACTTTGTAGTCCTTGATCTCATTAAACTCAGCCGGAAAGCTCGGTGCAATGATCGCTATCGCCTTTTTTTCAGACTGAAGTATTTCTTCAACTCCGTCAATTGAACCTCTGAATCTTTTTGCGTTCTGAGAGCAGACGTTTACACAGTTCCCACAGCAGATGCATCTTTCAGGAATGATCTCGGCCTGACCTGAAATAACTTTGATGGCCTTTGCAGGACATTCCCTGACACAGGTATAGCACATTCTGCATCTTTCCTTGATCGTATAAAGAAGCGGGTCTGTGATCTTTGTGCTCATTTTCCACCTTCTTTTCTTGGGTCATCAAGAAGTTCCTTTATTGTCTGAGACATTCTGTCAAGATCTCGTGCAACTGAAGTTATGACCTTCATCTGGGTATCGGTAAGTTCTCCGAGATAGCCGTCTTTAACTGTGTGAAGGCTCAGAACTGCACTCGCAAGAGGTCTTTTAAGTTCATGGCTTAAAAAAGAGATCCTTTTTTCAAGTTCAGTGAGTGTTCCGTTATCCAGTCTGTTCTTTAATAGCGATAAAATATCAGTTCTCTCTGTACTCAAAGCGGCCTCCGTAACTTAAAAAAACAGTCGGGGCGGAAAAGCCCGCCCCGTAGTGCTTCCTTACTTGCTAGTTGAGGATCTTTTCAATGTTCTCAACAAGCTTTTCAGGTGTCACAGGCTTGTCGAGAACTTTTGCAACTTTTGCCCATGTGAAATTCGGAGAGGAAAGCCATGACGGGTTAAGTCCGTCACTTGTCAGAAGGATGATAGGGATCTTGGGCAGATCTTTTTCTGTTGCGATCTTTCCTGCGAACTCAAGACCTGCTTTGGGGTGTTCCATCATTACGTCAAGGATGATGATGTCCGGAGCGAACTGTCCGATCTTTTCTTCAGCTTCCTTTGCGCTTGCTGCGTCACAAACTTCGTAACCTTTTGCTTCGAGAACCATTTTGTTCTGTGCGATGATGTCCATGTCGTCATCAACGAGAAAAACTTTTTTTGCTACGCTTGTCATGATAAGTCTCCATTAATTTAAATTGATAATTCCGGGTAAAATCACTGTAAATTCACTGCCTTCGCCGAATTTTGATTCGACACTCACTTCACCGTTGTAAAGTGATACCACTTTTTTGAGGATCGAAAGTCCGAGCCCGTTTCCAAGAATGTTCTTTGTCTTTTCGTTGCGTATTCTGGTGAACTCGCTGAACAGCCTCGAGGCTTCTTCCTCCGTCATGCCTATTCCGGTGTCTGCACACCGGATCTTCAACGCCTTGCCTATACTGTGAGCCGTGAGCTTTATCTCACCTCCCTCTTTGTTGTACTTCACGGCGTTTGTCAGAAGATTTGTAAGTATTATCTCTATATCAACTCTGTCTACTGTAACTTTAAAATCAGGAATCTCGGTTATGATCCTGATGTTCCTTGCCTCGGCCTGCTGTCTAACGCCCTCGACCATGTCTGCAACTATCTGAGTGATTTCACATTCCTCGATGTTCCTGACCTTGACACCGCTCTCGATCCTTGTGAGATCAAGCATATCTGATATCAGTCTTTTCATCCCTTCAAGTCTGAGTATCGAGCGGTCGATCGAGTTGAGGTAGGGGTCAACGTTGTCACCGATGGTCTTGTTCTTCATAATGTTAAGATATCCGGTAACGGCGGCCAGCGGGCTTTTAAGCTCATGGGAAAGGACCCTGATAAATTCAAATCTTGTCTTTTTCCGCTCCTCATCAAGCTTTGCAACAATATTCTGAAGGATCTGGAACTTAGCTGTTTTAGTGACTGAAGTTCTCAGTTCATCGGGAGTGAACGGTTTGACAAGGATCTCGGCAGCTCCGTTTCTGGTTGCACTTATTGCTGTATCAAGAGTTGCATTCCCTGTTATCATGATGGTTTGGATCTCAAGATCTTTTTCTGTAATGTACTCAAGAAGATCCGTTCCCTGAATCCCCGGCAGCAGCTGATCAAGAAGCATTATATCAGCTCCGCTTTCATCTATAACGGTCTGAGCTTCCTCTGCAGTTCCTGCTTCAGTTATCTTGAAGCGATACTCATCTTCCAGCCATGGAAGTCTGATCTTCAGAGAATCGAGAAGCATTGAGCAGCTTTCTCTCATCCTGGGATCATCGTCTACGATCAGCAGCCTTAGGTCTTTCATTGTTATCTCCATCATTCCTTAAAAAGTTTCTTTATTTCCTTCAGTATCTGGTCGGGACGGATGCCTTTGTCCATGATTAGATCGGCATTTGTCCAGTTCCCGCCGTACCGGGAATCCGAAGCGAACCTGAAACCTGTTTCCTTTGTCACACCTGTTGCAATGATGACCAGTGCTTCGGGATAGAGTTTTTTGAGCTTGTGGGCCAGAATGAATCCGCTGTCGTAGTTGTTCATCATCAGGTCAAAGACCGCAAGGTCAGGTTTGAATGTCTCCATGAGCTTTACTGCTCCCTCTTCGCTTGAGGCAGTCTCAACGATGTAGCTGTGACTTTCAAGAACCATTCTGATAGGTTCCAGGAAGTCCGGGTCATCGTCAACCAGCATTATTTTTCTGTTCAGTTCTTCCATAATATCCTCCTAGATCAGATCTGTTCTTTTGTGGTAAGTCGTGTGCAGCAGCTCATGAGCCTTGTGTGAGCCTGGTTTTTCAAGGAACCTACTGTAAAGATCGTTCACAGAACTGTTCCTGTGGCTCAGATTGAGAGCTTCTGTGCTGTCTATTGTGTAAAGAGCTTTCATTCTCTTTTTCACTGCTTCCTTGTCTATTGATTTGGGCTGTCCGCCACCGTTTATACATCCTCCGGGACAGGACATTATCTCAAGGAAATGAAGGTCGCTCTTTCCTTCCTTAATTTTGTCGAGGACGACTCTTGCATTTCCGAGTCCGCTAACGACAGCCGCCTTGATCGTCAGGTCGTTGATTTTGACGGAAAGCTCTCTGTAACCCTGTTTGTTCCTGAGTTCGGAGATGATAAGGTTCTCAAGTTCTTTGCCGGTTATCATCCAGTAAGCTGTCCTGATGGCAGCTTCCATAACTCCGCCGCTTGCTCCGAAAAGTTTTCCCGCAGTTGATCTTTCCCCGAAAGGAAGGTCGCAGTTCGCAGGTTCCACCTTGTCCATGTCTATCGAGTACATTCTGATAAGTTTTGCAAGCTCTCTGGTTGTAAGAACCGCATCAATGTCTGATGTTCCCTTTGAGACCATTTCCTCTCTTTCGATCTCGAATTTCTTAGCTGTGCAGGGCATTACGCTGACGGAAAAGA
>CAZTKP010000183.1:2003-4993 GCA_964614215.1 uncultured Spirochaetales bacterium | reverse complement strand
GTTGATCCATGTATCAACCCGGGCGGATACGCAGATCCGCCCCTACATTGGGGATTTCACACTATCAATTAACGCTTTTCTTTCAGACAATGGTTTTCCGTAGAAGTATGAGCCCATAACGACGATGTCGGCGCCTGCTTCGACGACTTTTGAGAGTGTTTTGTCGTTGACTCCGCCGTCAACGGATATTTCATAGTTGAAGCCGAATTCTTTTCTGATGTTGGAGACTTCTCTGATTTTTTCAGTTGCGCTTTCAATGTATTTCTGGCCGCCGAATCCTGGGTTTACGCTCATAACGAGGAAGAGATCGCAGATGTCTCCGACGTTTTTAAGGAAGTCAACGGGTGTATGCGGATTTACGGAAACTCCTGCTTTTACTCCGAGTGATCTGATGAACTGAAGCGAGCGGTGAAGATGCTTTTCCGTTTCAGCATGAACTGTGATCATGTCGGCACCTGCTTTGACGAATTCTTCAGCAAATTTAAGTGGTTGCTCGACCATGAGATGAGCGTCGAAGGGGAGTTTTGTAAGTGGACGAATCTGTTTTACTATCATCGGTCCGAAGGTAATGTTGGGAACAAAATTCCCGTCCATTATATCAAGATGAACAATGTCTGCACCGCTTGATTCAATGGATTTGATATCTTCAGCGAGGTTAAGGAAATCGGCTGAAAGGATCGAAGGGGCGACTTTGATCATTTTATTCTCCTCAATTTAGCTATAAAAAACGTATCTCTCTGGTCATGCACACTGCTTACAGTGTTATATGCGACCTCAACCTTATATTCAGGATGGTTTATAAGGAAGTTCTGGATCTGTTCCGTGGTTTCCTCAACAGTGAAAGTACACACGGCAAACAGCAGAATTCCGTCTTTTTTTGTATATTTTGCAGCCTGATCCAGGATCTGGGAAGCAAGAACCGCCATTTTCTTAGGGTCGTTGTCATTTTTAAGCCATTTTACTTCAGGGTGTCTTCTGATCGTGCCCAGCGCACTGCACGGAGCATCAAGCAGAACTTTATCGAACTGATCCTCCCACTCAGGTTTAAAAACGGATGAATCGTGAAGTTTTATAGAGATGTTCCTTTTTTTATATTTAATAGCTGTTTCAGTTAGCATTTCCAGTTTATGTCTGTTAACATCGACAGCTGTAATACTTCCCGTGTCTCCCGTCAAATATGAGGCAAAAAGAGTTTTTCCACCGGGAGCTGCGCAGAGGTCGAGTATTTTGTCGTTTTTCTCAATTTCCATTTCTTCAACAGCAAGCTGAGAGGATTCATCCTGAATATAGACATTCTCAAATTCTTCGACCATATCATAGTTAACAGCTTTATGGGTGTAGATGCCGTAAGGACTGTCCTTGGCCGGTTCGGCTTTCGCTCCCTTTGAAAGGAGACTTTCAATAACTGCATCTCTCTTGTTCTCGCCTTCGACTCTCAGAGTTATCCCGAGAGGTCTGTTTATATTCTCAAGATACTCTTCAAGAATGTCTTTAGTAGCGATCATCTTTAATCTGTTGTAAAGCCATTCCGGTTGTGAATAGTAGGTCTGAAGAAATTCGTCCCTGTTGTCACCGAAGTGTTTTTCCATGTTTTCCCTGGAAGGGTCGTTCCTCAGGATCTCACGAAGCATAAAGTTGATGAAACCAGATGCTTTTTTACTGCACATTTTTTTTGCCAGTTCAGTCGTTTCATTAACTATCAGTGCAGGGTCTCTGCTGGACATGAAGATCATCTGGTATGTTGAGGTCCTGAGCATTGAAAGAAGTGTGTGGTCGATCCTTTTTAAGGGTTTTTTAAACGCTTTGGCTATCCAGAAATCCACATGTCTGAGGTTTCTTACTGTGCCGTAAACGAGTTCTGTGATAAACCTTCTCTGCGGATATTCAAAGGCGGAGAGACTGTCGTTTAGAAGCTCGTTAATGAAAAGAGATCTGTCCAGAACAGTTCTCGTGAGTGAGGAGGCTGTCATTCTCGGATCACGTATCGTTCCAAGCTTCATCCTATTTTTTCTCCGGTCTGAGGTTTATATCCGTTTATGAACTCCCGTGCCTGCATTGATCTTTTTCCGGCAGGTTTGACCTGAGTGACCTTTAAAGCGCCGTTTGTACATAAAATAGTAAAATAATCTTTTGTGACTTCTCCCACACTGCCGGGCTTTCCTGTAACATCCTGAATTAATTCAGATCTCTCGATGAAGACAGGGTTGTCTCTAAAGGTTGTTTTAACTCCGGGATCAAAGTTGAAAGCCCTTATCCTGTTGTGAATATCCGCTGCATCACAGTTGAGATCAAGAATAAGGTCACTTTTATCGATCAGCCTGGTATATGTCGCATTTTCTTCTTGTTCTGTTCTTGAAATATTACCTGTGGAGATATCTTTCCAGTTATCTCTAACCATTTTAAGCGAAATGGTTACGAGTTTGGCAAATAGAGAAGTGGCGTTGTCATTTTCATCAATATCGCAGCTTTTCCGGTAGACGATATCACCTGTATCAAGTTCTCTATCCATGATCATCAGTGTTGTTCCGGTCGTTCTATCACCGTTAAGAAGTGCAGTGTTGACAGGAGTTGCTCCTCTGTACTTGGGAAGAAGAGAAAAATGAACGTTTAAGGGATAGAGTTTTGAAGCATTGAGGATCCTTTCCGGGAGGATCTGACCGTAGGCAACGACAAAAGTAATGTCAGGAGAAAATTCTGAAATTATCTCAAAAGCCTTTTCTGATCTGGCAGAAACCGTATGAACAGGAAGTCCAAGTTCCACAGCTCTAGCTTTTACAGGAGTCGGAATAAGTTTTTTTCCTCTTTTTCTGACCTTATCCTTCTGTGAAAAGACAAGAATTTCACAGTTCAGTTCGTGCAGCATGTCAAGAAACGGGACTGATATTTCAGGACTACCCATAAAGAGTACTTTCAACTTCATCTCCGTTTTCTTTAACGTTCTCAATATACTTCTGAACCTTTTTGATAGCTATCCTTTTTTTGAGGTTGCT
>CAZTKP010000183.1:0-1903 GCA_964614215.1 uncultured Spirochaetales bacterium | reverse complement strand
ACCTGAGGAGCGGCTAGCCCAAGACCGCCTGCAGCTCTCATGGTGTTGCCCATATTTTTTGTAAGTTCTTTTATTTTGTCGGTTATCGTTTCAACAGGTTTAGCTTTCTGTTTTAGAACAGCAGCTCCCGCAGTTGAGATCTTCATTATTGCCAACTTTTCACCTCCAGAATTAATCGACACAGGTGATTATAAAGAAAAGTTAGTAAGTTCCAAAGAAAAACTTCTGCCTGAAACTGTTTAAATAACAGAAAACTCATATAATGAGAGCTAGAAAATTGTTGATAAATTCAAGTTTTTCATTATCATTTTGCGTGATTAAAGTTTATTAAAGATTTTAGAGGCCGATATGAGAAAGTATTTACCGGTTTTTATAGTACTGATGCTTGTTTCCCTTGTTTCAGGTTGTGCCCCCGAAGAGCAGGGTGTGGAAGATACTAAAACTCCCTGTAAGACAAATGATAACTGTAAAAGAAGCGAATACTGTGATCTTGAAAATCCTGAGGAAGATCTTGTGCAGGGAACTTTGACATACTACTGTACAAACAGAGCTCTCTGTACAAAAGCGTCAGATTGTCCGATGAACTGGTTGTGTTATTTTTCTGAGGGCTTCTGTATAAAAGAAGACGAAGCTGAAGGAATTCTGTGTGAATCTGATGCCGACTGTACGGTCTATCCGAACACAAAATGTAATCTGGCAACAAAAGAATGTTATAATCCGGATGCAGGTGATACTGGAAATACTGGTGATACTGGAGATACCGGAAATACTGGCGATACCGGAAATACTGGCGATACCGGAGATACTGGAAATACCGGAGACACTGGAAATACAGGAAACACTGGTGATACAGGAAATACTGGCGATACCGGAGATACTGGCGATACCGGAGATACTGGCGATACCGGAGATACGGGTGATACCGGAGATACGGGTGTCGCAGTACTTGAAGAGGATTTTGAAGACGGCGGAACGAACTGGACGGCTGACGGAGTTTGGGAAGTGGGAACTCCTACCAACGGGCCTGCTGCGGCAAACAGCGGAACCAATGTTTACGCCACAAGTCTGACAGGTAACTATGCCGATAGTGCAGACTCTCTTCTTTACTACAATCAGCCTATTGCGATCTCAGTATCAGGAAGTCCCTCCCTTGAATTTATGGCTTGGGTAAGTGTAGAAGGAAACGGTTACAACCCGTTTGATTATATGGAAGTTCTCATAAAAACAGGTTCCGACACTTGGGAAATGCTGAGTGGTGTGATTCTTACTGCATCAACTCCATCTCCTCTTGATGCACTTGATAACACAAAGACCAAAGTCACCAAACCTCTAGGTACGGCTTACTATAAATTCACTGCCGATCTGTCACCTTACAAGGGAAAAAGTATCAGTCTCGGTTTTAGATTCACTAGTGATGCCAGTGACAATCTTGAAGGCATTTATCTCGATGATGTCAAAATATCTCAATGAACGTTAAAACTCTCCAGGTCGATCCCATAGGCACTAACTGTTATATTGTTTCAGATGACAGCCGAAACGCCTTTATAGTAGACCCCGGCGGTGATGCGGACCTTATCATTGATGCTGCCTCCGGTCTTAATGTTCTCTATATTCTTCTGACACATACTCACTATGATCATATCGGTGCACTTGACAATGTTTCCTGTGCTTTTCCGGATGCGAAGGTCGCCGTACATGAGATAGAGAAGAATGCCTTGTCTGATGCGACACTGAACCTTTCTGTGGGGTTCGGTCTGACTTATGAATATCAAGGCGATGTCCATCTGAAGCTGAAAGATAATGATGAGCTGCAGTTTGGTAACTCCGGAATAAAAGTTATTCATACTCCCGGCCATACAGCCGGAGGAGTGTGTTACTTTGTGGAAGAACTACTTTTTTCGGG
>CAZTKP010000182.1:0-5037 GCA_964614215.1 uncultured Spirochaetales bacterium | reverse complement strand
TTTCTTGGATACAACTGGTAGCCCTCTAAATCTTCAATTGCAAAACATCTTAAATCTGATATTCTTCGCGAAGTTCAAAGGAGGTACGCTTGGATATTAAAAGGGTGGAACTTAAAGCTGTTCCAAGTCTAAAAAAGCTCAGTTATCTGACTTCAAAAAGGGTTAACAGGATCCTTTTTTACAGTAGCGGTCTTGATAGCGATCACGGAAGATATTCGATTCTTGTTCTCAATCCTCTGGAACAAATTAAAGGTGATGTTGTAAAGACGCTTTTTGAGTTTGATGAGGTTGCTGATATGGAGTTTCCGATTCCGATCTTTTCAGGGTTTTTCTCTTATGAATTTATGAATGAATTTAAAAACAGCTCCTATCCTGAAAATATAAAGATCCCTGAGGCGTTTTTTATCTGCTCTGATAGTTTTCTGGTCGTGGATAACTTTGAGAAAAGGGCGGCACTGGTTGTTGTCGATGCTTCATTTTCAAAGGTCTCAATGGATGAAAGAATAGATGAATTCCTTAAAGAGCTTGACGAGCCGGTTCCTGAAATTAGCTATGAAAAGGAAAATCTTCGTGCTGATGCCCAGATATCAAAGGAAACTTATTTAAAATCAATTGATGAGATAAGGCGACTGATAGGTGAGGGTGATGTCTATCAGGTGAATTTCACTTATCCGGTAAAAATAAAAACAAGAACTCCTTCGTGGGTTCTTTTTGAGAAGTATCTTTCAAAAAATCATGTTGATTATGCCGTTTATTTTAACTGTGAAGATGTTGAGGTTCTTTCAATTTCTCCGGAGTGTCTGCTTAAGTTTGAAAACTTCAATAAGATCAGTAGTTTTCCCATAAAAGGTACAATTAAAAAAACAGCGGATGAAACTGAGAATAATAAGCTCCAAAAAGAGCTTGAAAATAGTGAAAAAGACCGCGCTGAACTTGCAATGATAGTCGATCTTGTGAGAAATGACATCGGTAAAGTTGCTCAAGCTGGTTCTGTTAACGTTGATTTTCATGCAAAAACTATGGAGTTTCCGACTCTTTTTCATCTTTACTCTTCTGTGTCGGGTTTTATTGAAAAAGATAGAAGAGCTGAACTTTTCACATCCATTTTTCCGGGAGGTTCGATCACCGGTGCGCCAAAGGAAAGTGCCATGAGGATTATTGGTGATCTTGAGAAATATCGCAGAAATATCTACACGGGAGCCATAGGTTTTGTCGGACTTAACGGTAAGACTGTTTTCAATATTCCGATAAGAACTGTTCAGAGAGTTGGAGACACCTTGATCTATTCAACAGGCGGCGGAATTACCTGGAAAAGTGACCCTGAAAGTGAATTTGAAGAAACTTTGGTGAAGTTGAAAGCTTTTTTGAACATTTTTGATGACGTTAAGATAAAATTCTGGTAATACAGATACTAAAAGTTCAATTGTTGTGTAACAAGTGTTCGGGCTATAGAGGACAATGAAAAAGCTTACTATTCTTTTTCTGTTTTCAATTATTTTGATAATGAACAGCTGTGTTCCTCCGATAAGGAGCATCACAGGAAGAATGCCTGAATCTACAGGAACTCCTGGGTCAGGAGCCGTTGATGCAGGAACAGCTTATATGGTTCCCATTAACGGTTATGCTGACACTCCGTTTTTTCTGCTTGAACCCCAGATCTTTGTCAGTGTACACCCGAAGATAGATCTGGATTTGAATTTTGTGATGTCTAATATCGGGACAGATCATTTTTCGGATGCTTATCTTGGTAGTTTAGGTGTGCATTACTATCTTGCGCAGAGAACAGGATTTAAATGTTCTATCGGCGGAGGGCTGATGCTTGGGGGTGCTTATCTTAGAACGGAAGATGAAGATGATTATTATAATGATGACGCTGATTTTGATCAGAATGGTAAAGGTGCGTGGGAATTTGCATTTGGGGGATTTTTTCAATTTGATTATGGAGTCAGGTTCAATAATTATGTCGGAATGTATTTCGGCAACAACTTAAATCTCATCTATACTGATGGTTGGGCTACTGCTTTTTATGGAGTACATTCAATAGGTTTGCAGATAAACTATACGGAGAATCTCTATTCTTCAGTTGAAGTGGGGCTTGCCTGGAATGCATTCGGAAAAGAAAGTGGTTATCCATTTTCTTTCGGTCCCGCTATAACCCTTCTTGGATATAACTGGTAGGTGAAACTTTGAATAAAGCGGTTTTTACAACGTTGAGAGTTCACAACTTTGAACCTAAGTGGATCGAAGATCATGTTGAGAGAATCCGAAAAGGCGCCGAATTTCTCAATGTGAATGTAACAGAGGACTCTATTTTTGAAGCTGTAAATAACAGACTGAGATCCAATGACCTTAAAGAAGCCAGAATGAGGATAATTCTTTATGAAGACGGAAAGCTGGAGACAACTATCGAGTCTTTTTCAGATCTTGAGAAACCGCTGAAACTTAGATTTAAGGAAATTGATAAACCTCAGGGCGCTTACAAGATCTGGCCGCATAAATTGCATACTGAAAATCCTGAAGAAGAGGTCATTCTAATTGAAAAAGAGACAGGTTTTGTCCTTGAGGGAAGTTATACCAACGTTTTTGTGAAAACTGAAGACGGATATCTGATTCCACCTGCTGATGGAAAAATTCTGGCAGGGATCGGAAGAAAACATTTCATCAGGGAACTTCAGGAAAAAGGCGAAACAGTCAAAGAACAGTGGTTTAAAGCTGATATTTTAAAAAACAATGAAGTTGTTCTCACAAATGCACTTAGAGGCGTGATCAAGACGGAACCTTAAAAGGAAAACCCCATACTTATTCCGTAAGTTTTTGTTATCGGATCGATCTTTGGAGAAATATAGTTGAGACTGATCTTTGTATCACTATCTACTCCTAAAACTTCAAATCTGGAAGCTTTCATAAAATAAATAACTCCGGTAACAACAAGTATTATCGGAGGCGCAAAGACGAGAGACTGCATTGCATAGATGTAAGCATTAAGAACCTTTTCTGAAGTTGTTGTATCCCCTGAAAAAACTTTACTGGATTCGTAAAATGAGTAGATCCCGACTGCAAAAAGAGGAAGTGAGATAAGCAAAAGTCCGGCTCCGTGAGCATTGAGACTTTTTACGCTGCTCTTTTTTACGATCTTATCCATTCCCGTTTCAAGATAGTATTCTTTTGTAGTAGTTCCGGAATCGTAGTATTTCTCTGATATAAGTGAATAAACTTCAGAAATGTTCCGGTTATAATCAGCGGAATAATCGAGCATTACTCCACCACCTGTCATAGTAAGTCCTCCGATCATAAATGCATACTGAAGATACTTGTTATTTTCTCTGCCGTAAACGTTTTCAGCGATCAGGAGGCTAAATCCTGTTCCCGCAAAGATAGGTCCTGCGATCATCATTGCTGCTCCGAAACCCCGTCTGATCCTGCTGGAAGTTTTTTTTCTTTCCGCCGCGATCCTGGCTTTTTCCCAAACCTTGGGATTTCCGTTGTCCTCTTTATGTTTAAGCCTCAGTTGTTCAACTTTTTTATATTCATCAAAAAGTTTTGCTTCATAGTATATTTTTCCTGCAAGGAAGTATTTTTCCTGAGACAGATATATTCCAGCCAGTTCTTTTGATGCTTCAATATCTTTCCAGCTTCTCAGGTGCTGCTTATATAGTTTCACAGCTTTTTTAATATGACCTTCTTTATATGCCTCCTGAGCTTTTTGGATCAGCTTCCTTCGTGATTCGCCTTTTGAAAGACTTGCTGCAAAAATATTCGTGCTGTTAACGATCAGGATTAGAAATACAACGAATTTTACAACTTTCATTATTTTGTTCTCTGCTAAAATGAAAACCCTACGCTGATCCCGTATGATCTCGTTAACGGATCTATCATCGGCGTTATACTGCTTAAAGTTAAAACTGACTTAGGTTTATTTTTATTTTCCCATTCATATGATCGGACTATCATGGAAATTCCGCCGATTAGGCAGGTTATTCCCGGAACAAGTGTCAGTACTTCAGCAATAATTACAGCCGGAATTCTAAAAAGATTGTAAAAAAGCCCGCCTACCCAATCATCAATATCAAAAATAGAATGTCCGCCTGCCACCCATTTATATGCATCGACCATTGAAAATGCGGAAATAATGATCAGAGGAACAGATAGAATAATTAAGGATGCCCCGTGTGCGCGGAGTTTTTTAATCATTTTTTTTCTTGTCTTGGTTTCTAATCCTGAAAACTCGTAGTACTGGGTCGGTGTAGCGCCAATTTCATAGTGATCTGTGGCAATATCCTGATAGGCATATGACATCTCTCTTTTATAATCAGCAAAGTAGTTCATTGTGATTCCGCCGCCGAGCATGGATAATCCTGAAAACATCAGTGCATACTGAGCTGTAGGCGAATTGTATACGCCAAACGCTTTGTCATAAAGAAAAAGACCAAATCCCGCCCCTGCAAGCATCGGACCTATTATTGAAAACGTTATACCAAGTTGTTTAAGTTCATGTGCTTTGCGTTTTAGTTGCCCCGAGATCTTTAATGACTTCTGTATAAATCTTTCACGATCCCCTTTTTTTTCATTAGCTTTTAAAATCTTGTCAACAAGAAGAGCTTCTTTTTCGGCGCCTGCTTCCAGATAGACTTTTTTTGCAAGATAGAAGTTTTTTCTCTTAACGTACATTTGTGCAAGCATGAGCATTACATTTCTGTCAGGCCAGCATTCAAGGTGTTTTTTCAGCTTATTTTCATCACCTTTAGAATAACCTTTAATTGTTTTTACATAACGCCGGTAGGAGTCTGCTTCTGATCGGCATCCTATACGGCTTTTCTCCTTTGGAACTTCTGTTTTTTTACTAGCTTTTTTGCTTTCAATAATAAGACCGTAGCTTTCATCTTTTTCCTCAGCGTAAATGTAAGTCCCGGTCATTAACAGAACTATCAGGATCGAAACAGAAAGCTTTTTCAAAAGGGATGCTCCATTAAAAATGAATTCATTTCTATTAGTTCCAGTTTAAAACATAATTTATTAAAAAAATCAATGTCCCTGAAC
>CAZTKP010000181.1:0-5083 GCA_964614215.1 uncultured Spirochaetales bacterium | reverse complement strand
ATCTCAATTGGTGTCCAGTACTTCACTGCGACCCAGACCTCATTGAAATCTTTCGGGAGCATTCCGATGCATCCCCAGGTCCAGTAATCGTCGTTGTAAGGGCCATGGATTCCAACTGCACCGCCTATTTTGGTGTTCCACGGCGGAGGAGCTTTCTTTTTTTCAGCGTGTACGATCTTTTTGTACTGTTTTTCTGTGATTCTTCCGTCCTTCAAAGCTTGTTTTGCATCTTCAGAATTAGGATAGTTAAAACCGATGAACATATGCCAGTCTGAAAGCGGATTCTTTGTGACAAGATGATATTTTCCAACTGGAGTTTTATTATCTCCTCTAAGTTTTTTATCACCTTTTGGTTCCTGTCCGATCCCGATCTTATAGGTCTTTACGAGCTTTCCTTTTTCATAAAGTTTGAGCGTCAGATCCTTTTTCGAGACCTTTATCGACGGTTTTTTAAATGGAATAGGAGCTTTTTCACCGAGTATCTTCCTCAGACGTTTTTTTGCAGCAGAAAGATCTATCTGTTTAGTGTTCTTTATGTATTCGGCATACTTTTTATCAACAAAATCAAAGGAATCCGAATTTAAGATAAATGTGAAAAGAAGAATGAACAGAAGGAGTTTTTTCAACTACTTTTTCCCGATAACGATACTTCCGTGAGCTGGAACTGTAACGTTTCCGCTACTTACACTGACAGATCCACCTTTGTAGCTTGTAAATGTTCCGCTGACACCGCTGCAGGTTCCGCTGTAGCTTGAGCCGCTTCTATTGATTCCGACGATCACTGTCTCACCGTCATGAGTCAGTTTATAAACCCACGCATCGTTGCTGGATGAGCATGTTTCGCGTTTTCCGTATCTTAGTGCCGCATACTCTTTTCTAAAGTTTCCAAGGTCTGTGATATTATCCAGAGCGCTCTGCTCATCAGTTGTAAGTCCGTCAAACTTCATCACGGCACGTCTTCCCGAATCAAGTCCGTCACTGGCTCTTCCTGTCATTCCGATATCATCACCCTGATAGAGCATGGGAACATTTATCGGAGCTGTCATCAGATAGACCTGTGCATGTTTCAGTTTGTTGTAATCCCCGCCGCATTCGCTCAGAGCTCTGTCCTGATCGTGGTTTCCAAAAAAGTTGCCCATAACGGCACCCGGGAATCCGCCTGCTCCGCCCATCGTTGACTGCTCAGTAAGAAATGTCGTATCATTTCCAATAGTCCAGCTCGCAAGATCTGACATATTTCCGTTACCCCAGAGAAGATAGTTCTTGGCGTTTGAATAGAAATCCTCGTTGACCTGTCCCTGAACCATGTCAACTCTTGTGTGGTATCTAGCCCAGCCACCGAGAGACTCACCAACCATGTAAAAGATCTCAGGTTCATCAGGAAGATCATGATCTGTGACCGTTGTCTCTATCTTTGAGATCACCGCAGATTTAAGTTCTTTCACAAAAACATCGTCCATATGTTTAAGTGCGTCAGCTCTGAAACCGTCAAAGTTGAACTCCTGAATAAGCCAGATCGCATGATCTATAACAGCCTTTCTTGCAGCAGGATTTCCGGCATAATCAAAATCAGGCATGTACTCTGTGAACCAACAGTCAATTCTGTGGCTGTCCCAGTTCCCGTCACACTTGACGTAATCAAAGAACCAGTCATTGTTATCTTTGTAAAGGTTACTGTCTGAATGAACGTGGTTGGCAACAAAATCAGGAATTACTCTGATACCTTTTTTGTGAGCCTCTGCAATAAGTTCATGAAGTTCGCCGATCGTTCCGAAAGCAGTTTCTATCGGTCCCTGATCAAAACCGTTGGCACTTGTGTAATCGTAATCAGCTGTAAAAGAATATCCTGTAGCGACCGGATGATAGGCATGGTAACTTGTGAATTTTCTTCTATCATCAGGGTTAACCCCACCCTCACTAGCAGTATGAGGATTAAGAACAGGAGAACTGATCCAGATAGCATTTACACCCATATCTGAAAAGTAATCGGATTTGATCTTGTTGATTATTCCCTTAAAATCACCGCCCTGCCACTGCTCAAGCTCGACAGTGATTCCTGCAAGATCTCCCACATCGTTTGTCGCATCACCGTTGCTGAATCGATCTGTCATCAGCTGATAGATAAAAGCGTCTCTCCAGCCGAAATCTGCAAAATCGACTCCTTCACCGATCCAGATAGGAACAAACAAAGGTTCGATGCTGTCACCGCCTGAAGTTTTCAGCTTAAAAAGATAGCTGTACTTATTTGGATCAAGCCCAGTCTCGGAAACAGTGAAAGTTCTTGTCCCGGAATCATAAGAAACATCATCAGTCACATCCACACCGTTAAGAGTTATCTCACTTTCAGCGATATCAATATCATCAGCACCGCTGTAAACCACATCAAAACTGTATGAAGTGTAGTTTCTTGTAAAATTCTCAAGAGTCAGTTCAATCTCAGAAGCAACACAGGTATTGGTTCCGTCACACTCATAACCGACAGAACAGTCGCCACTTTTGTTACAGCGACCTTCCTTAAGTTCACATTCATCGACGTTACATTCTTCCCATTCCTTGCATACTTCAGCTCCGCAAAGCTCACCTGTTATCTCAGCCTGTCCCGGATAGTTGGTTGCCGAGGTGATAAAGCCAGGACCATCAGAGCCCCCGTCAACTCCTTTATCACAGTACCACCAACTGTCACCACTGTTGAAAGAGAATCTGTAAATATATGAGAAACTTCCAGGCTCATCCATTGGAAAACCCGCCATATACTCGTGGTTGTTGCCTTCATATTTATCATTGAAAGAAGCATCAAGCCATCTCCATGTTGAAGCAATGACCGGATACTCCGCAACGGTAACACCCTTTTTAATTCCAAGTTGAGCCTTCCATTCAAAATGTTCAGCAACATCTCCACCGGTGGTTCCATCGGACATGTAGATCTGTCCGTAAACAAGAGGACCTTCCGTTCCGACATCACCTTCAATTGTGTACGGCCACTGAACCCCTATCCAGTCGGGAGCATCAGTATCAGCCACACAGCTTGTTCCGTCAGCTTTATATCCATGAGCACAGTTACAGACCGCGCTGCCGCTTTCAATTGTACAGACTCCACCGTTTCCGCAGTTTACAGATGCGCATTTGTCTTCAATACAGTCGTGAGCGACAATGTCACATTTTTCAGGACTTGTACAGTCATCGTTTTCTACACATTTTCCATCCTGCAGCTCACATTCACCTTTATCGTTACACTGCTCCCAGTCTTCACAGGCAACTCCTGCACAGGGGTCTTCAACGCATTCAAGTCCTTTAGCTTCGTAACCTTTATCACAGTCACACTCAGCTTTTCCGTCAGTTACAACACAGTCTCCATGGTTACTGCACTCAACTCCGTCACACGGACCTTCAACGCCATCAGTATCATCATCAGGTTTTTCATTTTCATCGATACATGTCGGTTCATCACCATCCATAGCCTGAACATATCCTTCGTCACAGTCGCAATAAATTCCGCTTTCATAATCACCGCTGCCTGAACCGCTTCCATAACCGCCTTCCTTACATTCACCGTGACCTCCGCAGTCAACACCAGTACATGGACCGACACAGTTGTGAGTAGTCTTGTCACAGGTTTCACTGCCTACACAGTCTGAATCTTCGTTACATCTGCCGTCTTTTGGTGTACAGTCACCGTTTACACACTGTTCCCATTCGTCACATTCAACTCCTGCACAGGGATCGGTTGCTTCCACACATTCAAGCTGTCCGCTCGGTACAAAACCCTCGTCACATTCACATACCGCACGTCCGCTTGAATCGTTACATGTTCCGTGACCGCTGCAGTCGACTCCGTCACAAGGCGACTTGTCGTTCTTGTCACAGGAAACACCGATAAAAACTAAAATTGAAATCACAAATAAGATCTTTTTCATTCTATCCCCCACGCAGGCAAAAATTTCAACTGGTATTATCTCTTTTTCCATAATTTTAGTCAAGAGTAGAAAGCTCCGACATATTTGACAAGTCTGATTTTTCTGATAGAATCGGATAATGTTTTTCTAATTTATATTAGAGGAAGCCATGAAGGTCATGATCGTTGAAAAGCCTTCCATGAAAAGGAAAATGGAAAAGGCTCTCGGGAACGAGGTTAAGGTTGTTTCAAGCGTAGGTCATATTGAAAGTCTGAGCGATCTTGAAAGCTACCTTGAGCAGCACTTTGAAGGAAAGGAAAAGATATACTGGAAAGATGTGCTCAGGCATCTACCATTTATTCCGCAGGATTTCAAACATTCTGTTACCAATAAAAAAGTTTTTTCTGAGATAGAAAATGCTCTCAAAAACGCCACTGAGATCATTCTCGGAGCCGACCCTGACCGCGAAGGAGAACTTATTCACAGAAATATTCTTGAAATTGCCAGAGCAAAAGGTTCCGTGAAAACCGACAATATTTCGAGGATCTGGCTTCACAGCGAAACAGCTCCTGAGATCAGAAAGGCCTTTAAAGAAAGAAAAAACTACCACGAATACGAAGGTTACTACAACGCTGCAAGATCAAGAGAGATCGTTGACTGGCTTGTTGGAATTCAGCTTACCATTCTCTACAGTGTCAGATATGGAAAACCCGGAAAGCCTGTAAGCATAGGTAGAGTTCAGACATGGCTTCTTGCTGAAATAATCAGACGGTTTCTTGAAAACAGAGACTTCGTTCCGGCACCTTTCCGGACTTTTTCATTTTTAACATCAGACGGTGTTTCATTCAACATGATTGATGAGGATGAAAGAATCCTTAAGCTCACGGATCTTGAAGAAGCCGACAGACTTTTAAAAACTCTGACCGGTAAAGACCTCCGGATTGACAAGGTCAAAAAGAAAAAGTTCACAGAGTATGCTCCGATGCTCTATGACCTGAAAGCTCTTCAGAAAGATGCGGCAGTCAGATACAATATTCCACCTGAAGATACTCTCAAAGCCGCACAGAGTCTTTATGAAAAATATGACCTTATAAGTTATCCGAGAACTGACTGTAACGTGCTTAGTGAACAGGAAGCCGGAGAACTTAAGCATGCTATGAACCTTGTCTATAAGTTCAATGAATACAAAG
>CAZTKP010000180.1:2607-5147 GCA_964614215.1 uncultured Spirochaetales bacterium | reverse complement strand
TAAAATTAAGTTAATGATACCAAAAGATTAATATTTGTCAAAGACAGTTAGACAAGATCCTTAATATCCTTCTCAATCTTTTCAGGAGTAGTTGCAGGAGCAAATCTTTTTACCGGATTGCCGTTCCTATCAATGAGAAACTTTGTAAAATTCCATTTGATCACACCGCCTAAAAGT
Organism: uncultured Spirochaetales bacterium; assembly: GCA_964614215.1. GTDB lineage: Bacteria > UBP6 > UBA1177 > UBA1177 > UBA1177 > CAZTKP01. Next base: position 4,970 of record CAZTKP010000180.1, on the reverse strand, counting down.
CCGGGAAGCTTTTCTTTCAGATATGCAAAAACAGGATGAGCGTCTTTTCCGTTGACGTTTATTTTATCAAACATCTGAAAAGTCACGCCGTAGTTTAAAACGCAGCCGCTAGCTATCTGGTCTGCATTTCCAGGCTCCTGATTTGCAAACTGATTGCATGGAAATCCTAGGATCACCAACCCTTTATCTTTGTAAGTTTCATAGAGTTTTTCCAAACCTTCGAACTGAGGAGTGAATCCACATTTACTTGCCGTGTTAACAACTAAAACAACCTTCCCTTCATACTCCTTCATTGAGATCTCTTTTCCCTGAAGAGATCGAGCTTTAAGATCATAAAAGCTACTCATCAGAAATACATTCCCAGCTCAAGTGCTCCACCGAAAACTTTTCCGTACTGAAATTCATCTACACGGAAAAGTGAAACATGAAAAAGATGCAGACCAACTCTTGTGGCATAACTTTTAGGCCATTTAAAATCAAAGTCAGCATAGTAAGAAACCATAGGTCCAAGTGCAAAAAAATCGTCTGTCCGGGCATTTCCAGTTCCCGATTTATAGTCGGGACCATAATGATAACTGAGTCCAATTCCGGGGCCTGTAACAAAATCAACTTTTGGAGAAACTTTCAGCTTATATTCCATTGCTACATCTGATTCGTACTGAAGCATCTTAAAAGCTGCTCCGAAAAGAATCGGCCGAAAAACTGGAATTGTAACTGTCATCGACCAGTCATAGCTCATTCTGAATTTCATGAAAAGCTTTATATCGCCAACCGCTCCACCTTTTGCTCCGGCAGGACTTGCAACACACATTCTCATGTCATCATAACGACCGCCCATCATCATCTTAAAACCGAAAGCTCTTTCCTTGTCTGCAGAAAAAGTAACATTCTCTTCAGCCGATAGAACGGAAAGCCCTGACATTAAAAAAACCAATATTAAAAACCAAACCTTCTTCATAAATCCACTCCCGATCAAATAATTAATGAGCAACTGCAACCGTCACCACTTACGTTATAATCACCATCGTCATCATTTAAAGAGGTCCCATCAGAATTATCTGAAACCTCGGACTCATCCACCTCGGACTCATCAGACACCTCGGACTCATCAGACACTTCGGACTCATCAGACACTTCGGACTCATCAGACACTTCGGACTGGTCGGACACTTCATCAGACACCTCGGACTGGTCATTAATTTCAGCATCGTCACTATCTTCAGTTTCGTCCACAACTTCAGCATCATCGTCCACCGGGTCCACTTCGTCCACTGAGTCATCAACTTCAGCATCATCACTATCTTCCATTTCATCATCCAACTCCGCATCAGCTGCTTCGTCGGACACGTCGTCCACACTGTCCACATCCTCAACTTCATCAGGCACTTCCACTTCAGTTTCAGTAACGGTCAGGGTGTATTCTCCAGCTGATCCTGCATTTTCCACGACAAGAGCATAAACTGCATCAGTTTCCGGAACAAGTTCGACAGACTCCACTCCACTTTCATTGGCATCCACTGCCTCTATACAAGGTTGATTATCACCACAGGCGTTAAGCAGGACAAAAGCCATATCTTCTGTTGAATTAAGAGCTATCATATATGTAAATCCGGCTTTAACATGAAGTTCGTAAGCCACGTCTGCTCCGCTTCCTTTAAGTGCGTCACAGTCAGCACCATAAGTCATAACATGATCCGGTCTTCCTGTTGTATTCTGAGTGTCGCTATATGGAAAGACCGATATTTCATTTGGTGCCACACAGCTTCCGTAAAACTCATCACCTGCTTCACAAACTCCCGAGTAACACTTATATTCAGTCCATGGGTAGCCGTCACCGACACAGGATTCACCGTCTGCAACAAATTCATCTGTCGGACAGTCGTTATCCGTACCGTCACAGAGTTCAGCAACATCACATTCACCATCTTTTGCACGGCATTCGGTAGTCAGCTTTTCATCCGCGGGACATGTTTTATTCGTTCCATTACAAAATTCAGCAGCATCACAGGCTCCGGCTGATCCGCGGCATTCAACTACAACACCTGCAACACTATCTTCCGGGCAGTCATTTCCAATTCCATCGCAGACTTCTGCTACATCACAAACTCCCGTTGAAGCACGACATTCAGTAGTCAGTTTTGTATCATCCGGACATGTTTTGTTCGTGCCGTCACAGAGTTCAGCAACATCACACACACCGCCCGAATCTCTGCACTTAAAAGTATCCGGCTGAACATCGTCAGTCGGACAGTCGTTATCCGTACCGTCACAGAGTTCAGCAACATCACATTCACCATCTTTTGCACGGCATTCAGAAGTTAACTTACTATCAGCCGGACAATCATTATTTGAGCCGTCACAAA
>CAZTKP010000180.1:0-2507 GCA_964614215.1 uncultured Spirochaetales bacterium | reverse complement strand
GTTTTATTTGTACCGTTACAGAATTCTACCGCATCACAAACTCCCGAGGCTCCTCGACATTCAACATCTGAGGCAGCCACAACGTCTGCAGGACAATCATTACTGACTCCATCACAGACTTCTGCGACATCACAATCTCCTGTTGAAGCACGACATTCTGTAGTTAATTTTGTATCAATCGGGCAGTCGTTGCTCACGCCGTCACAAACCTCAGCTGCATCACAGATACCTGCTGATGCACGACATTCAGTTGTAAGCTTAACATCCACCGGACATTCCTTACCTGAACCATCACAGTATTCAGCTTCATCACAAACTCCTGCTGCTGAACGACATTCTGTTGTTCCCGGTTCAACTTCATCGGGTGGACAGACAGCGGATGTACCTGAACAGGTTTCCGCAGTATCACATGCTCCATCAGCTTCTCTACATTCAACAGTTGATGCTTTGAACTTACACTCATCTGAACAGCAGGGACCATCACCAAGTTCACAGTCCTCTCCTGCATCTAGATTTCCGTTACCGCATAAGCAACCACTTGTGCTTGAGCTATTTGCGGCTCCGGGAGTTATACATCTGATCGAAAAGTCTGAACTGTTATCATCCGTATCAGTTCCGTCGGGGTATCTGGAAAGTCCTACATTATAAGCTCCGGGGGGATCTTCTACGGCTCCCAATGCTTCAGTATATCCGGGCACATCGCCTTCATAGGAAACTGTATCAAGCAGTTCAGCTCCATTATAAAGTGCTAATGCATCAGGAGCTCCATTCTGAACAAGATTTGTGTCTGGAACAACATCCAGATCACAGTTTGCTACGTTTGCAGAATCACCGCAGATAACAAAGTAATCCCCAGCGGCAAGAGAAACGTCAGGAAGATTTATGGTATTATAAAGAGCTGCACCACCTCCTGTACCGTTGATCAACTGGATTGAAATTCCTGAAAGGCTGGCGATATCATCGCCTTTGTTATAAAGCTCAATAAATTCAGCGGCATCCGTTGACGGCTGATCGTAATCTATTTCATTTATTACAAGATCAATTACTACTGCGGTATCCTCATCAGGAGTCTCTGAATCAGCATCAATTGTGTCGGCATCATCAGTATCAGGATCTTCTGAGCCTGTCTGATCCACAGTATATGCTTTGATGTTCACGTTTGAGTTTAAACTCCATCCTGTCAAATCAGACCATCCCGTCGGATCAGCACCTGAAACAGATGAAGTGAAACTCTGTCCTGCAGAAGCTGTTGGGCTTGCATATCCGGGAGATGGCATCTCAAGAGGAATAGGATTTTCATTCCCCGGAGTTGTAACCTTTACCACAACAGAGAATTTTGTTCCTGAGCTGAGATCAACCGGACTGTCAAGAACTACTGAGTTGTAACCCGAATTTACAGCTGTTCCTGTCTGAGTGGTTTCCAGCGTTGCACCTGTCGTAGGATTTGTTGTTACACCTGAATAAATTCTGATCTCATAAGCAGTGGCGTGAGAATTTGCGTAAAAACTAACAGCTTTTATCGTTTCATCTCCACCAGCAGTGAAAACATTTGCTATCCATGCATCAGTTCGACCGGTATAACCTGCCCAGCCTATTCTCCCAAAAGGATCATATGAATAAAGGTTCTCATATTCAATATCCGTTGCCTTAAAAACATGGCAATCATCGTTAATATCAGTAGTTTCGTAGGAAACATAAAAATAACCGTTTCCGTCCCAGTCTCCCGGCCAGCCGTTTCCCCAGTCAGATCCCCAGCTGTTCTTTATTATCCATGCTCCGTTAGAACTTGGAACAGGGTTGCCTGAATCAAAGTTTGCTGTACTGTAGTTATCATCCCATCCGACAATGGCAACTCCGTGATTAATGGAATTACCTCCAGAATAATGATATCCTCCAGTTGAAGTGTTCAGATAAGTATCACTGTAATAAATATTAGTCGTAACTACACCAAATTCAACAATTGCTTCCTTGATTGAACTCATCGAAGCACTTGAAACAATATAGTGATCTGTCACATGTTTTACAGGATCAAGGGTTGGAGAAACGTCATTTGATATATTGTAAGGATCATCACTTTCATTAACCGGACCGTTCCATCTCATGAAGTAAGCGGCAGCCATATCAGCATTTCCGCCACTGCAGTGTCCCCAGTCAAAACCGTGAAGGTTCTTTAAATTATTTTCTGAGAAATCGTTCGTTTCTCCCGGCATGAAATTTGATTCCAAAGAAGCCATTGAAGCGAAGCTCCAGCATGCACCGCAACTTCCCTGATCCTTTACAGAACTCACTCTGCCTAAAGGTCTAAGATCATAGGCAGGATCAGTCGCATTTTTAACAGTTATTTTGTTGGAAGAAGGTATAAACTGTTTGAGCAGATTTGAGTTGTCAAGCGGTGCAGGAATAAGTCCGAACCTCGGATCTTTCACCATCGGCAACCCTGTTTTCCTCTTTTCCATAAAAATTTTAAACTCAGCGGAATGTTCGCCTATCTGCGGAACATTGCTGTC
>CAZTKP010000179.1:0-5157 GCA_964614215.1 uncultured Spirochaetales bacterium | reverse complement strand
ATATGAGCATCAAAATCAGTATTCATCGGAAGTTCGTACTGTGGATCTGAAGATGCATTTCCGCAGGCGTAGAGTTTCGAGAAGTCAGGTGTAAGAGTCGCCTTATCACAGTAAGTATCAGCAGACAATGGATCGCATGTTCCTGATCCGCTCCAGTTGGAGATTTCAACGGTTCCCGGTACAAGAGTTGTACCACCGAACTCATTTACATATGAAAGATAGAACGTTCCTTCGCTAACTGTATCCACATCAACATCTTCGTTGAATTCGACAACAACTTTCATCGTGTCAAGGCTATCTCCCTCAGTATAAACTCTGTTGAGCAGTCCGCCCGGAGATGTTTTAAAAGATGCAGTGTTAAATGCTGTAAGTCTTATTCCTGTAGTATCTTCGATGTCTCTGGAAACAACAACAGTGTACCATTTTTCAGTGTCGAGAGTTGCCGCCGGATTTATCGTTACAACAGTGTCTCCTCCGGTAAATGTGTAAGGTGTTACCGGATCAAGAGGAACAACTGGTGCTGTTGATCCTGAACAGTCATTCTGGTTCTGACCTTCAACAAGACAGATATTCGGAACAACTCCGTCAGGATCAGGGAAGTCAGGGCTTGTTCCCGGTTCAGCTTCAACTGTAGAGGTGTTGATCGCTTTCGAGAAAGTACAAGTCGGCTTAAAGCTCGGAGAAACAGCTGTTGAATCGTGTGCAGGATCGATAACTACTGTAAGAGCAGGGCTTACTCCGGTATGGAACTCAAAAACCTTTTCAGGTGATTTTACACAGCCGTCATCACTGATATCACCATCAAGTTTACCTTCCACACAGACACCTTCGTAGCCGCCTTTTATCACAAGTGTGTAGTCTGTATCGTAACACAGAGCAGTTCCATCACACATTGAATCAGACGTATCGTCAACGGGTGTTATGGTTATTGTATCGCTTGCCGGATCTGTACATTCGATCGTTGCGGCAAGTTTTTCATTAAGCGGATCTGCACTGTCAGTTCTGTAAATGTATACAGTATTTTCATTTATCGTATCACAGCTAATTTCCGGATCAAAAACGACTTCGATAGGCAGGTCTCTCGGATATGAGATCGAACCTGAAGCGTTACATGCAACGATCTGAACGAGTCCCATGTGCTCTGTTCCAAAACCGAAATTGAAGGCGGGAACGAGGTATCCCTGTGTAGGATCGTAGACGCTTACGTCAGCTGCTCTTGCATCACGGACATTTTCCGAAAGCATTACTGCAAAATCACGTCCGTATCCGAATTCTGCATCAGCTGTAAAAGTGACGGTCGGATCGTCGGCAATACAGTTCCATGATCCCGGAATAACAGTTCCTGCAGCTCCGTCGATAGGATCAACTGTGAAAACACCGTCGTCGTATTTAACAACGATATTGGTGTTGTTGATAGTTGTACAGTCAGGTGCCGCTGAGAATGTCACCGTGATAGTGTTTGCTGTATGTATGACGTTTCTGTTATCGTGAGCAGGTGAAGTTGTGAGAACCTTAAGCTCTTCAAGTCTTCTTACCTCAACGAGGAAGACAACATCCTGAGTGTGGTAACCGCCTCTGACAGTTGCTCTGTCGCTCTTAATTACACCTTCAACGTCAACGACCGATCCCGGAATTGTGACTCTTACCATTGTTCCGAACGGGAAATTCTCAGTCGGAATGAAAGTAAGTGTGTTGTCGGTTCCGATAAGTGTCGTAGCATCGGGATTATCAACAGCATTGAAAGTTATTCCGCCAGGAATTGTCTCGTTTGCAGTATCTGTCAACGGGTTCTCAAGTCCGGTAACATCCTCAACTATGAAGCTTGTTCCCGGGACAACTGTTGACTGATCTACACCTTCCGAGAACATAACAACAATAGCATCATCAACTGCCATGAGGAATGATCCGCTGGCAGTTCCGACGCTTGTTACTCCGAGAACCGGAGGATCGATCGTGCTGTATGTTGAAGTGTATCCGTCACGGATATGGCCCTGAAGAGGATCAAGATCTGTATTGATATCCTGCGCTCTCAGTGATGCCACTGAGTTGTCAAGAACAAGTTTAACATCACGGCTGTATTTTATGTCTGTTTCAGGAACAAATGTCACTTCCGTGTCTCCGTCGGTACAGTCGGGAGCGATAGCCGCAACGACTTCGCCGTCAGCGTCTTCAGGATCTGTAGAGTCAAAGACAAATGTTGCTGATGAATCTTCTCCGCCGATAGAAATAGTCGCGCAGTCAACTCCTTCACTGAATGTAAGTGTTACGCTCTGATCGATCGGTATCTGGTCACTTCCGTTTCCGGGAGTCATCTTAGTTACAACGAGGTCCGGAATTATCTCAACGTCGAAGAGGTAGATCTTTGTTTCTTCAAGCTGTCCGCCTTTTACGGTTGCTCTGTCACTCAGGAGTCCGTCCATCGATGGAGCGGGATTTCCTTTCAGTGTGACTCTGATCTTTGTGCCGTATTTAAGCAGATCTGCAGGAGTAAATGTTGCTACATTGTCAGAACCTATGAGTGTCAATGGGTCGGGATTATCTTTATCGTTCCATGAAAGAGTTCCATCTATCACGCTGTTTGCAGTATCGGTAAGAGGATCGGCAAGGCCTGTAACGTCTTCAAAAATTATATTATCGGTGATGCTGTCCTGATCGACACCTTCTGAAAAAGTGATCACAAGAAAATCGGGACCGCCTTTAACTTCGTGTTTCATTGGATTTTCACCGCTTCCGCTTATCACGCTCTCAATTGAAAGTGGCGGAGGATTAATCGTGCCGAAAGGAATAGTGATGTTCTCACTTAAGGATCCTGAAACACCTGTTGCTTCGGCAGTTGATATGTCAGTTGTGAGAGTCAGTCTCAGATCCTTTGAATATCCGTATATCCCTTTTGGTGAGAAAGTTACTGTCTTCATGTCCTCGCTGAAGACCATTCCCTCTATTTCAGCATACTCTATCATTACAGGAGACTCAGGATTTGTGATATCTTCAACTATAAAGCTTGATCCGTAGACTACGGAACTTTTCACCACAGGATGAGAGAATACTACTTTGATCTTTTTATTGATCGGAACGTTCCATGAACCTGAACCCGGGTCGGTATAGATAACGGTAAGACTGTCAGGATCAACTGTGGAAAAGACAGATTTTGCTTCAATTGAAAGAAATCCGCCTGTGGAATTTGATCTGTCCGCTCTTTCAATTGTTGTTTTGAGCACAACTTCATACTTTGAAGAGTATTTGAGTTCCACAGCAGGAGTGAACACAGCCGTGAGAGTTTCAGCTGAATATGTGATCTCTCCTTCCACTGTTGCTGTGTTTTCAGGATCTGTCACATCTGTCAGGGTAAAGGAATCCTTTGTCAGTGTAGTTTCCAGAATGTCATCTGAAAAGGTTGCCTTTATCACGGTTTCCCTTGCAATTCCATCTGTTCCGTCAGCAGGGGTGATGGAAAGTACCCTGAGCGGTTTGTCAACGCTGACAACAAATTCCTGTTCTCCGCAGGAAGTCAGGTTGAGAACCATAGCAGACATAAGAAAGAAAAGCAGAAAGCTTAAAAAGTTCCGTCCGTTAAACATGTTCATTCTCCATTTATTCGGTTTATCATTAATATGTATATTTATATCCAAGAAGGACATTGAGTCCTCCGATATCGCCATTTTCCTTGTTATAGTTCGGATAATCAAAATCCAGGAGCATTCCGTTGTATCTTGCTTCAACAGCTATGCCTCCGAAAATGCCGAATCTTATCTCAGCGCCCAGTCCTGCATACCATCCGTATGCAATATCACTGGTTTTAGTCGTTCCGCCGAAGGATTTTCCTTCAGACCATGCAAAGACTGTTGCGAAACCGGCACCGGTGTTTATATAAAAGATCTTTTTGATAATAGGGTATTCAAACCCCAGTCCGACAAAAAGAGGCATCGTATCGACTTTCCATGAGTAGTCGTAAAGTCCTGCTTCCGGATCGAGACTGCTTCCTTTCCCTTTAAGTGTGTAATATCCGGCTTCCACACCGAATGAAAGATGCGGATTCCAGAAAGGAAAGATATAGTGGATCCTCGCATGAACAGCCCATGTCGGGTCGGCATTTCCTGTCGGAACGGTGAGGTTTGCAAGAACAGCCAGAGAAAAGTAGTTTTTTCTGGACTCTTTGTCCTTTTCTTTTTCAGGTTCTTTTTTTACTTCTTTCTTAACTTCAGCTTTTTTTGTTTCTTTTTTATCTTCTTTCTTTTCAGCCTTTTTATCGTCCTTTTTTTCTTCTTTTTTATCTTCTTCTGTTGTTTTAGACTTGTAAAGATAGGCATCATAACGGCTTCTTACCGTATCTTCTTCCTGTTCTTCCTTTTTTCCCTCTTTCTTTTTAGCAAAAGGATCTCCGTCCAGGGAAGGTTTATCCTCTTTTTCTTCTGCGGCAAGTCCACTTAAAAAGAGGAAGAAAATAGAAAATAAAATAATATTTCTAAGTAGTTTCATCTATTCCTCCCCGGTTGAAAAGTTGATAATAACGTCCTCGCCCATGGTAATTCCGTTTGAGTCTGCGACTTCGCCTGTAACTATGAGCTTATAGGATCTTTGAGGAAGGATCCCTTCGGTAACTGTGAATGTTGCGGTCTTTGTTTTGCTGTCATAGGCAACATCACCGCTGCAGTCTGAAACGAGAATTGTTTTTTCCGTTATTGTGTCAGCGTCCATAGCTTCTGAAAAAGTTACGGTGACTTTTTCAACCTCTGAGGTTGTCACTGCCTGAGCTTCTTCAGGGTATGTTGCAGTCACGGTCGGTGCCGCTGAAGCAACGGAGAACGAGAATTTATAGGATGCGTTGCTGCCGTCAGTTTTAAGAGGCAGTCCGAAAATATCGGTCACAGTCCTTTTTATTTCGACTTCACACTCGGCACCTTCGTTCATCACAGTTTCAGAACTTAATGTAACGATCTTCAGGTCTCCGGAAAGTTTCACTTCCTGCTCAAAGATCTCTCCGTCACACCATGTGGCAATAGAATCTGAGTGTACTGTTGCAGTGTCCAGTTCCTTTGTGAAGTTTATTACAACAGAACTATCTGTTGCTACATCAGTATCTCCATTTAGAGGTGCCGTTGACATCACTTCAGGCGGTGAACTGTCAACTTCCTCTACGGGTGAGTAGGATTCTACACA
>CAZTKP010000178.1:0-5257 GCA_964614215.1 uncultured Spirochaetales bacterium | reverse complement strand
CTGCAACCTGAACATCCTTTATCCCGGTAATATTTGAGGTAAGCTCTCTTTTAAGATTTTCTGAAATATCCTTAAACTCATCATCAGTTACTGTGGGAGAACTGAGCATAACGTTCAGGATGGGCTGAGTATCACCCGTAGCTATCTTGAAAACATAGGGCCCTGACATTTCATTTTTTGAAGGAAGATCAGGTATTTTATTTATCTCCGTCTGGATATCGAGGACACGTCTGTCAATATCTTCAACATTTTCAATGAACTTCACAAAAACGCTGGATTTTCCGTTCTGACTTCCGCTGTTGATAAAATCGATATCTTCAACGTTTGCAACAGCATCTTCAATAGGAATTGTGATCAGTCTTTCAATTTCGTTAGGAGCCGCTCCCGGATAGAAACTAACAATGATCGCAAACCCCAGATTTATCTCAGGATTCTCCTCAACAGGAAGCGTCTGTGTTGCAAAGATACCGAAAATAAGCACAGCTATAAATATAAAATGCGCAATTATCGGTTTCTTTAAAAATATCTCTATAAATTTCATTATTTTATTATCTCAACTTTTCTGCCGTCAGTAAGTGCATCAAGGCCTGTAGTTATAAGCTTAAAAGGTTTTGCAGATTCTGAAACCATCCTGGCGATCCGCATTTTCGATATATCCGCCAGAACTTCGATCTCCTTTTTAACCGCCTTTCCGCTGTCCTCGACAAAAACATGGTATTTTTCCTTCTGCAGCCGCATGCTGTTCCTGCTTATTTTAAAGGCGTTTACATAATCTTTTCCAAAAAGCGCAACCTTAAGCTGCATTCCCGGAAAAACTATTCTTTTCTTTGTCTCCTCGTCCTTTTTGCTCTGAAAAGTTATCTTCATGGAATAAAGGGATGTAGCTTTATCCGGAGCTTCAGCAACACCCTGAACTTTACCCGGAATTATCTTTCCGTCAGCAAGAATGATCTCGACCTCGTTTCTCTGGTATTTCTTGTACTTAAGCAGATCCACATGTGTAAGTCCCACTATCGCCTGCAAATTCTTTGTATCAACGACACGTGCTATCTGAGAACCGATATTGACATACTGCCCCAGCTGAACAGGTCTGTTCACAATAGTTCCTGTAAAAGGGGCTTTCATAAAACAGTTTGCATAGTTCACCTTTGCAGTTTCAAGAGAAGCTTTTGCCTGATCAAGTGCAAGCTCTGCATTTTTCAGAGAATTTTCAGACATCTCAAAATTTTCCGCTGACATAGCTTTCTGATCGAAAAGTTCTTTATTCCTGTTGAATATCTTCATCTGAAGATCGTAATTAAGTCCCGCCTTTTCAAGAATTATCTTTGCATTGTCAAGTGAGGCTTTCTGAATATCATGTTCGATCACCGCAAGAGTATCGCCCTTGTTTACGAATTTTCCCAGATCGAAGTTCATCTTTACGATCTCACCGTTTGTCTTGGCAGTGACAGTTACATCGTTCTGAGCTTCGATAATTGCATTAAAAAATGTCTTTCCGATTATTGTTGAGGGTTTTATCTCCCTGACCTTTACCTTTTTAGGAGGCAGCTCCTTTTTCGCCATTGCTTTCCCGCCCTTTCCGCCGGGTTTTTGATCCTGACTGTCTTTTTCACCTGCCTGAGATGCCGCGGCATTTTCAGGGGAACTGCACGAAACAGCAAGTAATGAAAGAACTAAAAACAGGATTAGAGTCGTTTTTTTCATTTATCGTCTCCGGAACCAGTGAGAAGTTTTAGCTGATAGTAGCTGTTAAACATTGAATTCTCTAGAAATATTAAAGTTTTCAAGCCGTTAAGGTAGTTGTTCTGAGCGTTGAGAAGATCAAGATAGAGCGCCTTTCCGCTTTCATATTTGACCTTTGACTGTTCAAGCGCCTTCTGAGATATCTCGACTGCCTTTTTTACCACCTCTATCTGCTCAAGAAGTGAATAAATGGCAGAAATAACACTTTTCAGAGAGTAGATCTGACCGTTCTTCGTATCAATGTAGATCAGTTGAGCCGAAATTTTATCCGCAGATGCCGTCTCCCAGTCAAGAGCATCGGAAAAGCCGTTAAAGAGATTCCAGCTTAAACTGAGAGTTACCGTGTCATCATCACTTAAATATGTGTCGTTAAACGGATGATCCTCGGCAGTTCCAAAATCATGAACATAGGTAAGATTCAATGCAGGGAACAGATTGCTGAAGGTCATTATCTGTGAGTATTTTGCTATCTTTTCATACTTTTCAAGCTTTTTAAGTACAGGAGAATGTTCGAGCATTTTCTTTTTGTTCTCATCAAAGATCTTCTGATGATCCGAACCGGCAAAAATAGCTTCCACTTTTTCATAATCAGCCTTTTCAAGCTTATTAAATTCAATTTCTTTTGAAGCAATGGATGCCATCTTCATTTTACTGTTTTCAAGATCAAGTTCGTATTCACGGAGCTCCTGCTCTCTCTGACGGTATGTAAGCTCAAAATTAAGATAGGCAAGCTCTGTGGACTTTCCAACTTCAAGAAGAAGCTTTGCCGTCCTCATGTTCTCCTGCGCTTCCTTAAGAGCTTTTTGAGTATAGCTGATGTTTTCCTGAGCAATGTACGCCTGAAAATAAGCTGCGACCGCATTTGCTTCAGCGTTGAGCTTTTCAAGTTCCAGATCTATTTCAGAAACTTCCTTACTCTTTTTGGCTATAAGATTTCCCATAACTCTCGCGCCACCAAGGAAAATGGGAAGAGAAAGTGTAATGTTTCTAGTCCATATAGGATTTTTAACGTTGGCCAGGGTCGGGTCGGCAGATGCCCCTGGAGCGCTCAGCTTATCCTCGTTATCTCTGCTGTAATAGTAAGCACCGTTAAGATTAAGGCCCGGAAGATAACCGGAATAGCTCTGGAGATTCTCCCACTTGCTCTTATCTTTTTCGTTTTCTTTGATCCTGATCTTTACGCTGTTCTTTCTGACCTCTTCCAGATACTCGTCAAGAGTGAGCGCGGACAGAGCGGGCGAAAGAAGAACAATCAACAAAATCAGGATGTTAAATCTAACTCGCATAACAATCCTCATCCCCACCACGCAAAGCAATGGAATATACTTAATAATTAACGTTTTGGCAAATTAAAAAGTAAAATCTTTCTCAGGCGCAATGACAGATCTTGTTCCTTCCGGTCCTTTTGGCTTCGTACATTGCGTTATCGGCCGCTTTGATAATCCCTTCAATATCTCCGCCGTCTTCAGGGAAGATGGCTATACCGAAACTTGCCGGGACCTTTATATTGAAACCTTCCTTTTTAAAAAAGGTTCTGCTGTTAAGTTTCTCCTGAATTCTTTCAGTTACTGTCATTGTTTCACTGTAACCTGCGTTCTGAAGGATAACTACAAATTCATCACCTCCGTATCTCACGCCCCAGTCTGTGGGACGGATACATTCCTTTATGACTCCTGCGACCTCACGAAGTAATTGAGATCCGATAAGATGCCCATAGTTATCATTCACATTTTTAAAGTGATCAAGATCAAAGAAAACCAGACCGAAAGTTGTGCCGTTTCTCCTGAATCTTGATATTTCCTTGTTGAGGATAGTGTACATGAACCTTGCATTATAGAGATCCGTACAATCATCAATAGTGGCCTTTTTCTCTATTGTTCTCATATACATGGAGTTCTGCATGGAAATTGATGCAAAATCGGCAAGCGTTTCAAGAAGTTTTAATTTCTCAGGCAGGAAACATGCTTCGTGTGCGTTTATGAGTTCAATAACTCCAAGAGGTTTATCCATTGAATACATGGGAACAGCAATTATAGATTTAATTTCAACTTTCCCGTTTCCAATGTCCAGTATCCTGTCATCTTTGGAAGTGTCTGGAATAACTATAGGTTTTCTACTGTTGAGACAAATCCCCGCAACTCCGGAGTCTGCGGAAAAAGACTTTCCGATAAGATGGTCAGACTCTTTTCCGACAACAATCCTGAACTCAAGTTTGTGTTCATCTTCCAGATAGGAAAAAAGTGACCAGTTATCAGGCTGAAAGATCTCACCGACAAGGGCCATGATGTTGTTAAGAACCTCTTCCTCCTTGAGAGTGGAAGTAAGAGACGATGCAATTTTGTAAACTGAATCAAAAAGTGTTGAGCTGATCGGTTCCTGTGTCATCTCCCTGCTCCGTTTTCAAACAATATGCAGTCATTTTAGGATAGTAGCAGAAAAAAGCAAAGAATATTAAAAGAAATCTCGGCCTTGACACTACTTCTACAATAAAATACAATTCATGCGGTTTTAACTACGGGGGTGGAAGAATGGATTTTAATACAGTAGCTATCGCATTCGGACTTACTCTTTTTGCAGGACTTTCAACAGGCATCGGAAGTGCTCTCGCTTTTTTTGCAAAACGTACGAACACCAGATTTCTGGCTGTATCACTTGGATTTTCAGCAGGTGTAATGATCTATGTCAGTTTTGTGGAGATCTTTGTGAAAGCTAAAGATTCTCTCATCTCCGATCTTGGTGAAGTTACAGGAACATGGGCAACTGTCGGAGCTTTTTTCGGAGGAATGCTCGTTATCGCGCTGATCGATAAACTCATTCCTTCATATGAAAACCCTCACGAAGTGAAGCTTATTGAGAACATGACCGATGAAAAAGCGGAAAAAAATACCGATGATAAAGGCAAAAAACTTTACAGAATGGGCGTTTTTGCCGCCATTGCAATTGCCATTCATAACTTTCCTGAAGGTCTTGCGACTTTTACAGCTGCCTTAAAAGATCCGTCTCTGGGTGTTGCCATCGCCGTTGCAATCGCTATACATAACATCCCCGAAGGTATTGCCGTTTCTGTTCCCATTTTCTATGCGACGGGAGACAGAAAAAAGGCATTTATCTACTCCTTTCTTTCCGGACTTTCCGAACCTGTTGGAGCATTGATAGGTTATCTTATCCTGATGCAGTTCCTAAACGACACAGTGTTCGGGATTCTCTTTGCCGGAGTTGCGGGGATCATGGTCTTTATCTCACTTGATGAACTGCTTCCGTCAGCGGAAGAATACGGCGAACATCATCTGACGATCTACGGTCTTGTTGCAGGAATGATCGTTATGGCTATAAGCCTTCTGCTGTTTCTGTAAATATGAAAAAACTCTTATTCATACTCCTTCTTCTTTTTGGTCAAAGTCTGTTTGCAGACTATCTTTTTGAGAAAGATCTCGTCGTGATAGGACAAAATGCCACTGCTTTGAAGACTTTTTTCTCTGTTGAAGCTGATTCACTGCTGATCGTCAATGAGTTG
>CAZTKP010000177.1:0-5304 GCA_964614215.1 uncultured Spirochaetales bacterium | reverse complement strand
CATTCAGGTCAAGGCCCGTAACTCTCTCAGAGAAATCAGCATACTTACAAGACCATTCTCCTGTTGCACAACCAAGGTCGACCGTGTGTTTAAAAACTCTGTCACCAGTTATACGCCGTATTCTTTTCATCATTGACTCAAGAAACGCCTTCCTTACGATCTCCTGAATATATTCAGACTGTTGCATCAACGAATACGTCTTAAGATTTGAATACTCCTTCTTTTCCCACTTTTCCCATATTTTAATTGCCTCTCCCATTTTTATCTCCTTTTGGAAGTTTCGTTGCTGCTTTAGTGACAACATGAGTTGTCTTTTATTAAAGTAAAATTATTGGGAACGCAAAATTGAGATAAGCTACTGTATTTTCACTGATAATAATGTGTAATCCTTGAAACAGTGTTGCACGGACGACACAGAGCTGTCGGAAGACCGGAATTTCTTCTTGTTCTGCCTGAAGTAGCCTTAAAAACAGGGCCTGACTCATCTTCATCACACTGAATGCAGTCGTTGAGCGAGCCGTCAGGCTCATGGTAAACAGAAGTAAAATCATCAAGACATTTAAGAATACATGCAGAAGTTGTATTTTTTGTGTTGTAGTACCAGACCTTTGCACAAAGTCTGTCAAAACCTATCTTCATGAGACATTCCATGGTCTTTTCTTCACTCTGGATAATTCCTGCCGAAGTGCATGATCTCACAGGTCCTGCCAGATCGCCTTCCTTGATGTAAACCGCGAGACTCTGAAGCGATGAACAGTGACCGCAGGCTCCGGAATGTGTCACCTGAGCTCCATCCTGAGTCAGAGCCGTCATGGAATCATAAGTGTAGAGACTGTATTCCAGTTTCTGATCGGTCTTAAATTTTATTCCGCAGAACTTTTCAGGCTGGTTAGGGAAATTTTCAGGGTGATCGTAGGGATTTGACATCATCTCTTCCGGCGGATTGAGATAAACCCTCGATTCCATCCACTGGATCTCTTCCTGCGTGTAGATCGGCGAAGTGAACGCCACTCCTTCACAGTTAAAGAAAGGTTTGCACTGCTCAGTTGTCAGACCAGTCTTTTCCGTGGGATTCCCAAAAAGATGCATACACGGTTCGTTGCTTACATCATCAACATCCGGAACTTCATCTACCATATCTTCGTCAGCAATTAAATCTGTTTCCTCGTCTAGGTCATCCGCGTCCATTTCGTCCATAGTGTCCACTTCGTCATTAGCGTCCTCATCAACAACGACTTCATCATCAGTTTCTTCTATTTCATCAACAGCAGCATCTTCATCAACCGTACTCTGCTCATCATTTGCAGGTTTCACCTTGTTCTCATCACATGAAACCATCAGCACAAAAGACAGTAATATCGTCAACAATATAGTTTTAAACAAAAGCTTCATAAATGCACCTCAAACACTGTTCACACTTATGACATTAAAATAATGATAAAGTTACTGATTGCAAGGATTGAGAAATATCAGATATTAATAACAGTCTCCATTACTAGGCGAAGTTTCATCATCAGGATTTTGAGGGCTGTCAACCCAGCTATAGTATTCCTGTACATCCCAGATAGGAGTTACTTCACACAGAGTTACATCAAATCTGCATGTTTTGTATGAAGATGCGTCGGTTTCTATACCTGCATCCGGCATAGCTACGTCAGATACAACTGCATCTCCTGTAAATTTTGGATTATCAACAGGACTTGGAAGTGAGCTGTCCCATTTAATAACGGCAACGACTTTCCATTCATCCGGCCTTATTTTAAAAGATCTTGAGGTTTCAGAATAGTTGTCAGCCGGTCTTAAAACATCTTCTCCGTCAACTCTTTCAGCTCTCGGAGCCGGCACACCGTCAATGAGTATATCAACTCTTGCATCGATCTCATACGCTGAACCGTCACCATTACACGAAGAGTCTGCCGGATTACAACATGTATTCCAGGACGTATCCTCGAATCCTTTAGGAGTACAGAAAGCATAGTTAACAACTACCAGATACTGATCATCAATTATATCTTTATCGGGCTTTCCATCACCGTTTTCGTCAGTAATAGTACCGAGTCCGATAGTTTCAGGATTTTTATAATTTCCACCGCCCCAGGTATTGTTAAGATCAAATGTAGCGTTCCATGCAACAGTTTCAGTTACAGGCTGGCCGTAAATATTATCAAATCCCTGATCTGCAAAATAACAGTCATCATGGCGAAAAAAACTTTCATAATCAGGCTTTTCATCCCCGTCAATATCCTCTGTAGGGGAATAGTTCATTCCTTCGAACTGCATGGATGTACACATTACACCATCAGTAGGAGTATACCCGAACGTTGCAGCTTCCAGACTGGATCTTTTTATCATATGTATATCAAGATCGGTCTTTGTGCCTTCCATATCAGATTCAGCTTCAGTCTTTGTTGCAAAGCCCTGCTTCCAGGTTAACTGAGCAATAACACGTGCATGAGAAATTATCTGCGGAACAACTGTTACCTCAGACGTTTCACTGTTATCTCCAGTTTCAAGATCAACTGTCACAGCCTGAATTTTAACTTTGTAATATGTGGTTTTTTTCTTTTCACAGTATTTCTGACTACAGATCACAAACTCTGAATGATCAACCGGAAAAGAAGCATCCTGAACGTTGGAAGGTTTTTCTCCGCACTCACTTTCACACTTGGATTCATCAAGATCGGGATTATCCTCATCACTGATTCTCGGAGTCACCATAAGACCTGTAAATTTTGCAAGCTTCGGATTCTCGTTTGCATAATCCGGGAACCAGTTCCCTGCAACCCCGTGACTTTCATAAAGATCCAGCTGTGATCCATACATATCCGGCGTCGGAGACTCGACCATCTCCCATTTATATTTTATATAATACTTCTCCGACCAGTCCGCGAGACATTTGCCGTTGTTGTCAGGATCGGAAACGCATGTGCCTTCAAGATTCATCTTAACATCGTCTTTAATGTTTCTATAAGAAACCGGACCACCAACAGTTTCATCAAATTTTACAGATATAATCGGTTGAGGGATGTTTGAGTCCACAGTCCCTGAATCAGCAGGTCCAATACCACCTGTGTTTCCAGAGTTTCCACTATCACCGGAATCATTATCCGTTATCTCCCCGGGATTAACACAGACTCCCAGCAAACAATCCAAACCTTCATCACAGGTTCCGTTTTCAAAACAGGCTCCACCCTCGGAACCCAGAGCCGTATCCTTTTTTTCATCTCCACATGAAACAAAAAGAAAAAACACAGCAACAACAAAAAATAAATTGATTAATCTTTTAATCATTTCGGCCTCCATTAAAAAGTTTCTTGCTTCCAATTACTTTACCAGCAAAAATCATATTGTCAATCGCATACATGCATTTTCCTATATCAAAATTTGACATATCTAACGATTAGTAACATGTGGCATGAACAATTACGAAAAAACATTAACTTAGATTTGATTGCATTGCCGGATCGTATTCTTCTTGACATTTTTTCGTTTAAAAACAATAGTTGTCTGTTTTTTTGCAGGAGTTATGATGAGCGGCACAAAAAAAGGAATTATCTTTTTATTCATAAATGCATTTCTGTGGGGAATTCACGGCCCTGCGGGAAGATATCTGGCGTTAAAAGGCGTAGACATGTATTTTGTCGCAGGAATGAGACTGCTTATCGGAGCTGCAACATTCGCTGTCTTTCTCGCCTTTCGCAGAGGTTTTTCGCTATCAATAAAAGGTCACGTCCGCGATGTTATCATGGTTAGCGTTGTAGGACTTTTTCTCAACACACTCTTCTATCATCTTTCACTAAACTGGATCCCCGGAACTCTCATCATGGTGCTTGAGAATCTTTCTCCAGTTTTTGTAATACTTTTTGCATGGGGATTTTCAGCTAAAAAACCTCAAAAAAAACATATTATTTCGTTACTTCTTTCTTTTGCGGGGATTGCACTCATAATTGCCGGTAAAGGAGAATTTTCTGTTAACGGGGAAGATACCCTGCCGGGAATCATTTTCGGCATCGGAGCGGGCATAACGCTTGCATTTTACTACTTTTTCTCCGGAGAACTCGTTGAAAAGACAAAAGATGACCCTGATAAGATGATATCACTACTCATGATAATTTTCATGATCGCAGCCTTTTTTATGCTTCCATTTGTATTTTCTGCCACAGACCTGCCGAAAAACAACGTCGAATGGTTCTGGCTCATTGAAATGGGAATCTTCCAGAGCGGACTCGCCTATATCTTTCTGAACTACGCTCTCAGATACGTCAGCTCTTCAACCGCAAGCATATTTTTCCTGTTCACAATACTCTTCACAACAATAAACGAGCTCCTCTTTCTCGATCTAAGTCTTAATGTCTATCTTGTCGCAGGATCGCTGCTGATAATCGCAGCCGCAAGGAAAGTTTCGAGTTAGATGTTTTACAAACTGCTTGAACATTTTACATGGGGTGTTTTGAACATTTTTGTACTTTTTACCCGGGGTGTTTTGAACATTTTTGTACTTTTTACCCGGGGTGTTTTGTTCAGGAATTTATTTCTTCGAGGATTTTTTTGAATGCTTCTCTTCTATTTTCAGCTTTTGTGATGGGGCGACCGATAACTAGGTAGTCACTACCCTTTTCAAGTGCTGACTTAGGTGTTGCGATCCTTTTCTGATCGTCAGTTGAAGCAAAGGAGGGTCTTATTCCGGGTGTAAGGATCTTAAAATCCTCTCCGCATGCTTCTCTTATCAGTTCGATCTCAAGGGGACTTGCGACAACGCCGTCCATTCCTGATTCTTTTGCAAGAAGCGCAAGGCGTTTAACCTGCTGCGCAGGAGAATCGTTAACTCCTGTTTCCTTAAGATCATCCTCGCCCATGCTTGTAAGAACAGTAACTGCAAGAACCATCGGAGGATTCTCAAGTTTATTCAGCTCCTCACGCACCTTTTCCATCATCTTTCTGCCTCCACCGGCATGAACATTGAAAACCTTGACACCGAGCTTTGCAGCGGCAACTCCCGCCATTGCAACTGTGTTTGGAATATCGTGATATTTAAGATCAAGAAAAACATCCTCGCCCATTTCAACAATCTCTTTAACAAGATCCGGTCCGACACTTGTAAAAAGCTGTTTCCCTATCTTAAAACAGGCACCCAGACCCTTAAGTTCCTCAACAATTTCAAGTGCTTTTTCTTTTGAATCCACATCCAGGGCAACAAAGATCTTTCCTTTTTCCATTAAACACTCCATGTCATTAAAGTTTTTGTCAGATCACTCAACAATTGGCTTTATTTTTGTAAAAAAATCATAAAATCCTGAATTTGAC
>CAZTKP010000176.1:0-5358 GCA_964614215.1 uncultured Spirochaetales bacterium | reverse complement strand
AACTTCCATTCACAGAAAGAGTGGGTTGCACTTGAAAATATCGGACTTGCTTCAGCTGTTGCAGTTAAGATAGTTGAAAATATCGACTAAATACCCTCTTCCCATTTCAATTCTCACTAAAAATGCTATAATTTCCTGAACATTATCGGAGGAGATTTCTATGAAACCACTTATCATTTATGCTCATCCTTACAACGGAAGTTTCTGTCACGCAGTTAAGGAAAAGATCATCGAAACACTTAAGGAAAAAGGTGAAAAATACAACATCATTGATCTATACGAGGACAAGTTCGATCCCGTTATGAGCGGTGACGACCTGCGTCTTTACAGTAAAGGCGAAACAACGGACCCGAATGTTGATAAATATCTGAACTTATTATCAGAAACAAGCATTATTTATTTGATTTTTCCTGTCTGGTGGGGAGTAATGCCTGCGATCTTAAAAGGATTTTTTGACAAGGTCTTTCTTCCTCAGCGAGCATACATTCCAAAGAAATCAGGCTTGATGAAAGCAATGTTCCCGGACATAAAAAAAGCTGTCATCTTCAACACACTCGGCGGCCCGAAAGCCTATCACAACCTTATCCTCAAGTTCCCTGTAAAAAGAGTTGTAGGAAGCACCACACTTAAAATTATCGGCGTAAAGAAAGTTGATATAGTCCAGTTCGATTCCATGAAAAAAAGCTCAGATAAACTCCGCGAAAAATGGCTCAACCAGACTGCTGAAATTGTCAGGAAGGGTTAAACCTTACCTTAAAAAATTTCTGGAAAATCGACGGTAGAAGGCAAAAAAAATGGTCGCGGGGGCTGGATTTGAACCAGCGACCTTCGGGTTATGAGCCCGACGAGCTACCAGCTGCTCTACCCCGCAACCTCAATTGCTGATGTCTATACTAGTTATGAAAGATCGCTTGTCAACCTTTATTTAGGTTTATTAAACAACGTGCTGAAAATACTCTATGATAAAAACGAACCCTTCCCGAATAGACCGGAAAGGGCATTGAAATTATTTGGAAGTTCTCTTTTTTCTAATAAGAACCAGAGGAATAAAGAATATGGCGGCAAGCATACTAAGCAGTATCCCTTCAAAACCTACAGACTCTACAGCTGTAAGTGAGCAGCCTGACTCTTCCTCCACTACTCCGCATGTAAGGTCGCCTTCCTCGCATTTGTACCAGAACTCTTTGGATTTAAGCGGAAGCCCAAGAACGTCAACACTTGTATCAAGATAAACTTTGCTGCTTGAGATCTCGATCTGAGCCATCTGATCCTTAGGGATATTGAAATCACAGACAACAAGAAGTGTTTTTTCCTCATTCTCTGCATAACTAAGCGGAGAAGTCAGTTCAAGCATGACTGTAGTGTCAACTTCATCTGTCTTTACACTTCCAAGAAGTTCATTACCGACATAAAAGCCGTCTTTTTCAGCATCAAGATAAAGTTTAACTTCCTTTATGCCGTCTCCGAACCTTACAGACTTAGTGGTCGTCTTGATCCTTATCTTTTCAAGAGAATTAGCATGTGAGACAGCCTTTGACCTTATCTGCATAACTGCAACATTTTTATTAAGATTTTTCATTTCCGGAACAGGAGGATCAACAGCTCCTTTTGTAAAAATGAAACTTTCTCTTGTCGGCTCAAAAGCATACTCTATAAAACTGATCGGAGCCTCCGTAACTGTGACCTCAGGATCGCCAGCATCCTTGATATCAAAAGATGTCTCTGCCTCAAGATCAAAATTAAAAGCCGTATTTGAAGGAATATCTTCCGGAGTCTTGTATGTGGCATCAAGAACCATCAGGAAGTGATGAAGAACACCTGCTTTATAAAGCTGATTTCCGGATTTTACAGCAAAAGCTATCGTACCGGAATCTTCTCCTGCCGGTTCAGCTATAACTGTTTCGCTATCGGAAGCCAGGCCGTCACCATCTGCGTCATAAACAAGTTTTATGTTGCTGAAAATAACATTGTCCTCCTTGTTGACATTTACGGTTACAGACCTGAAGTTAAAGAACTTCTCATCTTCTGCCGAACCTTCCGCGATAATAGAGAACTGTCCCATAACAAGACCTGTTGTCGGCGCAGGAATAATTATTGAAGAACTGTTCACAGGAGAATTCTTCCCCTGTGCCACTGTGATCTTTGCTGCCGTTGTGAGTTTTGATGTATCTGTCACACAGTTACCATCAGAATTGCAAGTCTCTCCATCTTCACAGTCATCGTCGTTTTCACAGCCCTGACCTCCGGGAACTCCGCCACACTCAGTAAGATCAGGATTCTCACATTCGGAAGCCGAAGTACATGTACCTGAAACCAGACGAAGCGGAATTGAGGTGTTAGTCTTGTAGACCTTACCGCTATCATCGTTTATAAGTGCCGTGTTCTCAATAACCTCATGCTTCTGAAGAGTGTCTGAAGGTCTCACCTTAAAACGGACCATTATCGTCTCGGAACACTCAAAAGTAGCCTGATCACAATAGTATAGAGTATCTGCTATCTTATACGGCTGGGCAAGCGGGAATGCTCCGCCTGAACCGTCTTCTATCTTCTCCCATTTGCTGCATACGTTGGCAGACTTCCATTCCTTACACATTTCAGTAGTTCCTGAAACGTAGGAAACCTTAGGAGAAAGGTTGTCCTGTATAGTTACGTTAGTCGAAATATCATCACCCCAGTTCTGAACTTTTACCGCGAAGTAGAACGGATAATCAAAGCAGACTGAATCCGATTCGGGCGCGCATCCGCAGTAGATCTTTTCCCTTCCCGAAGGAGTATCTGCATTCGGAGGAATATCGTATCTTGGAGCCTTTGTGTCAACACTTACAACCATGTAGTTTGTATAGACATAGTCTCCATTCGCTCCCAGCTTAAAGAACATGTTCGTATCACCCTTCTTAAACTGAGTGTCAAAAACAGTATTGGTTTCGGCATCCATAATGAAGGTATCAACATCCATTGTATATTCCAGAGTATCCGGATTAGGATTGTTAGGATCTCCGCCTACACAGTCAGGAACAAGTCCGGCAACATCATACATGCTTGAAATAGAGTTGTAGGTCTCTGAAAAATTAAAAGCTGTTCCGTTCATATCCTGGAACATGGCCGGGTTACAATCATTCTGCAGAATAACAAAATCTGTTATAGGTGTCGTCTCTCCTGTAACTGAAAGACCTTCCGGAGGACACGGGCCACCGGTAAATCCGCCACCGCCGCACTGAGTATCAGAAGCTACGGAAATCCCCGGGTCTCCTTCAAGAGCGTGAACTGTCACCTTTACTTTAGGTTTTTCAGGGAACTCGAATCCTGAGATAGGAATATCCTGTTCCTGAAACTTGTATGCTGAAAATCCGTTGTAAATGTAGACCATCTTGGGATCTACCTGAACAGACCTGTAGACAAGGATAATTGACCAGCCACCGATAACTGATGAACTGTATGTCGAATAACCGACAACCTGAGAAATATATGCGGGATTATCTGAACAGACAACATCACCTACAGTATAACTTCCGACAAGAGAAAGGCCATCCGATGTATATCCAGCCTCTCTACCGAGATCATGGATCTGATGAAATATCTCTGTAACATCAACTCTGTATGTATAGTAACCGCCATACACTGTACCGGAATCCTCGATCACCATCCCTTCAAAAGAGAAATCCTGCTGAGCAGTGTTAGTGTCACTTCCAAGAGTTCCCTGTCTGGCAGCCGTTACAGTTTCACTTACCTGCACCTTTCCATCTGAAGACTCAAATGAAAGTTTTGCTGTATTGGTAACAGGCAGTGCTGTCGTATTAGGTTCAACAGTACCTGCCCACACAAGATAGGCCGCTTCGACGTATGCATCAGCAGGAACCCGGGATGAATCCAGAACAAATGTACTGGACTGAAGACACGTATCTCCTTCCGGATTTGTATCCCAGTCACAACCTACGCTCTGGTCTTCCGGAACTGTTGAACAGCTGGTACGGATGTTGTTAGCAATAAGAGATTTGAACATAACAAAATAATCATAACTACCTGCTTCCCACTGGAGCTTTTTTCCGTCTAGCTCAGAAACCTGTGAGCTCATGGTTGTTCCCGTAAAGCCGAAAACAAGCAAAGGAAGAGCAATTAATACAACAAAAAGAATTTTCTTCATCACCTTCTCCTAAAGAAATATGTTCACCATTGAATATAGTTACATCAACAATCAGATTTTATCATAATTAAAGATTTAGATTATGTCAAAAGGAAAGTTAACTAGTGTGATCTGCTGCGACTTTTTTCAACAAAGAAAGCTGCAACAGCCAAGAGAACTGCAAAAACAAGCCATGAAAGACCTGATGTCTTTTCTTCTGTTGAGACCATCGTGCATGCACAGCCAGGATCCGGATTACACTCTTCATATCTATCATCGCATACGTAGCTGTATTCCTTTGAATTTACAGGCAGTCCAAGGACTTTATCATTATCGCCTTCAATTCCTACATCTGTTACTGTCAACTGAAAATATTCGCCATCACTAAGACCGATATTCGCTTTAATAGTAATATATTTTGTCTGATCCGCAGCCACCTCGAAACTCAGATCTCTAAAAGTATGCATCGTTGCTGAATCTGCTGCAGATGCTGTTGCGATCTCTGTATCTCCCTTTCCGTCATTATCTGTATCTTCCCAGATCGAGAGATTTTTTATTCCTGCATCGAATTTCGCCATATCTGCCTTACTAAGCTTAACCTTAATACTGGTTATCTTATCAGCTGAAGAGTTTGAAGTAACTCTCATCTGCAGAATATCGTGCGTTCCGTTCATCTCATTTTTCTCAGGAACTGAAGGATCGTTCACGCCCTTTGTTACAATAAATGAATCTGCCGGTTCAAACTGGAACTCACTGAAATCAATCGGAAGTCCGCTCAGTTCTGCACTGCCGCCATCACTTATAAGAATTCCCTCTTCCTCAACTGCAGGAAGGAATGTCGCACTTCTTGAAATAGTCTCACCGTCCTTGTATCCTGCATCCACGACAAAAAGGAGATTGTTGATCTTATTAGCGAAAAATCTTGTTGATGTGATGGAAAAAACAGCATATCCGTCATTAAGTGAATCTGTTGAAGCTATTATAGAATCAGCCTTTTCGCCCTCTTCCACTTCAGCATCAGGATCGTAGGAACCATTTCCGTTAGCATCGTCAATGAGTTTAAAATTGGAAAGATGAATATTCGTGTCATCGACCTTAACTTTAAGGAGCACCTGATTTAAGCTGTAGTAACATTCACTGCCTGATGCCTCTGCAAGCGCTATCTGTCCCAGCACAAGACCTTCCTGCGGAGAAATGAATATTGTCTGACTGACAGGAGAGTTCTTACCTATTGAAGC
>CAZTKP010000175.1:0-5366 GCA_964614215.1 uncultured Spirochaetales bacterium | reverse complement strand
GCAACGAGTTTAAGAACTTCGTCACCTGTGTCATGTCCGTATTTATCGTTGAACTTCTTAAAGTGATCTATGTCGGTCATTGCAATTGAATATTTCTTTCCAAGCGCGGCTGTAAATTCGTTATAAGCCCTTCTTGCAGGAAGTCCTGTAAGTTCATCAATGTAGGAGAGTGAATAGAGAGAAAAAAGTACGGCGGCTGTTATGATGATAAGTGCGGCCATGTAGTGTATGTTGTCGATATCTTTCTTAAAATAGAACGCAAAAATTAACGCGAGCATTGAAGAAAGAGCAGCGTTGTAATCAGTTCTTCTCATGATGAAAAATTCAGATAAAAGACAGAAAACGATCATAGTTCCTGAAATAACTAGATAGTTGGGAATGTTCAGATATTCAAAAGGTCTAAGCAGGTTCTTTTCAAAAATTACGACAGCTTCAGGTCTGATTTTTACAGTGATAATGAAAATGGCGACAGGAACAACTATGAAAAGAGCTTTTTTAAGTCCGTGAATTGAAAAAACACCGCGCTCTCCAGTTGAACTGATAAGAAAAACACTCAAAGATATTAGCGTTATAAGTGTTGGAAAAGAAATGTTTTTTATGATCGGTAAGTTGCCGGAAAAGACAAGCACAGCTATAGAAAATGTTAGGAAAACAGTTCTGCTGCGGTTAAATCTCCAGCTTAAGACAAGAGTGATCACAAATCCTGATATCAATGCGATATCATTAATGTTTCTAGATAAATAAGTCGGGATATACTTATCTGAAAAAATTACTGCAATAAATGAAAATATAGAGATGAATAGAAAAGGCAGAGTTTTTTTCACTATTTAAGAGTTGATGTAATATTCATTCTGAAAGTATATCCGTCGTATTGATCAAAATCTGATGGAAGTCCTGAAAGGTTTTCTTTCCCGGCAGCAACAATCTGATCTCCAAAGTTAAGAGGATCTCCGGCAGAGTTTTCGTAATAATATCTGCAATCGTAATTCCACATGGCTCCGAACATGTAAGTCTTTCCGGCACTTATATCAACAGAGATGTCGCCTGTAGAGTAGTGTTCTGCATCCTTATAAGCATTGTCGAAAGAGTAGGACGTATCAAAAATATTGGTCCATCCGGAAGCTGTCTGTTCGAAAATAGCAAAAGTTATGGTTGTATCTCCACCCCAGTCATATTTAGGATCAATATACATGGTGAACTCGTTTATAGTTGCATCATGGTCACAAGCAATAATATTGCCTTTGAAAACATCACCTTTTTCACTGCTGTCACCTGCACTTGATGCAAGGTAATCTGTTACAGGTTCCGGTGGAAGACCTTCTATTCCGCATTCTTGTGCTTCTGTGGGGCAGTGGGTTGCGGCACATATTATTCGCTGGTCATCTGGAAGAGAAATACAACCGTTGTTCTCCATACAGACATAGAGAGCGTCAAAATCGGCTTTTCCCTGAGTGCTTCCGGAATCATAACAGTTGTACTGACAGGTTGCGTCATTGCCGCAGGCACTTGCACATTCAGCTATCTCTTCACATGTGTATTCAGGACCAGTGTCTCCAGTGTTACCGGTATTGCCTGTATCACCTGTATCACCTGTGTTACCTGTGTTTCCTGTGTTACCTGTGTTACCTGTGTTACCTGTATTTCCTGTGTTTCCTGTGTTACCTGTGTTTCCGGTGTTGCCAGTGTTTCCTGTGTCCCCGGTATTTCCAGTGTTGCCAGTGTCCCCGGTATTTCCAGTGTTGCCAGTGTCCCCGGTATTTCCAGTGTTTCCTGTGTCCCCTGTGTTTCCTGTGTCCCCGGTATTTCCGGTATTGCCAGTGTCCCCGGTATCCCCTGTGTTCCCGGTATTTCCTGTGTTGCCAGTGTTTCCTGTATCACCTGTGTTTCCTGTATCACCCGTGTCCACATCGTCCATTTCGTCATCTATGTCCATGTCAGTCGTACTGTCATCCGGATTAGAATTTTCAGAATCTAAAGGAACCATTCTTTTAATTCCTCCATCACATGAAATAAGGAAAAACAGAAAAAGTAGCATAGTTGTTTTTTTTATCATTTTTTCCTCCCTGGAATTTTTCACACAACGTTCATTTAATATGTTATTAAGAAATGAAAAAATGTCCAGAAGGAAATAAGAGGCTAGTTCTTTTTAAGTATTTCAGTTATTTCGCCAAGATAAAGCCTATGAAACTGTTTTTCCGGATAATGATTTAATAACTCAAGATCAATGAAATTTTCAGGTTTGAAATCCTGAAAGGACAGCTTCTTGCAGATAAGTACAGTATCCGCCTGAGAAAAATACACGGCCTGATCCTGCTCGATCGGATCAAAAGATGTTTCAAATGCTTTATTTACATCTCTTCCTGATCTTGTTCCGCAAAATTCGAGATCTGTCTTAAAATTTTGAGGGAAGAACGATACGGTAAACTTGTCATTTTTTTCCATATACTCGAAGGTATACCTGTTCGGTCTGACGACAGCGCCGAAGATCGGCTTGTTCCACATTACACCGAAATATCCCCAGGCAATGGTCATCATGTTAAAGTCTTCTAACTTTCCGGAAGTCAGAAGTCCCCAGTCATTCTTTAGTACGGAAAAAGGATTAAGCTCAAGTTCGTCTGGAGCTATCTTTCTGAATTTACACATAAATTACTCCTTTGTGGGTGACACATAGAAATAATACAAAGGATGCTATAGGAAAGATTTTTTCAAGTCAATATTTAATTGCAAAAACGTTTTTACTGTTCTAAACTAGAGTGCTTTTAGTTTTTACGGTGATTTGGAGGCTGTTTTGCACAAGGACTGTGACGACTCTCTTGTTTCTCTTTACGGTGATGCTCTCGATTATGCTGAAAGAATGAAAAGCAGAAAGCTTACAAGTTTTCATTATCTTCTTGCGTATTTCTCAACACCTTCAGAAGCGGCTGTTGTGTTTGAGCAGTCCGGGGTTTCCTATCGTGACGTGGCTGAAGCCTACAATGCCATGGTTAAGATGTCCCGGATGGCGGGCAGTTCATTAAAAGAGCCTGTGGACACTATTACCTCAATTGAAACTGCTGCAAAGAAACATGTTATGAACAAAGGTCAGAAAATATCTACGCTTCATTTTCTGGCAGCAGTCACGTCGACTAGAAATTCTATTGCCTACAGGATACTCCAGAAGATGGGTATACTGACGGATATTCGTCTTTCTGCAATGAAACTTCTTGATGAGCCGACAAAAAAGGTTAAGGACAGAGCTCAGGAAATGAAACAGGAGTCTACAAAGGTGGGAAAGGTCTCTCCGGATACTATCAAAGTAAAGGAAAGAAAAAAGTCGGAAAAGGAAGATGCTGAGGATAAGGATCAGAATTATCTTGAGAAGTTCGGTAGAAATCTTACAGCTCTGGCTGAAAATGGAGGGATAGACCCTATTTTCGGCAGAAGCAGGGAAATAGAGCTCATAGTTGACATTCTGGGAAGAAAAAAGAACAACAACCCAATGATCATAGGTCCTGCCGGAAGTGGAAAGACTGCACTCGTTGAAGCGGTGGCAACAAAACAGAAAGAAGGACTTCTTCCCGGAAAGATCATCTGGGAACTTAATCTGTCATCAATTATCGGCGGCACAGAATACAGGGGAAGTCTGGAAAAAAGACTGGGAGAGCTTATAGAGTATGTCGAGTTGAACAGAGAGAAGTTTATTATCTTTATTGATGAAATACACACACTTTTTACCTCCGGAAACGAAGTGGTAGGCAACATACTTAAGCCCGCACTTGCCAGAGGGGCATTTCCTCTGATCGGGGCGACAACAACTTCTGAATATAATAAGTTCATTGCAAAAGACACAGCGCTGGAAAGAAGATTTTCTATTGTTAAAGTCGAAGAGCCTAGAGGAGAACAGCTTCTTAAGATCGTGGAAAGTGCTGCGGCCAATTTAAGCTCATACCATGGAGTAGCTCTTAATGAAGGAGAGCTGGTCAGAAATGCGATTTCTTTAAGTAGCCGATATATTTCGGGAAAAAGTCAGCCTGACAAGGTGCTTTCCCTTCTTGATACTCTGGGAAGTGTTCTCAAACGGGAAAAACGTGAAGAGGCGACAGTTGAAGACCTGATAGCCATGGTAAGTGATACGACAGGAATTCCCGTTGAAAGTCTTCTTGTCGATACTTCAAGAATAATTAATGCGCTGCCCGTGGTTCTTGACAGGTCGATCATAGGCCAGGAAAGGGCTAAAGAAATGATAGTCAGACTTCTTGCCAGAAGATTCGGCAACCGTCAGGGAAACAAACCTCTTGCCTCAATGCTTTTTGCTGGACCGACTGGTACAGGGAAAACAGAGATGGCAAAAAAGCTGGCGTCTTTTCTTTTTGGAGGAGAGGACAGAATGGTCGTTTTTGATATGAGCGAGTTCCAGGAATCCCATTCTGTTTCCAAATTAATAGGAGCTCCTCCGGGATATTCAGGCTTTGAAGATGGCGGGCGATTGACAGAGTCTTTTAGGCGGGAGCCCTACCAGCTGCTCCTGCTTGATGAAATAGAAAAAGCCCATCCTAAAGTTCTATCTCTGTTCCTTCAGATGCTTGAAGAGGGACGCATAAGTGACACTAGAGGATTTTCTGCGGATATGAGCGAATCCATTGTTATTATGACAAGCAATCTGGGGGCGGACCTGTTCTCTTCCGGGAAAGTAGGTTTCGGAGATGCTGTGTCAAACGAGATAAGAGGTCGGGAAATACTTGATAAAATTGAACATTTTCTTTCTCCAGAGCTTCTGAACAGAATGGATGAAGTCGTTCTTTTCAGACCGTTCTCCGATGATGAATTTCTTCTGATAGTGAAAATGTACCTTAATGAGGTTGTTGGAAGAATAGGCCTGAGCGAAGGGTTTTCAATTGTTGTCGACGATGTTGACGAGGCTTGTCATTTTGTGCTTGAGAAAATGTCATTAAAGGACAGGCAGATGGGGGCGAGAGCTGTAAAAAGACTTGTAGGAAAACTTGTTGAGGGACCTGCACTGGAGTGTTTTTATGGTAGAGAAAACTCAGAAGAAGAAGTTGTCTATTCAATGGTTCCAGGTCAGTTTAACTTTGATTTTGTCGAAAAAAAGACATGATCTTTGTTCAAAAAAATGAGACTGTCTAACCTCCAGTCGAAAATAGAGAATATCATATAACATCTTGAAACAACTAGGGATATCTTGACACGAAGACTTATGTATGAGTTTTTTGATCGTTTTAAAATTCTAAAAAAAACGGCTTTTTCTGGTGAATGTTTGTGCTGAAAGTTTAGTTAAATCAAGATGTTGTTAAAATTGTTTAAAAAAAATCATAAAAAGATTGACATGGAGTAGGGTAATCCATATATTGGTCGAGCGTTTTTCGAGT
>CAZTKP010000174.1:3813-5368 GCA_964614215.1 uncultured Spirochaetales bacterium | reverse complement strand
CTTTCGGCCCGGTTCCCATCGCCGATATCCATGGTAATGCGAACGGTATGATGGGAAAACCTGAGCAGTGGTGCGGTCCCGTCGGACTTTTCAGTGCAGATGCCGAGTTTGCCGATTACACATGCCTTCTTGCCGGAACAGTCAGCAGATCACTCATACTTCCAGCTTCAATCTCTATGGAACAGGTTGATTTTGTTGTTGAAATGGATCCTCCGGGGCTTTCTGAGGGGATCGGTTCGGGAACACTTGATTTTGAAAAGATCCGTGCAAACAAGTTCAATATGACAATTGCGGACAATGTGACGAATGTTATGAATGCCGCCGAAGTTATTCAGGACGGATTTAACTTTCAGGTCGGCAGCGGAGCAGGCTTGATAGTTCTCGATAACATCAGAAATGAGCTTCGGAAGAGAAAGATCCAGGCTAATTTCGCAATAGGCGGAGTTACCAGTATGCATGTCGATATGCTTGACGAGGGAACATTGAAGTATCTCATGCACGGACAGCTTTTTGAACCGAGTGAAAAAGTTGTGGAGTCTCTGCTTAATCATCCCGGACACCAGGAGATCACGGCGGGATACTATGCTTCTGTCGCCAACAAGGAAAGTGCAGTGAACATGCTTGATGTTGCTGTTCTTTCAGCGCTTGAGGTCGACCTCGATTTTAATGTGAATACAGTTTGTGCAAACGGCAGAATAATCGGCGGTATCGGCGGAGGCCAGGATGTTGCCGCGGGTGCTGATCTTACGATAATGTTCCTGCCTCTTGCAACCGGTAAGAATGGAAAGGGATTTCCAAAAGTTGTAGACAAAGTTTACACAAGAACTACTCCCGGTGAAGTTATCGACGTTGTTGTCACCGAAGAATATGTTGCCGTAAATCCGAAAAGTTCTTCAAGATCTGTAGGCAAAGTTGCGGACAATGCAGCAAAGAACGGTCTGGCACTTGTCTCTATTGAGGATCTGCATGACCTTTCAGTTAAAAAAGCTAAAAGTTTCGGGGACATACCGGCAAAGACCGAGACGACAGATGATGTCGTTCACGTTATCGAGTGGCGGGACGGAACTTTGCTGGATGTTATTAAGAAACCTGTTTAAAAGGAGGCGCGAATGAAAAAACTTCTGATCTTAACTCTGACGATACTTTTTTCTTTTGCCTGTGAAAACAGCGTAAATCTCAAAGGAAACGACGAACCAGTTATTGTTGATGATAACGAGGAGCAGGACGAGGAAGTTCAGGACGAAACCGTCGACGGGAACGAAGTCGATGAAGAAGTCGAAGATACAGTGCCGGATGAAAACGAAACGAAGGATGAAACAGTTGACACCGATGTCGTCTGGGATAACTGCAGTGAGAACTATGACTGCAAAGTGGGAGAACTGTGTGCCAAGAAAATAGGCGATTGTACCGGATGGGGACATTGTGAAACGGTTCCCGAAACCTGTGATGATGTCTATGATCCAGTCTGCGGATGTGACGGTGTCACCTATTCAAACATCTGTGAAGCACACAAACTCTACAGAAATGCAAAACACTCAGGTGAATGTGAGTAACT
>CAZTKP010000174.1:0-3713 GCA_964614215.1 uncultured Spirochaetales bacterium | reverse complement strand
TGAAATTCCTCCATATCCCCAAAACAGACATCAATAAAGTCAAAGAAGAAGTTACCGAAATAGGAAAGAACTCTTTCGGTTCCGACACAGTTTCATTTTTAAGCTCCATGGAAAACATAAGCAAAACATCTTATGAACTTTTTGTAGTTGAGAAAAACGGAGAAGTAGCCGGATTTATTATTCTTTCTGTCGTGGGTATCGAAGCGGAGATTCTCCAGATAGCAGTTGATACAAAGCACAGAAAAAATGGTTTGGGAACATTTCTTATGCAGAAAATCTTTGCCTGGTGCAGTGAGAATGGAGTCAGAAAAATGTACCTCGAAGTCCGGAAGTCAAACGCAAGTGCAGCAGAACTTTATAAAAAAACAGGGTTTGAAGTTGTGGGAAATCGAAAAAACTACTATGATGATCCTATAGAAGATGCACTGATAATGACCAGGAGGATATGTAGTGGAAAGAAATAAGCCAATCCTTAATATGACCTCTTCCTCACTCCTTCTCCTAAAGGAAAAGGAAGCAATTTCAATAAGGGAACGTCTCCCCTTGCCTTTAGGTAAGGGGTTGGGGGAAAGGTCTCTTCACGCTTCACGCATCACGCTTCACGCACTCCTTCTCCTTCTCCTTCTCCTCATCCTTCTCCTCCTCCCTTCCTGTTTCACCCAATCCGGCAAAAAGATGAAAAAGGGTGTCAAGGAATGGTCTCTTCATGCAGAGGCGAATGCTATTTACAGCGGAGACGTCACAAGTGACAGTGAACTTTCTGCGCCGATCATCGTCGTATCTGTCAAAGAGCCTGAACAGGACAATCATTTCAGAAAAGTCATCAATTATCAGATTCTTAAAAAACCTTCTTACTATGGTTTCATGGCACCCATTGGAAAGATCTCGGTCTTTGCGTTTGAAGATAAAAATAAAAATGAAAAGTACGATGCAGGAGAACCCTGCGGATGTTATTCAGACGGATCAGAATTCATTCTTGATAACGGAAAACTGCTTTACGGAATTGACATTGAAATAAAAAAGAACGGAAAGCTCCCTGAAAAATTCTCAGATCTATCCATGATGCTTGCAATAAACAGTAACTTCATTGTTAAAAAACCCAAGTCAGGTGAAGTGGTTACAATGGATCACTATTACTTTGCGAAGGGATTCGGAGCTTTGGGAATGTGGAGACCGCTTGAACTTGCATCCCTTCAGGGCCCGGACATATTTTTTCTATCAAAGTACGATCCGCAAAAAATTCCGATTCTCTTTGTTCACGGAATAAGCGGAACACCTAAAGATTTTGAGTACTTGATCTCAAAACTTGATAAAGAGAAATATCAGCCGTGGGTCTATCAGTATCCAAGCGGACTGCGACTTGACGGAATTGCCGCAGGACTCAACTACGAAATTGAAAAACTACGAAAAAAGCATGGATTCAAAAAGATAGTTCTTGTCGCTCACAGCATGGGCGGACTTGTCTCAAGAACATACATCCAGAGATATCAGAACAAAGAAAATTCTGTCGTTGAGAAATACATCTCCATAAGCTCTCCCTACGGCGGACACGACCTTGCAGCCTTCGGAGTCAGGAACGAAACAAAATCATTCGTCGCAGCCTGGATCGACATGGTTCCCGGATCGAAATTCCAGGACAGAATGTACAGCACAAAGCTAAAAATTCCGTTCCACCTCATCTACGGAAACTATTCAAAGATCAAAGATACTGCCAAAAAAGGTGACGGAACAGTCTCGCTCAAAAGCATGCTCCAACCCGAAGTCGTTAAAGACGCCGTAAAAACCTACGAATTTGATGAAGACCACATGACAATATTGAGTAGTGACGAAGTTTTTAAGACTATTCAAAAGATTATTGAAAGTTGACCGTAGGGGCAGACCCGTGTGTCTGCCCGTTTTCAGGTTTACGACCAACCCAGGGTTGACACATGGGTCAACCCCTACGATGTAACCCAATCCCTAAATCCCTTTCCCTTAACTCATCCCCCATCCCCTTCTCTCACTCAAAGAAGGGGGGAATATACTTCAATGGAATTGTTCCCTTATCTTAACCCAATCCCTAAATCCGGCTTCCAAAGGGGAAACCTGCATTTAGCAGCTTTCCTTATCCTTCTTCAGTCCCTCAAACAAGGAAAGGGACTTAAGTTAACTTTCCCCTCTTTTCTGCGAAGAGAGGGGTGGTCGAAGACCGGGGTGAGTTGGAAAGGGACTTAAACTTCAAAGGAATTGTTCCCCTCTCTGTCCGAGAGAGGGGTGCCCGAAGATTGTCGAAGGGCGGGGTGAGTTGGGGTGAGTTATAATTCCTTCATCAATTTTTTAATCACCTTGCCTAGATCATTAAGCACTTCTTCATTTTTGAATCTAATAACCCGATATCCCATCTTTTTTATAAGAAAACTTCTCAGTTCATCATAGTCTTTCTGTTGTTCGTGGATCTTGCCGTCAATTTCAATCACAAGAGCACTTTCTACACATATGAAATCCGGAACAAAAAACCTTTTAGAATCTCCGTATTCAAATATCAATGCGTATTGGCGAAGTATCTTTTTGTTCTTAACCTGCCGATTTCTTACAGCATTCCAGAAAACTTTTTCAGCCTCAGTCTGATTTTTCCTCATGTTTCTAACTAATTCTCTTATGTCAGTCATGGTCAATTATAAGTTAGATTAACAATATTGAATAATACAAAATTAAGAACAGCGTGTCAATGTAAAAGTAACTCATCCCCCGACCTACTTCCGAAGGGCAAACCTGCATTTAGCAGCTTTCCGTATCCTTCTTCAGTCTCTCAAACAAAGAAGGGGAGGAATATATTTCAAAGGAATTGTTCCCCTCTCTGTTAAACCCAATCCCAACTCATCCCCCGACCCCTTCTCTTTGAAGAAAAGAAGGGGGGTAACTTCTATTAACTTTTATTGTTTGTCAATGGAATTGTTCCCCTCTCTGCGTGGAGAGAGGGGTTAGGGGTGAGTTGGGTTTAGCTTTTATTGTTTGTCAATGGAATTGTTCCCCTCTCTGCGTGGAGAGAGGGGTTAGGGGTGAGTTACTTGCTTCCCATATTTATTTAAGTATAATATCTCGGTGTTTATGGCAATACATCAGAGGAGAATGATATGAAGAAGGTTTTTATCCTTTGTCTTTTCTCAATTTTTATGATTTCCTGCGGAAAGCAGATCGTAGAACTCAACGATCCTAACTTTGATGGAAATTCAAACGCAAATGATGAAACTACAGTTGATGATGACACAGTGAATGATGATGATACCGGCGATACCGGTGACACGGGAAATACCGGTGATACGGGAAATACTGGAAACACAGGAGATACAGGAAACACAGGTAATACAGGAAACACAGGGGATACTGGGGATACAGGCAACACTTCTTCAGACGACGATTCTCCACTCACGGATGACGATTCACCCGTCACGGATGACGACGTCATCACCTGCACAGAAGACGACTACAGATGTGACGCAGCCAAAACATGGGTCCAGAAATGCGTCGGCGGAAACTGGACAAACGACACTGACTGCACCGATCCGCTCAAAATGTGTGTTGAAAACTCAGGAACATTCTCCTGCGCTGACCTTGACTGTGTGCCCGAAACAAAACTATGCGAAAGTAACGATGTCTACGTCTGTGACACCGACGGAATGGGCACCACACTGAGCAAAAACTGCACAGCATCACAGTATTGCGACAACACCATT
>CAZTKP010000173.1:0-5394 GCA_964614215.1 uncultured Spirochaetales bacterium | reverse complement strand
GATGAAGTTACTGATGATGATGTTGTTGAAGCTGAGTCTCTTGAGATAATTGGAAGGTATACTGACGGTTACGGCGGCAATCATATTATCTCAAACACAGTCTGGGATCAGGGGTCTATGGGTAAATTCAATATCTCAACATTCAGTAATGATGATAATTTCCTTGTTGCGCAGAACGATTCCGGAAATGCTTATAACCCTGATAAATGGAGCCGGATCGATTGGGTTTATGACGGAACTGATCTTTACAGCTGTCAGATAATTTTTGATGCCGATACTTATCAGGATGCTTTTGATGCAACACCTGGAAATGCAGCTGATCTTGACGAAGGTTGTAACGGCTTTGGCTGGTCATTGCTTACTCCGATAGTTGAAGAGAGCCTTGACAAGGATAGCCTTGATATTGCTGGATGGGCAGGAACGAACGTTTCATTTACGCAGGGCTCAGATGTAACGGGCTACGATGATCCTTCAAAGGCTCTCGGTCCGGCTGAAGGTACTTCAGCAGATATTGTATGCCTTGGAAGAGGCGGAAGTATCGTTTTAAGTTTTGATCCGGCTATAACGAATGGAGAAGGCCCGGATTTCGCAGTTTTTGAAAATGGTCTCACTGAGACTTTTCTTGAATTGGGTTACGTTGAAGTGAGCAGTGACGGAACACATTTTGAAAGATTTGACACCCTTTATCTCGGAACAGAACCAGTTGATGCTTTCGGAAATCATGATCCGTCTCTTATCTGGGGATTTGCCGGTAAGTTCAAACAGGGACTTGGAACACAGTTTGACCTTGAAGATCTTGCGGATAGAGTTGCTTCAAAAGGAGTAGTAATATTTGATATTAATCATATCACACATGTTAAGATCGTTGATGTTATCGGTGACGGAAGTGAGCTGGATTCATTTGGAAATCCTATCTACGATCCATATCCGACGACAGGAACAGCAGGATTCGATCTCGACGCTGTTGCCGTTATCAATGAACTTCCTTCATCAGAATAATCACTTGAAAAAATTCTGACATCTCTTATAATTGTTCCAGTTGGTTTAAATAAAACTAAAAACTAAAAAATGAAAAGTTTACTTTTTCGGTTTACATCCATTTTTATTTTGTTATCAATATCCTCCTGCTCAGATGTGTCTGTAAATAATGAGAAAGATCAGGATATTACGGATTCCGGTGTTGTTGCTGATGAAGATGATGGATCGTCGGCAGTTTCAGATGACGATGCTCTTGTGGTAACTGATGAAGATGATCTTCCCGATGATGAGCCGGGGTGTACCTGTGATACAGTTGAAGGCGATGAGGACGGAGACGGA
Organism: uncultured Spirochaetales bacterium; assembly: GCA_964614215.1. Classification (GTDB taxonomy): domain Bacteria; phylum UBP6; class UBA1177; order UBA1177; family UBA1177; genus CAZTKP01. The sequence goes on along the minus strand of CAZTKP010000173.1, from coordinate 4,077 downwards.
ATTCCGAATACTGTAGAAGGATGTGAGGACATAGATGGAGATTATCTTCCTAACTGCAAGGATAAAGATTCTGATGCCGACGGAATCGCTGACAAACGTGAATGTATTGCTCAGCCATGTCCTGATACAGATGATGATGGAGTTCCTGATTATTTAGACAGGGATAGCGACGGAGATCTTGTATCGGACAAGGTGGAAAATAACATGGGAACAAATCCGTATGTTCAGGATACTGATGAAGATGGTACAAAAGATGGTGCGGAAAGTGTTTCAGGGACAGATCCACTGGATTTTGAAAGTCGTCCTCCTGACGGAATTTATTATGTTCTTCTATCTAGATATATGAACAGTGAAGAAAAACTCCTGATAGATCTTTCTGTAAACAGTTCAAAAATGGATATTGTAAGCATGATCGATGTCAGCGGCTCCATGCTGTCGTCTTTTGACAGGATAAAAGAGCAGTTTGCAGATGTCATAAATGAAGATATTCAAAATGATGATGATCTTTATGCTTTCGGAATAGTGGAAGTTCCCTATGTCATGATCCAGCCGGTCACAATGGACAAAGAAGATATCAACGCATCAATATTGCAACTTTCCTATCCGTACGCTGATTATGAACTTTTTTTCCAGAGTATTTATCAGACTGTAGTCGGAAACGGTTTTTCCGGAAAACTTCAGTTCAGTTTTCCCGGTGGAGGCTCTGTTATAGATGAGCAGGAATTTTTGTTCCCTCAAAAAGACTGTGAAGGCAAGACAGGCTCGATAGGGGGAGTCTGCATGAGAGAAGATGCCGGTCATCTTCTGGTTTTGTTCACCGACGAGGAGATCTATGAAATTCCGACAAAGGAAGAAGCTCAGCAGCTTACTCAGTATTGGGGTGAATACTGGTCTGAAGATACTCTGGAGATCCGCAATATGTCTGAAACGCTTGCCGCAATGTCTTATAACAATGTAAAGATTCTCGTTGTAAACACAGGGTTTGACTGTGATGATGATGGGAATAACTGTGTAGTGAATAATGATGGAAATGAAAGTCACGACTATATGTCACAAATGACAGGAACTGTGGATGCAGAAGGAAATACCTATAATTTTCATACCGATGACAGAGATGGAAACGGAATAAGGACAAAACTGGCAGATGCCGTAAAGTCTCTGACAGAATATACTGAGAAAGACATTACTCTTGAGTTTGAAAGTGAAGATAATCCGAATTTTCTGGAAGTGATCAAGTCATTCAGACCTTATTCTGCAGAGCCTGAAGAAAATATTGAAAAAATGAATGAAAATACTTTTTTCAGTGTAAAAGACAATACGGAAGTTGTTTTTGAACTGGTTCTTGAGTTGAAAGGTGCGCTTCCAGTAAAGCCGGGGTACAACACAGGCGAATTTATTGTAAAATTCGTTAGCGGTGACCAGGTTCTAGGGATAAGGGTTGTGAGGTTTATGTACTATGTTGAGAATGGACCTGTCTTCTGAATTTGTTCAAAGTCTTCAGAACTTAAGGTTTACATTTCTTCATTAATAAGCTAATTTTCTCAAGTTTATTCAGGGACACACAATGGTCAGAAAATCTATTGCAGTAAGAGTTACAAAAGATGCTTTAAGAAATATAAGAAAAGGTCATCCCTGGGTTTTTGAGAATTCTATTGTTTCACTAAGCCAAGAGGGTGCCCCGGGCGATATCGCAATAATCTTCGATGAAAGAAAAAGGTTCGCGGCTGTTGGACTTTTTGATCCTTTTTCAATGATAAGAATAAAAATTCTGCAGCATGGAAAACCCGCAGAGATCAATGAAGACTGGTTTAGAGAAAAGATAAACAAAGCTTTGATGATGCGGAAAGAACTTATTCCTTCACAAACTGACGGATACAGGCTGATCTACGGGGAAAATGACGGGTTCCCGGGATTGATAGTCGATATTTACGGCGAAAGTGTTGTCATTAAGATCTATTCTCTGTGCTGGATAGGTTCTCTTGAGACCTTGTCAGGATTGATAGCTCAAGCAGTTAATGCAGAGAGAATAGTTCTGAGAATGTCACGACAAGTAAAAAGAACGGAATTTCTTCAGGACTATGAAGACGGCATGGTGATCTACGGCAAAGAGCTGGAAGGTCCGGTCGTTTTTTGTGAAAACGGGATCTATTTCTACAGTGATCTTCAAAAAGGGCAGAAAACTGGGTTTTTCCTTGATCAGAGAGACAACCGGAGCCGGGTTGAGAAGTTGGCAAAAGACAGGAATGTGCTCAATGTTTTTTCATACAGCGGAGGATTTTCTCTTTATGCGGCAAGGGGTGGCGCTGAAAGTGTAACAAGTGTAGACATATCACCTTATGCAGTTGAAGCAATTGCGCAGAACATCAAACTTAACAGCAAAGATAAAAAGATATCAGGATGCAAATTCAGGGATCTGACAGGTGATGCATTTGGAATGATGGAAGAGCTTATTAAAAACGGTGAGAAATTTGAAATGGTTATAATTGATCCGCCAAGTTTTGCAAAATCACGAAAGCACAGAGATAAAGCCCTGAATGCCTACACTAAGTTAATAAGACTAGGTCTTAAACTTGTTGAAAAAAATGGAATACTTGTAATGGCATCATGTTCATCAAGAATAAAAGCTGAAGAATTTGACGATCTTATTGAGAAAACAGCAAAAAAAGAGTCTGTAAAACTGGAACTTTTTAAAATGACAGGGCATGCATCAGATCATCCCGTGAAAATTCCGGAAGCGCAGTATCTTAAGTGTGCTTATTGTAAAATAACTTAATTAATTCAAAGTCTTTTCAATATTGAGCAACCATTTCCATGCAGGGATTATGTTAATCTGTTTCCCTTCCTGTTCAATTATTTTTTCATCGTTTAAAGTAACAATTGTTAATGATGAAGCTTCAAGATAATCGGCAGAAACTGTGAGCGCTCGGAGTTCACGCTCAAGAACAGAAGGGTCATCAATACTGTAGGATACCTGAATAAGTTCAATTTCTTTTCTGTTTTTGCTGACAACAAAATCTATTTCGTATCCTTCTCTTGTCCTGAAGTAACTGATTTTGCCGTGTTTTCTCTTTAACGCAATAAATATCATATTTTCAAAAAGTCTGGTTTTGTCAACTCCTGATCCGAAGGAAACCGCTTTAGCCAGAGCCCAGTCGATGCAGTAAACTTTTTTATAGTTTTTCGAGCGGATTTTTTCCGATTCAGAGAAAAATTCGACAGTATGCATCATATAGGCATCGCTTACAAATTTAAGATAACGGTATATTTTCTCGGAATTGAATCTAAACCCTGAATTCTTGAGATTTGTAGAAATTTTGTTTACTGTCATTGGACAGCCGACACGGGATATGAGGGTGTCACAGAAAGAGCGGAGAAGTACAGCATCAATTTTTTCTTCGTTATTTGCTTCGATTACGTCTCTTAAAAGCATGGTGTCCCAATATGTTCTCAGAAGATCTTCCCGAATTTCTTCTGCTACACTGTAAACACCCGGAAAGCCGCCTGTCGTTAAATATTTATCAAGGTTGTACAGTAAAAGACTTTTTCCCTTTGATGAAACAGTGTCAGGTTTTATGTCGTGATATTTTAGAAATTCGTCGAAAGAAAATGGAAAAAGCTCTATCGGAAAAAGTTTTCCTCTCAGAGAAGATTCAAATTCACCTCGAAGAGTAGATGCAGTCGAGCCGGTTATTACAACTTGATGTTTTGGTGTTTCAAGAAGATATAGTATGTAATTTTCCCATCCCTGAATACGGTGTATTTCATCAAAAATAAAAAAAACTTTCTCTTTTTCTCTTTTATCTGGATAAATTGAATAATATGCATCGTCAATGATGTTTAATTCCTCGGATTTAATATTAATAAAGCGGTGATCATTAAATTGTATCCGGCAGATATTCTGAGTTTTTCCTTGTGCTGCAAGTTCTTTTTTCAGTTGATGCGTCCTGAAAGTTTTTCCGCCCCTTCTTATTCCTGATATCCCAGTCGCCATGTTAGGAATGAAATGCAGCTTGAGATTTCTTTCTGTAAGATCAGGAATCTCTTTTTCCTGATAATCAACGATTGCGCTTTTAATGG
>CAZTKP010000172.1:4162-5437 GCA_964614215.1 uncultured Spirochaetales bacterium | reverse complement strand
GCTGTGGATATCATAGAGGATGAGGGCGGTGTTCACTTTTCAGGTGACAAGGCTCTGTGCTACACGGTGAATCTTAAAAGCAGGATCGCGGGAAGAGTTTACTGGAAAGTTCTTGAAGAGCGTTACATGAACGAAGCAGATGTTTATGAGAACGCCATGAAGGTTGACTGGCAGGACTGGTTCGATGTCGAAAAAACTATTAAGATCAAAATGGTCGGAAGAAAATGCCCTTTAAAAAGCCTTAATTTCGCGGGTCTTAAGGTTAAGGATGCTATCTGTGACAAATTTAGAGCCCTGACAGAAAAAAGACCTTCGGTCGACACTCGGAACCCTGACATGAGAATTCATGGATTTCTCAGTGAAAACAGGATGATACTTTCGATTGATACATCTGGAGAACCGCTTTTTAAAAGAGGGATGAGAAAATATACAAATGATGCTCCGATAAGGGAAAATCTTGCTTCAGGAATTCTTAGACTCTGTGGCTGGAAACCGGGAATTCCTCTTTTTGATCCGATGTGCGGAAGCGGAACTTTTCTTCTCGAGGCGGCTCTTGCGACTCTAAATGTTGCTCCGGGAATTGACAGAAACTTTGCCTTTGAAAAACTGAAGAATTTTTCCGCAGATCTTTGGAACAAGATTAAGATCGATGCACTTAAAGAAGAAAAAGATGTTGAAGAAGCTAATATTTACGGAAGTGACATTGATCCTGTGGCAATAAAAATAACAAAGATGAATCTTGAAGGTCTGGGACTTGAAGACTGTGTAAAGGTCAGGGTGAGAAACTTCCTTAAAACATCTGCTCCGACAGAAAACGGAATTCTTGTGACAAATCTGCCTTATGGCGAAAGGTTGAGCGATGTGAAGGAGATGAAAGAACTTTATCCGAAAATAGGAGATACTCTCAAAAAAGGATTCGCAGGTTGGGACGCATTTTTAATGACTTCAGACCTTAAGATGCCAAAATCAGTAAGGCTTTCAGTTTCAAGAAGAATACCTCTTTTCAACGGTGCACTTGAATGCAGACTCTACCATTATAAAATGGTTTCGGGAAGTAATCGAAGTCCGCAGAAGTGATCATTTTAACGATTTTCTTAACAAAAACCGTTAAAAAGGCCTAAATTCTGTCATATTTTCACGAGTAAGGGGTGTTCAAACGTTAAAAATGTGTTTTGCTCCCACACAAGTTTAATTATTACTTGAAAAACCGTTGTTATTTGTTAATCTTTAGCTGTAAACAAAAAGGTTTAAATTAGCTTAAGAGGAAAATTAAAA
>CAZTKP010000172.1:0-4062 GCA_964614215.1 uncultured Spirochaetales bacterium | reverse complement strand
AACTTGCGGAAATAATGAAATTGACACTGGAGAGATCTGTGACGGAAATATTGTTAACTGCATAGAAATAGATTCTGATAGATTCATTTCTGGAAAAGCTTTATGTCTTGATGACTGTTCAGGCTATGATACTGAAACTTGTGTTGAAAAAAGTACTGAAACAATTTGCACTCCCGGTGAGAGAAAATGTGATGAAAACAAAGTCCTGGAATGTATACAATCCGGTATGGAGTTTGCCGAAATTGAAATTTGTGAAGGGGACAAACCTTTTTGTGATAAAGGTGACTGTCTTGATGAATGTGAAGTGGCAGGAAATAACAAAAGTGATACCGGTTGTGAATTCTGGGGTGCGTTTCTTCAGCAGGGAGGAGGATATGAAAGTGATGCAAACTATGCAATTATCATATCGAATCCCAATGACACGGAGATAATAGTTAAAATATATATTTCCGGTGATGAAGTTATTAAGGAGCAATCAGTTCCGGCTTTTGAGACAGTTCCAATAGATCTGGGAACAGAACGAAGGGTTTCTGATCCTGGAATCTGTGATCTTGGATTTAAAATAGTTTCGTCAAGGCCTGTCTCTGTTATACAAATGAATCCTTTCGGAGATGTCCTTGTATATTCAAACGATGCCTCTTTGCTTATTCCCAAAGGCTCTCTTTCCGGGGAATACTATGCAATGTCATGGCCTGGCTGGTCGACTCTTCCCGGTTTTATTTCTGTAATTGCCGTTGATGATGGTGAAACTTCCATAGAGTTAACCTATGGAGGGGATTCTGTTGCAGGAAAGGAGGTTGACGCGGAAACATCCGGAGCGAAGAAGACCTATATTCTCAATCAATATCAGATACTTACAGTCAACTCAACAGATGGTGAAAGTGATTCGTACGGTTCAGATCTGACGGGAACATATATAAAGGCAGATAAAAAAATTGCAGTTTTCGGTGGACATGTCTGTTCAAGGATACCGGCTGATAAAAATGCCTGTGATCATCTGGAACATCAGATATTCCCGTTAATGAGCTGGGGAACAAATTATGTTGCGGTAAGAACAACGCCGAGGAATGATGAAGATGATTACTATAAAATACTTGCTTCATCTGATGGGACTGTTGCGGTAATAACGGGTGGTGTAACTGATAGTATTGAGCTTTCTGCAGGTCAGGCGCATCTTTTTTCAACAAAAAAGGATTTTATCGTTGATTCCAACCATCCGGTGCTTGTCGGCCACTTTCTTGCCAGTCAGGATGCCGATGCCGGAACAGGAGATCCCTCAATGATGCTTCTTGTTCCCACAAGACAAATGAGAACAGAACACATGTTCATTGTGCCTGAAAACTACAGTGTCAACAATGTTACGATCGTAGCTCCGGGCGACACTGAAATAACTTTTAACGAAGAAACAACTTATGATTCAGATAGTTTTGAAAAGATTGAAGGAACAAACTGGTATAAACACTATCTTTCTCTGGATGCAGGTGGATATAAAATGACTTCCTCAAAACCGTCAGGCATCTATATTTACGGCAACTCAAACTATGTTTCATATGCTTTTACCGGCGGAATGAATTTTACAGATGATTGAAGTCTGAGAACTGATTCAGATACACAGAAAGATAAAAAAAACGCCTATATTTTTGCATTAAAAAATGTTGACAAGATTAGCAAAATGTATATATTCCACTGTGCTGAGCGGGAATAACTCAGTGGTAGAGTGCAACCTTGCCAAGGTTGACGTCGCGAGTTCGAATCTCGTTTCCCGCTCCATTTTTTTTTGTGGTCATTCAACTTTGAATATCCAACGTGGCGCCTTCGCCAAGTGGTAAGGCAGAGGTCTGCAAAATCTCCATCTCCGGTTCGAATCCGGAAGGCGCCTCCATCTTTTAATCGGATGCCGGAGTGGCGGAAGTGGTAGACGCAAGGGACTTAAAATCCCTCGGGATTCAATCCTGTACCGGTTCAAGTCCGGTCTCCGGTACCATCCTTAGGAACAATTAAAACACACTCTAACTACTTATTCATTTTTTTACTTAAATTCTGTTTTCTGCTATCATTTCCCATGACTTTTTAGTTGCGGTGGATGATGGCTTCTTATTTTTACACTATTTTAGCCGGTATTTCAGTGTTTTCGGCTTTTCTTATCTTCTTTAAATACAGGTCATTTCGTGCTGCGCGTAGTTTTGCTCTGATCCTGCTTCTGTTTGCTCTTGAGTGTTCGTTCTCGGCTTTTATGGAAGCTAAAGGATACAGGACGTACCCTTGGCTTCTGGGACTTTCCAGGCCGATAATCTTTCTGTACGGGCCATTGTTCTATCTGACATTTTCTTTCATAACCGGCTACAACAGGCAGTTTCGTGCTGATATGACTTTTCATTTCATTCCTTTTGCGGCTCATGCTTTTCTGATAATTCCTTTTGCCGTTAAAAGCGGTGCAACGAAGATCTTTCTTTACGAGCATTATGTGAAAGGTGTTGCCTATATTGAATATCTGCCGCATTTTATGATGTTCATGAAGGTTCTGTTCTTTTCCATTTATGCTCTGGCTCCTATTGTTCTTATTCTTAAGCACAGAAGGGCCATGATGGAGTTCTATTCAACGATAGATATGGTAAAGATCCTCAAACTTGCCGCATTTGCTATTCAGTATGTTTTTACAGCTATCTTCCTTATCTACATTTTTATCGGTTATCTTACTGGTCCCGCCTTTCTGCGTCCCGATATTCCTGTTTATTTTGTCTATATTCTCGGAGTTCCAGTCTTTATGATGGTCTTTTTCGGTCTTACCGATGACGGTTTCTTTAAATGTCAGGTATCCACGGCTGATCTTCTGGATGATATGGATGATGAAAAAGAAGAAGATGATGAGAGTGAAGAGGACGAGAAGTATAAAAAGAATAAGATCCCGGATGAGCTTGCGGGCAGGGGTCTGGAAATGCTTAAAGAGGTTATGGAAAACGAAAAGCCTTTTACAGACAGCAATCTTACGCTGGTGAATCTGTCTGAAATGGTACACATGAAACCCCATCATCTTTCTCAGATCTTAAACGGTATCATCGGTGAGAATTTTTATGTCTATATAAACACAGCAAGGATAAAATATGCTGCGCAGCTTATGAAAGAAGACAGTTCAAAAGATAAAAGTATCCTTGAGATCGCATATCAGTCAGGATTTAATTCTAAGTCCGCTTTTAACACTTATTTTAAGAACATAATGGGCGAAACTCCCAGTAGATTCAGAAAGAAACAGCAATAGTTCAACGTTCTTCCTAATTAGTCAGAACTTTTTCATAACTATCTGAAAACATTCTAAAGTTCTCCCTTATGCGTCAGGACGAACTCTTTAATTAAAAGGTTTAATCTAAAACTGTAGCCACGTTTTTTTGCAAACCGATTTGAAGGAGAGTGTCATGAGAAAAATTATTTCAACTTTAGTGATCGTAAGTTTCTTTTTCGTTTCCTGCGGAACATCAGAGCAGGTAAAAAATGAAAAGGACACAGAAACAAATGCCCAGATTCAGGAAGTGGAGGAAACTGAAATTGCGGCAGCAGACGAAGAGCTTCTTGAATTGAAAGAGGAGTCGAAGAAAGTAGGTGGGGAAAAGGAAAAGACGGTATCCACAACAGTATCAAAGAAAAGTAAAGGTAAGTCAGCAAAATCAACACAGATCTATGGAGCTTTAAGTTCAGGAAGGGTTTTCAGCGGTGCAGGTCTTGGTTCCGGTGTTCATGGAACAGGAATGGGAGGAGGTAATTCACTTGGAATCGGAGGCCTGGGAACTAGAGCAAGAGGAAGTATCGGTGTTAAATATGGTATGGCGTCAGTAGATAGACTTGCCAGAGTAAACTACAGCAACACTGAACAGTATGAATCCAAGGATGAGAACAGTTGGAAAGCATCGAAGTCAGATCCTCTTTCAACTTTTTCAATTGATGTTGACACTGCAAGTTATTCAAATTTCAGGAGATTTATAACAAATCATCAGCTTCCACCGCAAGATGCCGTCAGAATTGAGGAGATGGTCAACTACTTTACCTATAACTATAAAGAACCATCTAACA
>CAZTKP010000171.1:0-5449 GCA_964614215.1 uncultured Spirochaetales bacterium | reverse complement strand
TTTCAGGAGATATTGATGCGAATTAGTGATCTATCTAAAGAGATCGGTGTAAGTTCTAAGGAAATAATGGATTTTCTTAAGACAAAAGGAATCACCTACACCAGTCACTTTAACTCTGTTAATCCTGATGAAGAGCAGATAGTTAGAGAAAAATTCTCCTCCGGCAAAGATGCGGACGGTGAAGACTCTAAACCTGCCACAACGATCATCAGAAATAGAACAAGAAGAAAAAGAAGCTTTATCCCTCCGGAAGAAAGAGCTGAAGTGGAAGAACAGGAAAGGCTCGAAGAGGAGAAAAGGCAGAAAGAAGAAGCGGAACGCCTGGCAAAAGAGGAGGCTGAAAGAGCTGAAATAGAGAAGGCTGAGCAGGAAAAGGCTGCCAAAGAAACTGAGGATTCTGCAAAAGCTCCGGAAGATGATGAAGAGAAGCCTGCGGTGGAGCCTGAGAAAAAGCTCAGTGTTGAAGAAGAAGCCAGACTCCTTGCTGCACAGTCAGAGAAGAAAGAGACTGAAGAGAAACCTGCTGTTACAGAATCTGAACAGAAGGAAGACTCTCAGGAAGAAGATCACAAAGCATCAAAGAAACATAAAAAGATAAAAGTAGTTATTCCTGAATCTGATTCTATTCAGGAAACAGATGGAAAAAGCGGTAAACGTAAGTCCAGAAAGAACCGTGAGAGAGAAGCCGGTCTTGTTAAAGGAAAGGTCAAGGGCGGTGATGTAAGACAGTTTATGGATGAGAGTTATCAGGCTATGGTTGCCAGAAAAAGAAGAAAGGACCTTAAGAGAAAGAAAAAAGTTCCTGCTGCTCCGCCTAATCCGACTAAAGCTATTAAGAAAGTTCTTAAGCTTGAGGATACGGTCCTTGTATCGGATCTTGCAAAGAAACTCGGGATAAAGGTTAACCAGCTTATTGGAAAGCTCATGGCAATGGGCGAGATGGTCGGAATAAATGACAGGATAAGTTACGACACATGTCAGATCCTTGCGGAAGAGTTCGGATTTACAACGGAAAATGTTGCTCTTAGTGAAGATACTTATCTGGAAGTTGTCAGCTCAAAAGAAGAAAATCTGATGACGAGACCTCCCGTTGTTACTGTTATGGGACATGTCGATCATGGAAAAACAAAACTGCTTGACGCCATACGCGATACGAATGTTGTTGACAGAGAAGCAGGCGGTATTACGCAGCATATAGGTGCATATTCAGTTGAGCTTGAAGGTGGAAAGATCACTTTCCTCGATACTCCGGGACACGAGGCGTTCACAGCCATGAGAAGCAGGGGTGCGCAGGCTACCGACGTTGTTATTCTTATTGTTGCTGCTGATGATGGCGTTATGCCCCAGACAGTTGAGGCTATAAACCATGCGAAGGCTGCAGGGGTTCCGATGATCGTTGCTATAAACAAGATAGATAAGCCGGAAGCAAATCCTCAGAAGGTAAAGAACGAGCTTTTAAAATATGAGATCGTTGCTGAAGAGCTCGGTGGTGATACTCTCATGGTCGAGATCTCCGCAAAACAGAAGATAAATATCGATGGACTTCTTGAAACAGTTCTTCTTCAGGTCGAGATGATGGATCTTAAGTCTGATCCTAATAGACCTGCTGAAGGTATTGTTATAGAATCGAAGATGGATCCGGGAAAAGGTCCTGTTGCTACGGTTCTTGTCAAAGAGGGAACCCTTAAGGTTGGAGATCTCGTAGTTCTAGGAAGATCCTGCGGTTATGTCAGAAGTATGATGGACTGGACAGGAGAAAGAGTTCAGGAAGCAGGTCCTTCAATGGCTGTAGAGATAACAGGAACGGACAGTGTGCCTCCGGCAGGCGAAAAACTTCATGTATTCAATGATGAGAAACGGGCACGCGGTCTTGTTGATCTGAGAAGTAACAAGATGAAAGAAAAGAAATTTGAAAAGGACAGCAGAATGTCTCTGGAAAATCTGTTCTCGAAAATGGAGGCAGGTGATGTTCAGGATGTCAACATAGTTGTTAAAGCCGATGTTGACGGATCTGTCGAAGCTATTATTTCGTCTCTTAAAAAGATAGAGCATGAAAAGATGAACGTGAAGATAATTCACTCCGGAGTAGGTGGTATTAACGAGAACGATGTTCTTCTTGCGAGTGCTTCCAACGGTATCATTGTAGGTTTCAATGTAAGGGTGGACAACAAGGCTAAGCAGGTTGCCGTAGCTGAAATGGTCGATATCAGAATATTCTCGATCATTTACGAACTCATAGATTCGATCAAATCCGCCATGAGCGGAATGCTTGCTCCGATCATCCACGAGGAACTTATCGGAAAGGTTGAGATAAGAGATATTTTTAAAGTCGGTAAGATCGGAAATATCGCAGGCTGTATGGTTACTGACGGAAAGGCTATACGTAAATGTAAGGTGAAACTTGTCCGCAACAATGTTGTTGTTTATGAAGGAATCCTTGCCACTCTCAAACGTTTCCAGGAAGATGCAAAAGAGGTCAAGAAAGGTTACGAATGTGGTGCAACCATAGAAAATTACAACGATATTAAGGTCGGCGACATAATTGAATGTTATGTCGACAAGGAAGTTAAGGACGAGGTCCTCTAATGGCCGGTCAGATCAGACGGAAAAAGGTTGCTTCTGCAATTTTCAGGTTTATGAGCACTTTCCTGGCCAGTGAGTTCGGAGATACTCCCATAGCCTTTATTCAGATAAACAAAGTTGATCTTACGGTCGATCTTAGGGTTGCAAAGATCTATTATCATACTTTTGAAAGTGAAAGTAGAGATAAACTTCAGGCCATCCTTGAGAAAAATAAGAAAAAGATAAGGTACAGACTTGCCGGACATATTAAAAACCTTAAGTTTGCCCCTGACCTGGTCTTTATCTTTGATGATTCTGTTGAAAAGGCAATAAGGATAGAGAAGATCTTTGATGAAATAAAAAAAGAAGAGGATGGGCAGGAAGATGTTTAAAAATATCATTGAACTGATAAACCATTCAGAAAAGATCATTATTGCGGGACATGAAATGCCTGACGGTGACTGTATGGGCAGTTCACTTGCTCTGGCTTCGATCCTGCGGAGAATGGGTAAGAAAGTTTCCATTTTCAAGGAAGACCCTTTTCCTTACAACTATCTTTTTCTTGAAGGTGCGGACAACTATATCTCAACTCTTCCTCAAACTGATCCGGATCTGTTCATTATTCTTGACAGCGGATCTCCCGAAAGGGTTGGAGGCAGTCTTTATAAAAGGCTTCAGGAAACAGAAAGTCCTAAAGTTCTGATCGATCATCATCTTCAGAGCGATGAAAAGAAGGCTTTTTACAATGAAGCAGTCGTTGAAAGCACGTCATGTGCCACTGCCGCTCTTGTTTACAGAATGACACAGGAAATGAAAGTGGAGCTTAATAAAGCTGAATCCGAAGCGATCTATGCCGCTGTTATGAGCGATACAGGCGGTCTTCGTTACGGAAGCACTAACAAAGAGGCGTTTCTGGTGCTCAGTGAGCTTCTTGATAAGGTCGAGCCCTGGAAAATAGCTTCAAATATTTATGAAAATGTGCCTGAAGATCAGCTTAGACTGCTTGCGGAAGTGCTTGCAGATATGCGTGTGATAGCAGACGGCAGGGCCGCTGTGATAAGAATTACGAGAGATCAGCTGGAGAAGTATTCGCTTCAGCCTGATAACGTTGATTCCTTTGTAAACTATGCAAGAAGTGTTCAGGGAGTTCAGATCGCCATGAGATTCAGAGAGAAAGGTGACAATCTCTGGAAAGTTAGCATGAGAAGCAGAGGAAGTATTGATTCATCAAAGATAGCTGAAGAGTTTGGCGGAGGCGGTCACAGAAATGCGGCAGGCTTTGTCTTTAAAGGTACTTTTGAAGAAGGTTTAAATAAGATAGGAGAAATAGTGGACCGTGTTACGGAATAATTCCTGTTTTATTGTTCTAAATAAGGAAAAGGGCTGGTCAAGCGCATCGACTCTCAATGTCCTAAAGGCCGTTCTTAATGTCAGAAAAGCCGGTTTCTGCGGAACTCTGGACCCTCTTGCTGAAGGGGTTCTTGTGGTAGCTGCGGGAAAAGCTACAAAACTTCTGCCGTTTGTCACAGATTCTGATAAAGTTTATTCAGGAAAAATGAAACTAGGGTACACAAGTGCCAGTTTTGATGAGGAGACAGAGCTCGTTGCTTCTGATAAAAAGTGTGACATGGACTCAATTGACATTGAAAGTGTTGTCGAAAGATTTTCCGGTGTTATCAGACAGGTGCCTCCGGCATACAGTGCTGTAAAAGTTAATGGAAAAAGGGCTTATAAGATCGCAAGAAAGGGTGGAGACATCAAGTTAAAAAGCAGAGAGATCAGGATCAATTCACTTGAACTTGAAAAGACAGGCGACAGTGAGCTGAGCTTTAAGGTTGACTGCTCAAAGGGAACTTATATACGCTCTCTTGTCAATGATATCGGGCAGTTCCTCGGATGCGGTGCTGTTATGACAAAGCTTGTGAGGCAATCTGTAGGACCTTTTTCAATAAAAAAGTCAGTTACCTTAAAAGAGGTGGAGAAAGATCCGCTTACAGTTGAGAAGGGAATTGAAGGAATCGATGTGGTTCTCGGTGATCTCAACAGGGTAGATATTGATTCAAGAGAGTTCGATCATCTGAGAAACGGGATGAACCCTGAAGTTCTGGAACTTGACCTCGCCGAGGGATATAACTACATTAGATATGAGGATTCTCCGGCTTTTATTCTGCTTAAAAATGAAAAAGGAGTTTCCTTTCACACTTTTCTGAGGGAAGAAAATGCTTGATGTTCAGAATATGAAAGACAGTCGTGATATTTCAGTCGATCAGGTGGGAGTCTGGGGCATAAGGTATCCCGTGACGGTAAAGGATCGCAGCAGCGGAACTCAGAATACTGTTGCCGATGTCGATATGACTGTACAGCTTCTTCCCGAGTTCAAGGGTACTCACATGTCAAGAATGATAGAGATCCTGAACAAGGTGCGCGGTGAGATAACGATGGCTAATATCCCTGATATTCTTGATGAAATGAGAAAGAAGCTGGAATCTCCTCAGGCAATGTTCACGATGAGATTTCCTTATTTTATTGAAAAACAGGCTCCTGTTTCAAAAATAGGTTCTCTTTTTCAGGTCGATGTTCTTTTCAGTGGTTTCAGTGATGAAAATGACGGAACAAGTTTTATTCTGGGTGTTCGTGTTCCTGTAACCACACTCTGTCCCTGTTCAAAAGAGATAAGTGACGGAGGGGCACATAATCAGAGAAGTTATGTGACATTGAATCTCCAGTTTAAAGAGTTCATCTGGATAGAGGATGTGGTTGAGGCCATTGAGGATTGTGCAAGCAGTGCGGTCTATCCACTTTTAAAGAGAAGTGACGAGAAGTTTGTTACAGAAAGGGCTTTTTCAAGACCTAGATTTGCTGAAGATATTGTAAGAAATGTTTCAGA
>CAZTKP010000170.1:0-5485 GCA_964614215.1 uncultured Spirochaetales bacterium | reverse complement strand
TTAACAACCATTTCCACCAGTATTTTATCAATATTTTCAAGTTCTCTGATTCTTATCAGTGGAAAATATTTTTTCGGAATAGCTGCAATACCGATAAATTTATACTGGTTTTTTTCCGTTGTAACCTCTACGCCTCTGTTAATATCATGTGGAAGCAGCTCATTTGAAGGAATCATTGCAACAAGAGGTTTTTTTGAAGAGAAGAATTTCTCCGGCAATCTTTCATCAAAGATGCTGGCACCATCAAAATATAATATATTCTGACTATTATCACCTTCGAATGCTGTTGCTTCTATGTATCCTTCACTGTTGGTTGAAATAAAATTAATTTCAAGATCTTTGAAAGATAATTTCTTTATTATCCGGTTGAGAAGAAAAAACTTCTGACTGTTCTTGTGTAGGATATGGATTTTTTTTACACCTACCTGTCTCATAATTCTAATCTGTCTTTCAAGGATCGTTATTCCGGCTATTCTCACCATTGACGTCAAGGTATTGCCGTCCTTGCATAAATTTGTACAGTTGATTACTCCATGCATTTTTTCCTCCATTTATTGATTCCGTGCTCTATTTTTCTGCTGGTTTTTTTAATAAGCCCCGGGAATATGATTACTGCTGCTGTAGTTGAAAAAATTCCGGTTGCTGCAAGTATGCCGAGAGATCTCTGCCCATAATATTCAGACAGAGAGAGGATAATGAAGAACGCGAACAGCGTTATTGAAGTGATAAGCGTATTAAGGCGGAATCTGCAGCAACCGGAATCCATCGTTTTTCCCATAGTGTAGTCTTTGAATTCTTTTATATTCATGACTAGAGAATATAATCCGAACCCCAGAACAATGGGAAATACAACTATATTATATATGTTAAGTTTTATACCGGATATAAAAGGAGTAATCATGGATGGAAACCCTAACCCGAAAGAAAAAATCTGAACCATAATGATCAGAAACAGAAAAATGAAAAAAAAGACAGGCTTTTTCTTGTAGAAATCTATGACTTTAAAGCCAAATGCTTTCAAAACTGTCTCCTTAAGTTCATTCCTGTTCTTTTGATAAAATAATCAAGTTCTTCATCTTTGACTGGCTCAATATTAGAACTTTAGATAATTTGAACAAAAAAACAAAAAAGTCAAAAAATCTTATAGTCGAAAAAGTGTCAAAGTCAATGAGAAATAATTTTTTTTCTCTTTTTTCCGAATTTGATGTTGCCGGTAAACTTAAATAAAACTTTCTCATTTATCTCCTAAAATCATAACTCTTTTAGCTCCAGTTCTCTTTCCGGGTCAGCTTTTATTGAAAATCTGTCAAGAAGAGAGAAAATTACAGGAACAATGATCAGTGTTACAAAAGTTGAGAAGATAAGCCCTCCGATAACTGCCCATCCCATTGCATGTTTCAATTCAGCTCCCTCTGCCGTGGATATTACAACAGGTACCATTCCCAGAATTGTAGTGAGAGCTGTCATCAGGATGGGTTTAAGTCTTGTCCTTGCTGATTCAGTAAGAGCTTTTGTGATATCCATTCCTTCTTTTTTGAGCTGAATGGCGTGATCGACAAGAAGAATAGAGTTTTTAGTCACGATGCCCATGAGGAGAATGAATCCTATAAAACCAAAAATACTTAAAGGAATGTCAGTGATATATAATGTGAAGATTGCTCCGGTCATTGCAAACGGAAGAGCTGACATTATGGTAAAAGGATGAATGAAGGAATTGAATTGACTCGAAAGGACAATATAAATTAGAAAAACTGATATGATTAGTGCAATGATAAGATCTTTAAAAGATTTACTCATTTCTTCTGCCATTCCGCTTTCTTCAAAATCAACATTTTCAGGAAGATTTTTAGATGCAAAGTTTTTCAATTTGTTCATCTGAGTTCCAAGGGCGTAGCCTTTGGCTACATCTGCAGATATTTTTACAGTTCTTCTTTTGTTGTATCTCTGTATCTGAATTATTGAGGACCCGTATCTGATATCTGCCACATCAGAAAGTCTGATGCCTGGATATTTGTTGCTTTTAAGAGGAATGTTTTTTATATAGTCAATGTTTTTGTAGGGTTCATCTATATATATTTTAACCTCATCAGTATCCCCAAAATTATTATCCATTTTGGCAATTTTGACACCGCTGATAAGATGCCTGAGAACAAGAGCGCTTTCTGCTGTGTTTATACCGAGATCTACCATCTTCCTATGATCAAATTTTACGGATATCTCATCTTTATTGCCTTTGTTATCAGACATTACGTCTTTAAAGCCCGGCTCACTTCTCATAAAGTTCATCAGAATTTTGCTTCCTTTTGTCAAATCTTCGAACTTATCTCCAAGAAGATTTAGCTGTATTTGTGCACCCATAGCAAAAGATTCGTCTCTTGAAACAAATGAAAGCTTTGCATCGTATTTCTTAACTATTTCGTCAAGAACATTTCTTGTCTGGTCTATAGCATCCATAACTCCTATTGATCTTTTGTTTCTGTCAACCATTGTTACTTTCATAGTTATAAGATTTTTTTCTTTTGTTGCACTTGCTCCAATTGAAGAGTAGATATTTTTCCCCCAATTAAAATCTGATATCTTTTCTATTGTTTCTCTGTTAACAGCTTTTGTTTTTTCTATTGATGTTCCTGATGGCAGTTCTATTTTTGCGGTAAAAAGACCCATATCAACAGTCGGCATGAATTCGCTTTTCAGCTGTCCCATTAACCCGAACCCAACTCCAAGAAGAGCAACAGCAATAACCATTATTCCCAACCTGTGTTTGAGTGAAAAACTTACGACTTTAGCATAAATATTATCCAGTTTATGAAGGAAGCGATCCATGAATTTAAAAATGAAGAATGTTTTTTTTTCGACTTTTAGAAATGCCGAAGAAAATAGTGGTATTACTGTGAAACTCACGGCCATACTGATTAGTATGGCAAATATTACTGTAACTCCGAATTCTTTAAAAAATTGACCTACCATTCCTTCCAGCATTACAGTTGAGCCAAAAACGGCGATCAGTGATAGTTCGGCTGCAATAACGGCAAATCCCACTTCTTTAGTTGCATCCATAGTTGCCTGGATTTTTGTTTTTCCCATTCTAATATGTCGGAGTACAGCCTCAATTACGACGATTGCATCATCTGTGAGAATTCCAACACAAAGGGACAGGGCCAATGTTGTCATTATGTTAAGTGAGAAGCCCATAGCTTTTACGAACAGAAATGTTCCTATTATTGATGTCGGTAGAGAAACAGCAACAATAATTGCCGCCCTTTTGTTCATCAGAAAGAGCAGAACTACAAGCATTGCAAGAATTGCACCAAAAAAAACATCTGTAATTGATCCATTAACTGCAACCTCGGTAAATGGTGAGGTATCTCCAATAATTTCAACAGAGTAGCCTTTAGGAAGCTCTTTTCTGATTTTCTCCACTTCACTTTTGATTTCTTTGGCAAGTTTTACGATATTGACTTTTCCCTGTTTTTTTACATCCATGCCTATCGCAGGGGTCAGTCCCATAAAGGAAGCTGATTCTTCCTCTTCTATTCCGTCAACCACTCTTGCGAAATCCTTAATTTTTAAAATGCTTCCGGATTTTGTTTTTAATAGAGGCATTTTCATGAAGTCTCTGATATTGGTTATTTCTCCATCACCTTTAATGGTAATATCCTGAGCATCATTGTTGATCTTAATTGTGCCGGCAGGAATCTTAAGTGAGGAAGATCCGATAGCCTGAATAAGAGAAAGTGGTGAAATATTTATGGAATCAACCTTTAAAGGATTCATTAGAATCTTTATTTCGCGTTCTCTTCCACCGTAAAGATCGACCTTTCCTACACCTGAAACGGCCGCCAGTCGTTCTTTAATTTTAGTCTTAGCCATTTCTGTTACTACAGCAGGGTTTTCACCTGCCGGGGCTTTTAAAACAACAGATAATATCGCTACAGCATTTATATCAAATTTTTCAACGATAGGGTCTTCCACATCTTCGGGAAGAATGCCCTTTATTGAAGTTATTTTGTCTCTTACATCCTGAACAGCCCGTTCTATTTCCACTCCGTCCTTAAACTTGATAACAGAAAGACTAAGGTTATCCACAACTGTAGAACTTAAACTGTCGATTCCGTTTATGACAGCTATCTCGTCTTCGATCTTTTTTGTTACTTCCTCTTCAATGGTCTTTGTATCTGCACCAGGATAGACAGTTGTAACAGAAACAACAGGAACATCGATGGTTGGTGTTAGCTCGATCCCAAGAGTCTGAAGTGCAAAATAACCGAATGCAATAAGTGCTATTACCAGCATTACTGTCATAACCGGATTCTTTATTGATATTTTTGAAAGAAACATAATGACTCCTTTACTTTAATGTATGCTGTACTTTCTCGCCAACAACGGTGCTTGAGATATCCTTAATAACAAATTCAGGGATATCTCCAGTAACTTCAACGCCATCTTCAAAAACAATAGATGAGGTAAGTTTAACACTCTGCACGATTCCTTTCTTATTTACGGTATAAACTGCTACTCTATTTTGTCCGATCTGTTTCAAAGACGAGTTTGGAAGAAGTGTGCGTTCCTTTTCTTCTGAAACAATCCTTGCAATAGCATAAATTCCTGCCGGAATATTGTTTTTACTATTGTCAATGTTCACGATTATCTTAAACTGTTTTAGGTTATCAATATTTTTAGATTTGCTAATAAATTCACC
This sequence comes from uncultured Spirochaetales bacterium, assembly GCA_964614215.1. Taxonomy (GTDB): domain Bacteria; phylum UBP6; class UBA1177; order UBA1177; family UBA1177; genus CAZTKP01. Next base: position 786 of record CAZTKP010000170.1, on the reverse strand, counting down.
CTTAATAGTCTTGTTCAGTGAAGGAAGCTCAAAGGTTATCTGACTGTTTTTATCTACTTTGTCGTAAAACATTTCTGAAACATTAAGTTTTGCTTCAAGTTTATCTGTTTTGATTATCTGCGCTACAGGTTTGGCTCCAGCGGCAACAAACTCTCCAGTTTTTATTTTTCTTTCGGTAATAACACCTGTGTAGGGAGCTCTTACTATAGTCTTTGTAACCATTCTCTGAGCCAGTTCGACACCTTCTTTTGCAATGGCTATCTGATTTCTGAGAGCTTCAAACTGTCCTTCAAGAGCATCAAGTTTTTGTTGAGGGACGGCATCTTTTTCTACAAGTCTTTTCAATCGTCCGTAATCTTTTTCCAGAGCTGCATACTGCGATTCAAGAGCTTTCAGTCCTGCAACAGCCTGATTTCGCTGTCTTTCATAGTTTATAGGGTCAATTTTTAAAATTGGTGCACCTTTTTTCACGCTCTGGTTTTCTTTTACATACCATTTTACAAGAATTCCGCTTACTTCAGCTGCCAACACACTGCTTTCCTCGGCATTTAAGGTGGAGGCTATTTCAATTTTTATAGGGATTTTCTTTTTTAGAGGTCTGATAACTTCTACTTTTTTATTAAGGATGGTTTTGTGTTCCGCATCTATTGCTTTAAGATTGTTGCTGCATGAGGTGAAAGGGGTTATTAGCGCTATCATTACAAAAAGCATTAAAGATTTTTTCATTTTTGTCTCCTATCTATTTGAAATTTCTGTTATTTCATTAATGTTTACGCCTATTGTTCC
>CAZTKP010000169.1:0-5488 GCA_964614215.1 uncultured Spirochaetales bacterium | reverse complement strand
AAACCAGTTTCCTTCAGGTTCATAAGCAAGGATCATCATGTTTGAGAATGTGTTATCCTTATTGGCACTGATCTTTATATCAAAGTGATCGCTACCGTTTTTAAAAGATGATAGAAATCCGTGATCTTTTGAAGGATCAAGGATAAATGTATCTACATCCATTGCATATTCGATCTTTTTAACATCAGGGTTTTCCGGATCTCCGCCGATACATTCCGGAGTTGCTGTGTCCCATCCATATTGAGAAGAAATAGAGTTAAAAACATCGTTGTAGGAAATTTTTGTATTATCAACGACGGTATTTCTCAAAGGATTGCATTCGTTTTCAAGTGAATACCAGTCACCTTCACCTTTTATAAACAAACCTTCCATCGGAACAGGATCACCATCTTCATTTTCTATCCACGGATCAAAAGTATCTCCTTCGTGAAAAATAAACGTTGCTTTGATTTTCGGGGTTGGAGGCATGTCTATTCCTGATAAACTAATGGTTGATTCTTCAAGATAATAGTTACTGAATCCATCAAAAATATAGATGTTCTGAGGCTCTATCTGATCTGATGTGTAGATAATTATTAAAGCCCATCCTGAAACAAGTTGAGAATAATTCGCATAGACAGGTGCTCCGTCACAGTTAAGACCCGAGACGGTATAATCTCCGTAATATGCAAAACCGCTGTATTCAAGGCCCAGTTCGTTACCCTGTTTGGAAATACTGGAAAAAAAGTCAGTTACATCGACTCTGTAGGTGAAAAAACCTAAATAGGTATTGTTCTCGGATTCAGTGCGGTCAAAAAAACTGTCAAAAATGAAGCCAGAGGGTCCTCCGATAACATAAAAAAGTTCAGTTGAAATTTCCCTGGATTCAGAAATAAGTCCGAATTTTGATGAAAAATCAAGCTGCACAGCATTATCGGTCCAGCCTTGAAGGTTCGCCTGCGGTTGAGATCCGGCCCAGACAAGGAACGCCTTTTTAACGTGAGCATCAGGTGGAAGATTATCTATTCCTAAACGGTATGTGCTTCCAATAGTCTGATCGACACATGAATCGGCAATGTTGTTGTCGTATATTTCAGTTTTATTATTTTCAAGCAGTGTCTTGAACATCACATGATATCCGTAGTTGCCATTCTCCCACTTTAATTCTTCCTCTTCGTAAGTTGATACGTCCGGACCGAGTTCTTTTGCTGTTAATAAGCCTGCTACTGAAGAAATAATTGTCAGAAACAGAAAAAACCTGATCATTATGCCTCAACTTCGTTAAAAATATCCAACTCCAGTGTAAACATTGTAGTTTGATGAAAAATTATGTCAAACAGGAAAACTGTCAAAATTTGAAAAAGTTAAAGAAATGCTGTATCAATTAGAGTCAATTTGACAGATTATCCGGAGAGCCGATGTTTTCATTTTTCTATCTTATAAATCCTTTTTTTGTTGCAGCTGCTCCGTTTATATTGCTAATTGTCTGGTTGTGGAAGCGGTCAACTGTTGTCAAAGTTATACTTTTCAATGTTGTAGCGCTTTTAATTCTTGCCGGGATCTTTGATGTTGTATTTACCACGAAATTTGTCATGCCCTACAATAATTTCAGAACAAATTCAAGTTATTATCACCACGGGACAAAAGCAGATCAGACAGAGCTGACAAAGTGGTTTGACGAGTATACGATACATACAAATTCACTTGGATTTTTTGATGCGAGTGAGCGTGATGTTCCGCTGAAAAAGGATGGAAAGAGATTCGTTTTCATTGGCGACTCGTTCACTGAAGGAGTTGGTGAACCATGGGAGAACACTTTCCCCGGAATAGTTTCAAAAGAGCTCGCAAAGGAGAATATTGAACTGCTTAATGCGGGTTGTATCTCCTACAGTCCCAAGATCTACTATCTTAAGATGAAATACTTTCTTGAAAAGGGTCTCGAGATGGACGATCTCTATGTTTTTATTGATATTTCCGATGTTCAGGATGAGATCGAGTATGCCTATTTCAAGCCTACAGAACCCGTTCCCTACCTGAGTGATATTAACTTGTTCTTCTATCAGAACTCTTTCACTTACAGATATTTTTATGAAAGAACTTACTACTGGCAGGAAAATCCCAGACATAAGGATTCGCCGTTCTGGGAAGGTGCTTTTTATCCTGTGAGACATCTGTGGTCAATGGATATGCATCACTATGAAAAGTGGGGAAAGGAAGGACTTGAACTTTCAAAAAAGCATATGGATCTTCTTTTTAAACTTACTCAGAAGTACGGTGTCAAACTGCACATTGCTGTCTACCCCTGGCGGATGCATATTTTAAAAAAGGCTCTCGGAAACATCCAGGTTCTTTTCTGGAGGAAGTTCTGCGAGGAAAGGGACATCGATTTTATTAACTTCTTTCCTGATTTCATTAACGTTGAAAATGTCGAAGAAAAAGAAAAGATCTGGTTTGTTAAAGGTGATGTTCACTGGAGCAAGGCCGGCCTGAAAAAAATGGCTGATTCTGTCATTGATCATTTCAGGGAAAAAGGCATTATAAAGTCCGATAACTAATAAAATATACTGAAATACTAAAAATTTATTGACCTTAAGTTCCATATCGTTAGATTTAGGTTAGTTTTGAAACGTTTTTTAATTGTATTCTTTGTTGGAGAAAGCTATGAAAAAGAACCTTTTACCGGTTATTCTCGGCATTGTCATTTTTATTTCCGGATGTGCCACTACTCCTGATGAAATGTTTCAGGAAGGAAATGCCATAAAAGCGGAGAACAAGGAAAAGGCCAGAGAACTTTTTGAGAAAGCATGTGTCGAAGGACATCTTGAAGCCTGCCATAACGCAGGTCTTCTTTGGCAGAACGGCGATGCTATAAACGATGAGAACAAAAAGGCCCGAAGCTTTTTTAAGAAAGCCTGCGACCGGGGTTACAACGATTCCTGTATCATTCTTGCCGATATGTGGGCAAATGGTAAAGGCGGAGTTTATAAAGACAGTATGTCGGCTTTTAATCTCTATCAGAAACTCTGTGACAGGGATGTCGGAGCAGGATGTAGAGGAATGGGTGAGATGTACGCAAAAGGCGTAGCTTCACTTGATAAGAATGTCGAAAAGGCAAAAGAGCTTTTTGAAAAGGCCTGTGACAAAGGGCACATGAAAACCTGTATAGATCTCGGTTCAACATGGTCAAAGAAGTTTGATGATCCCGAAGCTTATGCAAAGGTTGAGAGATTCTGGGGCAAGGCCTGTGAAGGCGGGGAACTGGAGATCTGTGAAAAGTTTGCAGACATGATAGTTTTCAGAAAACCCAGAGAGGAAAGAGTTTCCCTTTCCAGAAAATACTATGAAAAGGCCTGTGACAGCGGTTCAACAGAGGCTTGTTTCAAGTTTGCAAAGGCAATTGTTGAAAATACTGATCAGGGCGGAATGGTCCAGGCACTGCCATATTACGAGAAAGCATGTGAAAAGGAACATGCAGAATCATGTTACTATGTCGGAACAGCACTTTCAGAAAAATATGGAGAAACACTAGTTCTTGAACAGCTCAAGGAAATGCATAAATATTACAATACAGCATGCACGAAAGGCTTTACTGCCGCCTGTTCAAGTGCCGAATCAATTAAGACCATAATAGACGAGCAGGAAGAAGCTATCAGAAAGGCTGAAGAAGAGAAAAAGAGAAAAGAGGAAGAGGCCAGACTCGAAGAAGAAAGAAAGAGAAAGGAAGAAGAGGAAAGACTTAGACTCGAAAGAGAAAAGGCGGAGCTTGAAGCTAAGATCCGTGAGCAGAAAGAAAAGGAAGAGGAAGAAAGACTTAGAAAAGAGGAAGAAGAAAGACGCAAAATGGAAGAAGAGGAAAAGGCCGCGTTTGAAGATGAACCGCTTCCTGAAGAAGAAAAACCGCTTCCGCCTGCTGAAGAAGATGAGGATGTGCCTTTTGAAGATGAAGAAGAAGTAGCACCGAAAAAAGAGAAAACCCCGCCTCCTGCAGAGGAAGACGAAGAAGAAGGCTTCTTTGATGAAGAGGATGAGGAAGATGCTCCTGCTGAAGAGGAAAAGGAAGAAAAGAAACCTGAAAAGAAAAGATCTCCTGAAGACGAGCTTGACGATCTCCTCGGCGATTAATTCTACAGTTAAATGACCGCATGGATAATAGTTTCAGTTCCTGCTCTGGCAGTGGTAATCTATCTTTTTAACAGACATCTTTTTAAGCTCAGAAGAAAGAAGAGAAGAGCTGAGATAATGTCAAAGCCTGTTCCACAGGAATGGATTGAGTATCTTAAAAAAGATTTTGAACTGTACAATCATCTTCCGAAAGATCTGCAGAAAAAGCTTGATGGTTATGTTGCTGTATTTATTGATGAAAAGGAGTTCGTCGGTTGTGCAGGCCTTGAGGTTACAGATGCAATGAAAGTAATAATTGCAGCTCAGGCAATGCTTCTGATTCTCGGTCAGAAAAAATGTCATTTCTATCCGAAATTGTGGAGGATCGAGCTTTATCCCACGGCATACAAGGCTATGGAACATGATGGTCATACTGTTGAAGAAAGTGTGCGGCTCGGGGAAAGCTGGATCGGTGGAAGAATGGTGCTTTCATGGAATCACTCAAAGCAGGGAGCATACAAGTGGCAGGATGGCCAGAGCGTTGTGCTTCATGAGTTTGCCCATCAGCTTGATCAGATCGATGGTAATTCTGACGGTGTTCCGACCCTTGAAGATGGACAGGCTTATTACTCGTGGGCTGACATAATGGGTCGTGAATATCTGAAGATGCTTAAAGAAATTGAAAAACATCACAAAACACTTCTTGATGAGTACGGTGCGACAAATCCGGCAGAGTTCTTTGCAGTGGCGACTGAAACTTTCTTTGAGAAGTCTGTTCAGATGAAAAAGAAAATGCCTGATACTTATGAAATACTCAAAGATTTCTATAAACTTGATCCTGCTGCGTGGATAGAAAAATGAAAGAAAAATTAAAAGAGAAGATATCAAAACTTTCAAGCTGCGGAAGGATAATCGGACATGAAGATTTCCGTAATGCGGCAGTTCTTATACTGCTTTTCAAAAAGGATGGAAAGTATCATTTTCTCTTTGAAAAAAGGTCTGGAAAAGTTCGTCAGCCGGGAGAAATTAGTTTTCCGGGGGGACTAATTGATAAAGGTGAAACAGTACTTGAAACAGCGCTCAGAGAAACGCAGGAAGAGCTTGGAATAGAACGTGAAAAAATTGAGATCCTCGGTGAGATCGGGCTCCTTTACAGCCCTCTTGGAGCAACGGTTTCAGGCGTTGTCGGAGTAGCTAAGATCGATTCACTTGATGACCTTACTCTCAGCAAAGAAGAAGTCGATTACGTCTTCTCTGTGCCCGTTGACTTTTTCATTGAAAAAGAGCCTCAGGAATACGAAGTTCTGCTCCATGCCCACAGCCACTATATTGACGAAAAAGGTAAGAAAATCGAACTCTTGCCCGTTAAAGAGCTCGGACTCCCCGAAATGTATGAAGACTCCTGGGG
>CAZTKP010000168.1:0-5553 GCA_964614215.1 uncultured Spirochaetales bacterium | reverse complement strand
TGCATCTTCATACAATATACAGCTTTCTTGACGGTCTGGTTAAACCCGTGGAACTTATTGAAAAGATTAAGGAAATGGGAATGCCGGCAGTCGCTGTTACAGATCACGGCAACATGCACGGAGCCATTGATTTCTACATGACCGCAATGGGGAAGAACAAGAAGCTTGAAGAAGCTGACGTAAAACCGATCATCGGCATGGAAAGTTACATTTCTGCAAACGACAGAACGGAAAAAGTTAAGCAGGATGCTTTTCATCTTGTTCTTCTTGCAAAAGATCTCGAAGGTTACAGAAATCTGTGCTACATCGGAACAAAATCCTATGTCGACGGTTTTTACTACAAGCCGAGGATAGACAGAGCGCTTCTTAAGGAACATGCCGGTGGACTTATAGCTCTGAGCGCCTGTCTGGGCGGAGAAATTCCCAGAGCACTTCTTCATGGAAGAGTGGAAGAGGCTGAGCGTATCGTTCACGAGTATCAGGAACTCTTCGGCAAGGAGAATTTCTTTATTGAACTTCAGGTTAACGGCATTGAGGATCAGGAAAAGGTTAATCCGCTTCTTATCGATCTGGCGAGAAAGACCGGAGCAGGACTTGTCGCGACAAACGATGTTCACTATCTTGATCCTGAACATGCTGAGGCGCAGGACATTCTGTTCTGTATTAATGAAAAGAAGATCGTTACCGATATGGATAGAATGCATCATGAAGTTAGCGCTTTTTATCTTAAAAGCGAAGAGGAGATGCGGGAGCTTTTTAAGAAGTACGGTGAAGCGGGAACTGAAGCGATCGAAAATACGTGGAAAATAGCAGAGCGCTGCAACGTTGAACTTGAGCTTGGCAAACCTTTTCTTCCTGATTTTGATACGGAGGGAAAAAGCGAGGCCGAATATTTAAAGGATCTTTCTCTGAAAGGACTGGAAGAGCGTTTTAAGCAGCTTGGTACGCCTGAAGAAAAGAAGCAGGAGTATTACGACAGACTGGATTATGAGCTCGGCGTTATTAATAAAATGGGATATCCCGGCTACTTTCTGATAGTTTCCGACTTTATTCTATGGGCGAAGAAGAACAACATTCCCGTCGGTCCGGGGCGTGGTTCGGGAGCAGGCTCACTTGTAGCCTATGCAACAAAGATCACGGATCTTGATCCTCTGCGATTCGGACTGTTCTTTGAGCGTTTTCTAAATCCCGAGAGGGTGAGCATGCCTGACTTTGATATCGATTTCTGTCAGGACAGGAGAGAGAAGGTCATTGACTATGTTTCAGAAAAATACGGAGAGAGAAACGTTGCCCAGATCGCTACATTTAACAAACTTAAAGCAAAGTCGTCTATCAGAGATGTTGCAAGATCGCTGAACATATCGCTTGAAACGGCAGACAAGCTCGCAAAGCTCGTTCCTGATAATTTTGGTGATATCTACAAACCTCAGTATGGAAAAAAGGTTAAGGATTTCACGAAAAAGATCATTGCCGAGAATAAGATCCCGCTGGAAGTTGCCGATGACCCGGATCTTCTGAAAGCCAGATTGCAGAAAATTCCGCTCGGTGGAGAGGATATAGATGCCGCAAAAGCTCTGATAAGCGAAATAGATGCCTACAGTGATGAAAGGGAGATAATCAGGAATAACGAGGATTTCTTAAAGATCATTAATGTCGCAAAACAGATCGAGGGACTTCTCAGGCAGCCCGGCAAACATGCCTGCGGACTTGTTATCGGGCAGAAACCTATCTTTGAATATTCTCCCATCTTTGTAGATAAGGACGGCTACAGGGTCACTCAGTATGATAAGAACATGGTCGAGCAGGCAGGACTTGTTAAATTCGACTTCCTCGGACTTAAAACCCTGACCATGATAGATCATGCCGTTGACCACGTCAGGAAAAAAGTTCCGGATTTTGATATTAACAAGATCCCGCTTGATGATGGGGAAACTTACAGATTTCTCTGCGAAAAGAGCACCAAGGGTGTGTTTCAGATGGAAAGTCCAGGTTTTGAAAAGATGATACATCAGATGAAACCTGACAGGATCGAGGACCTTATCGCCGGTGTTGCGCTTTATCGACCGGGTCCGATGGACATTATTCCCAACTATATCATGAGAAAGCACGGACGTGAAGAGATAGAATACGATCATGAGTGGCTTGAAGATATTCTCAACGAGACTTTCGGCCTGATAGTTTATCAGGAACAGGTTATGCAGATATCCCAGAAAATGGCGGGTTTCACACTCGGTAAAGCTGATATCTTAAGACGTGCTATGGGAAAGAAGAAGCTCAAGGATATGGAGGCGATGAAGATCGAGTTCACAGCAGGAGCAAAGAAAAAAGGAGTTGCGGGAAAGACAGCGGAAAAGATCTTCGACCACATGGAAAAGTTCGCAAGTTACGGATTTAACAAGTCTCATGCTGCCTGTTACGGGTATATTTCCTATCAGACAGCTTATCTGAAAACTCACTATCCTAACGAGTTCTTTGCAGCGCTCATCTCATCGGAATCGGGAAACAGTGACAAGGTTTTCAGCTACATAAGTGATGCGAAGTCCATGGGAATTTCCGTCTATCCCCCGGATATCAATAACAGCAGTTATTCTTTCAGTATTGAGGAAAGTGCCATAAGATTCGGTTTCAGTGCTATCAAAAATGTCGGTGAAGGTCCGATAGAGGAGATCATACGTGAAAGGGAGGCAAACGGCCCCTACAAGTCACTTATAGATTTTGCAGGACGGATCAACAGCTCCAAAGTTAACTCCAGAACAGTTGAGTTTCTCATTAAGGCGGGAGCCTTTGATTTTACAGGAAAGAACAGAGGCGCGCTTCTTTCGATAATGACTGATGTGCTTAAGGAAGGAGAAAAGATCCAGGCGGATAAGGAAAGCGGTCAGATCAGTCTTTTCGATGCGTTTGCAAGTGCTTCCCAGACAAAGACAGAACCCCACCTGACAGATGAGCAGTTTATAGAACTGGCTGAAAAGATTGATGAAATAAGTGTCTTTGAGTCTCTTGCACTTGAGCGGGAAGTTCTGGGTATCTATCTTTCCAACCATCCTGCAAAACTTTTCAGGAAGGATTTTCAGGGGATGGGTTTTGAACGTCTCGAAGACATTATAGTTTCAGCCGAGGAAGGAAAGGGCGGTGGATTCAGGAGTAAAAGGAACTACAAATGGGTTGCAGGTATCATAACGACCGATGTTAAACCGGCAAAAGGCCGTGACGGAACTTACTATCTCAGAGGTGTTATTGAAAGTTACGACTCAGCTATAGAGTTCTCGATAAACAAGATCCATAACCCCATGACAAATCCTCATGTCGCCAAACTTGATTCCAGGATCCCGCTTATCTTTAAGTCCAGAGTTAGAACTGTGTGGAACAAGGAAGAGCAGACAATAGAGAAGGTAATGCTCCAGATAGATGATCTCGAAAAGGACGTGAAGACAATTCCGGAATTCATCGCTATGATGAGAATAGAAAATCCGGATCTCAATCTTCGTGCAGTAATTGAAATGAAAGAAGACGATTTTTTAAATGTAAAAACCGATATACGGAAGTATCTCCTTAACAGTAATGCAAACTTTCCTGAAGTTCCGCTTAAAGCCAAGATAGATTTCGGAGCGGAGGACTATGCTCTTCTTGAAAAAGGGGTGAATCTCGATATTTCCATGGTCGAAAGATATAAACAGGTCTTTGGATGTGATAAATTTTATCTGATGGGAAAAATATCATGAGAATAATTACAGTTTTTCTGCTGCTTTTTCTGGTCTTTCCGGTTTTAGGGAACGACAGCATTCCCAAGAAGTATCCTCAGAAATTTAATAAGCTTCATCAGCTTGTCAGGAAGAACTATTCAAAAGCCGAGCTGCAGAAGCTCTTTGAAAAAGACAGTGTTGTAAAGATTGAAGATCAGACGGAAAAGAACCTGAGATTCATACTTACACCGCTTTCACTTAAAAAACAGAAGGCTAAGCATGAGGATTTTATAGCCAAACTTGCCAACAAAGATACCGTCTCAAAAGGTAAAAAATTCTTTGAGAAGTATAAGAAGACCTTCGAAGCTGTAGATAAGAAGCTCAAAGTTCATCCTGCTGATATTATTGCGATCCTTAACTGGGAGAGCAAACTTGGAGAAATGACTGGAACTCAGAGAATAATTCAGATCTTTATCGGGCAGTATTTTCTCTGGGAGGATTACCTTAAACAGTTTGAAAAGGAAGGCGCTTTCAGGAAAAAGGGAGCATTGAAAAAAGATGATGCATTAAAAAGGGCAAAAAGGCTTGAAAAGAATGCACTCGGCAACCTTGCTGCACTCTTAAATCAGGCAAAAAGGAAAAACTTTGATCCTGCTGAAGTTTACGGTTCATGGGCGGGAGCTATCGGATTTCCGCAGTTCATGCCTGCTTCAATGACCTTTGCTATGGATGGTAACGGTGACGGTAAGATCGATCTTTTTAATATGGAAGATGCTATTTTTTCAGTGGCGAACTATCTAGTGAAGCACAAGTATAAGGAAAAGGGGAACGAGTACTCCTTTAAAAGATACAATCCTGACAAAGTTTATGTCAGAGGCGTTAAAAAATATTCGGATATGGCAAAGGACGCGGGAATAAAGATCGATTGCGATCCCAAAGCTTCGGATGCCTGTCCGATAGAGTTCTAAACAGCATGAAAAAAGAAGTCTGCAACGTAAAACCACAGGAAAACACAGTAAAAAAAGTAACTTTGTGGGGGTTGTTCATAAATCTCTGTCTTTCCGCCATCAAGATGGCGGCAGGTTACTTTGGAAACAGTCAGGCTGTTTTTGCCGATGGAATTCACAGTGCGTCAGATTCGGTTACGGATGTTGCAGTAATTGTAGGCTCATCTTTCTGGTCGGCACCTCCTGATGACGATCATCCGTACGGTCACGGAAGGATCGAGACGGCAATTACAGTTTTTATCGGACTGCTTCTTGTGGCAGTTGCGTTTGGAATGGGTTACAATGCAGTTGTTACATTTAATGATAAATCAAATTCAGCTCCCGGAATGATAGCTTTTGGTGCTGCGGTCGCATCGATAGTGGTAAAAGAGATCCTTTACCGCTGGAATGCATCTGTCGGAAAAAGGATAAAGTCCTCAGCGATGGTCGCGAACGCCTGGCATCACCGTTCTGATGCTATGAGCTCTATTCCCGCCGCAGTTGCAGTGATAATTTCACAGCTTTATCCGCAGATCGGGTGGGTTGACAACATTGGAGCAGTTGTTGTCTGTTTTTTCATTCTTTATGCGGCCTATAAAATTTCATGGAGGGCGATCAGAGAACTTACAGATGCGTCTGCGGAAAAGGAAGTCTGTGATCAGCTTGAAAGTATTGCCATGAGCGTTGAGGGCGTTAAGGATGTCCACAAGTGCAGGTCAAGATCCTTCGGCAGCGGAATGCATGTTGATCTTCATGTTCTTGTAGACCCGCAACTGACAGTAAGGGAAGGTCATGAGATCAGCAGAGCTGTCAGAAAAGCACTTGTCGAAAAAGGACCTGATGTTATCGATGTTATCGTTCATCTGGAACCGTATGAGGAATAA
>CAZTKP010000167.1:0-5611 GCA_964614215.1 uncultured Spirochaetales bacterium | reverse complement strand
AAGTTTCCTGCATCGGGAAGTATCCAGGGGACTCTGCATTTTTCAAAGACATCTTTGAGCTTGAGACATGTTCCGTCATGACTGCATACACCGAGATTGAAATGAACAGTTATATCCTTTCCGCGATAATCTCTCATTCTGTCTGGATCTCTGTCAGGAGATTTTTCCATGTTCATGCCGTCATGAGCATGAGTTCCGTCACAAAAGGGCATGTTGTCCGACTTTCCGCACCTGCAGAAAATTGCAACTTTGTTAATGCTGATCTTGTTTCCCTCAGAATCATAAAAATAATCAAGATCACTTAGCAGATAGGGCGTTGTTTTTGAAAAAGTGATTCTTGGTGTTCCTTTACGGGCACATTTTTTTGTCATGATACTTTCTCCAATTGAAAAGTTCTGTACTGATTTTACATGATTCTGTAAACTTGTAAAAAATATATCAATCTCTATAATTTTACGAGAAAATTTAGGGGAAGAATAAAATGAGAAATCTTTTACCTGATCTCAAACTTCTGGGATACGGAAAGGAATGTAAAGATAAGACGTCCGGAAGCATTGAGGCATCAGTGCTTTTTGCAGATATTTCAGGTTTTACAAATATGACAAGAACCCTTATGTCAGAGGGTAAGGACGGCGCAGAGATCCTGTCGGACTTTATGAACAGGATATTCTCTCCGCTTATTGAATCTGTTTATAATAACGGTGGATTCATTATTAATTTCGCGGGTGACGCTTTTACCGCAGTCTTTAAAAACGATCTCGGTCATCTTGCTGTTTCAACAGCTGTTGAGATACGCGATTTTTTTACTACGAACTCTGAACTGACTCACGAAAAGTATAGATTCAGCGTTTCTGCTAAAATGGGAATTTCAAAGGGTATTCTTACCTGGACAGCGGTTAAAGGTCAGAACGATCTTAGGAATTTTCTGTTTTTCGGAAATGTGATCGATGAGGCTGCACAGGCTGAGCATAACTGCTGTGGAAACGAGATCTGCGTCAATGGTAAAGTCGCAGAAAATCTAGGTGAAGGTTTTGTTACAGCTGACAAAGACGGAAATATTTTCATTGAGAAAATGGTTCTGGCAGTTCAGTCAACACCTCTTGTTCCTGAAATAGATGCGCAGACTATCGCAAGTTTTGTTCCAAAAGCTGTAACGGAGCAGACAATCGCAGGAGCTTTCAGAAAAGTAGTGTCTCTTTTTATTTCATACACTTTCCCTGAAGATCTTGAGGATATTGATAAGGCGATTAAGCAGCTTTCTGATTCCGTAACAAAGTATGGCGGCTATATCAGCGGTTTCGATTCAGGTGATAAAGGTGCTACAGTGCTTGCGCTATTCGGCGCTCCGTTAAGTTATGAGGATGATCTTGAGAGGGCGGTTAACTGTGTTATGGATCTGAGAAAGACCTTTGAGCTTGAGTTCAGGTCCGGAATTACGGAAGGTGTTGTTTATGCCGGTTTTACAGGCAGTGATAAAAGAGCCGCATATACCGCTTTGGGAGATAACGTCAACCTTTCCGCAAGAGTAATGATGAAAGCTTCTATGGGCAGCGACTGGGTAGCAGGACAGGCTGCGGAAAGAGCAGGTGCGGACTTTATCCTTGAATCTGTCGGCGGATTTATTTTCAAGGGAATTGATGAAGAAATAGAGGTCTTTGAACTTAAGGGAAGAAGAGAAAAAGAGGAGTCAGTTTCATACAGCACAGTTTTTACCGGAAGGGAAAAAGAACTGGGTGCACTTGTCAGTAAAGGTCGGGAGGCGGTGAGCGAGAGACACATGAAGGTCTGTTCCATATTCGGAGAGGCCGGCATCGGAAAATCCAGACTTGTCTATGAGGTTAGAAAGAGGTTCGAAGACAGTTTCAAGGTCTTTTCTCTTTCAACTGACACTATTCTCAGACAGTCTATGAATATGTTCACGCTTTTCTTTCATCGTTTCTTTGATCAGAATGAAAACTACTCTCAGGCACAGAATAGACAGAACTTTGAAAATAGATGGAAGGAGTTGTTTTCGGAACTTGACAATGTTCCGGAAGAGCTGGAAGGAACAAAACCTTATCTTGCAGCGCTTGCGGGTGTTTCGGTCGAAAGCTCTGTTTTTGATATACTTGACGCCAAAAGCAGATATGAGAATACACTTTTTGCAGTTGCTGACTTTTTCACGGCTTTTTCAAAGAACTATCCGCTAATGATAGTGATGGACGATCTGCATGCTATTGACAACGATTCTCTTGAGGTCGTTAAGACGTTGATGAAAAGGCTGTCCGATGAACCTGTTGTTGTATACATTCTTTCAAGGCTGAAGGATGATGGCTCAAAACCTGAGTTTTATCAAAGTATTACAATTAATTCTCTCGAACTTAACATTGACAGACTTAACAAGATTGATGTTCCTGCTTTTGTCGGAAATATTCTTGACGGAACAAGTGATGACAGTCTCAACGACTTTGTGTTTTCCCGAAGTGAAGGTAATCCTTTCTTCATGGAGCAGCTGGTTCTGTTTATCAGAGAGCAGAACTATATAGAGGAAAAAGATGGCAGGATCTGTCTTAAAAGTGACGAAGTCGAGATCCCGGGAGAGGTCAACTCTCTACTTGTAAGCAGACTGGACAGACTTTCGGCAAACCTTAAGGAACTTGTCTTTAGAGCCTCGGTTATCGGAAATGACATAGACCTTGTGGTCCTGTCAGAAATATCTGAAGATTCAAAGATGGAAAATCTTCTAAGGGAAGGTATAGATGAACTTGTATGGAACGAAGTTTCAAAGATAATCTATGCTTTCAGGCACGCACTTCTGCGTGATGCTGCCTACAATATGCAGCTTAAGGCGAGGCTCAGAAGTATTCATAAAAATGTGGCTTCAGCAATTGAAAAGAACTATCCGGGTGAGGACAGGTTCTATTCATCTCTGGCTTTCCACTATGAAAAGGCCGAGGAAAAGGAAAAGGAGCGCACCTTCCTTAAAAAAGCCGCTGATTATGCGAAAGAGCAGTACCATAATGTTGAAGCCGAGACCATGTACCTTAAGCTTATGGAGCTTCTCGATGATCCCAGGGAACTTATCGAGACAGGACATCTTCTTGGAAGGGTCAGTAAGATCTCAGGAAAGTGGGACCTTGCTGAAAAGACGTTCAGAGAAAGTCTTGAAAGGGCAAAAGAGCTCGGGGACAGTCTTCTCATCGCTGACAGTATGAAGGAAATGGGCTACATGCTTCTTGAAAAAGGCCGTTATGACGAGGCACAGCCGCTTCTGGATAGTGCCGTTAAGGAATACCGTGCACTGAACAAGACGCAGGGAGAATGTGATGTTGAAGGTTACAGAGGGCTCATTCACTACTACAAAGGTGAGCTTGATGATGCCATTGAACATTTTACAACGAGTCTGGAACTTGCGCAGAAGGTAGGATATAAGTCAGCTATCGCTATAAACAACAGATATCTTGGTGGCGTGAGTTACTACAGAAGTGAATACGTAAAGGCAAGAAGTTATTATGAGAGACAGCTTGAAATATCAGAGGAAATGAACAACCTGATCGATATAGCTGTCGCGGAAAATAACCTCGGTCTTGTCAACTCTCATCTCAACGAGTTCGATAATGCCATTAAGTATTATCAGAGAGCCCTTGATGCTTACAGAAAAATGAACGTAAGACAGTATATCTGCTACACATCAAATAACCTCGGGGAGCTGAAATACTGGATGGGTGAGTATGACGAAGCGAAGAAGCTTTTTGAGGATCAGCTCACGATTGCAAATGACCTCGGAATTAAGAGACATGTTTCCATCGCATACAATATGCTCGGAAATATTAATAGAATAATGACCGACTATGAAAAGGCTCTTGAATTCTACAACAAGGCTATAGCGATCGGTGAGGAGTTGAATCTTCAGACAATCCTGTGTGAATATTACCTTGAAAAGGCAGTTCTTTTCTTTGAGACAGAGCGGTTCGAGCAGGCTCTCAAAGATGCAGAGAAGGCCCTGAGCATAAGTACTGAAGTTAACAGGACGGACTTTATCATAAAAAGTCAGATGCTGAAATGGCAGATAGTTTCAAGAACGGACAAGGAAAAGGCTGTTATCGAGATGAAGAAAATGCTTAATGAAATGTCAAAAGATGAGCATAAGGCCGAACTTGGCTACCACCTGTTCAAGTTGACAGGCGAGGAGAGTTATAAAAGTGAATCCCTTAAAATATTCAGAGCACTTCGAGATGCTGCTCCTAAAGCAGTCTATATTGAACGGATAAATTCTCTGGAATCTTAAAAAGGATATAAAATGATATCATTTAAAGTACTTAATAAAGATAATAAAGCACGTACAGGTGTTATCTCCACAGAAAGAGGAGATATTCAAACACCCATATTCATGCCGGTCGGAACAAAAGGGACGGTTAAGGCGGTTCTTCCAGATCAGCTCAAGGAGCTCGGTGCTCAGATAATTCTCGGGAACACCTATCATTTGTTTTTAAGGCCCGGTCATGAGCTTGTAAAGAACACGTTCGGATCTCTGCATAAAATGATGAAATGGGACAGACCTATACTTACCGATAGCGGCGGGTTTCAGGTTTTCAGTCTTGGCCCTCTGCGTAAGATCAGGGAAGAAGGAGTTGATTTCAGAAGTCACATTGACGGATCAAAACAGTTCATTTCTCCTGAAATATCAATTGAGATCCAGGAGGCTCTGGGAAGTGACATTATGATGGCGTTTGATGAATGTCCGGCACTTCCTTGCTCAAAGGAGTATATGAAGGATTCCATGGACAGAACCACACGCTGGGCAAAGCGCTGTCTTGATGCGAGAAAGACGAATGCAGCACTTTTCGGTATTTTTCAAGGCGGAGTTGACGTGGAACTTCGTAAAAAACATCTTGAGGATATTTCAGCTCTTCCTTTTGACGGTTTTGCCATCGGCGGCTTAAGCGTGGGTGAAGAAAAGGAGGATATGTATCGCGTGATCGAAGAGATTGCGCATCTCATGCCGCAAGATAAGCCCAGATACTTAATGGGCGTGGGAACTCCCAGAGACATCATTAAAGCGATAATGGAAGGCGTTGACATGTTCGACTGTGTCATGCCCACAAGAAACGCTAGAAACGGACAGCTTTTTACGTGGAAAGGTCCGATAAACATTAAAAAAAGAGAGTATGCCAAAGATACTTCTCCAATTGATGAACAGTGTCAGTGCTATGCATGCAGGAACTTTTCAAAAGCATATCTTCACCATCTTTTCAGAGCAGGCGAGTACCTTTCTCCGATCCTTAACACCATCCATAACCTTCACTTCTATCTTGATCTTGTCACAAAAGCGCGTACCGAAATTGAAAATGGCAGAATTGAAGAGTTTTATAAAGAAATTTCTGAAGTTTACGAAAGATAATCTGGGTTTCTATTGATTATTTAAGGTCTTTTTGAATTTTCAGTACTTGTTCGATTGGTAGTCCTGTAATTTTAGATACCATTTTGGGGGAAATGCCGGAATTAAGGGCATTTTTACAAGTTTTTTCTACCCCTATCTTAATTCCTTTTTCTTTCCCTTCTTCGACCCATCTCTGCGCTAATGACGGCATAACATCCTCCGCTTCGCTGCCAAGTTCTTTCTTTATTATAT
>CAZTKP010000166.1:0-5631 GCA_964614215.1 uncultured Spirochaetales bacterium | reverse complement strand
AATACATTAGCCTGGAGTAGAAATCAAGAAGCTCGGATTAGTTATTTAAAACACAATTCCGAAACTGGAATAAACGGCATAGTTGATAAGTCTTGAATAATTGCTCTCATCGTAATATATGCCTTTGTGTTTTTCCCAGAACACGAAATGCAGAACTGCTTTTAAAGTGAAGTAGATGTTAAACTTGGTGTATCTTTCAATAAATTTGTATCCAAGACCGGGACCAGATGACAATGTTGTTGACGTGTAGGGAATCCCGTCATTTGCAAGACTTTTTCCTGCCCCGGTATAAAAAATGAAATCTCCTTCAAAAAGAAGTCTATTTGAGATCTTTTTATTTCTTGTAAAATCTATAAATACTCCCATGGCATAGTTTAGATCAAAAGATATTCCATAAAGAAAAAGCGTTAAGTTAAGATCAATATATGTGTGGCTGAAGGATGTGCCGGTATGTAAAGTCATGCCGGTAAAAGGCACCATTGTGAAAACACCATTTGACGTGGAAACAGTTCCATGTCCAATTTCAAAATCCGGTCTTTTAGATTCAGCATGGGTGTTAAATGAAAATGTTAAAATTATAAAGACTACAAATAAGAGGAAAATCTTCTTCAAAAAGCACCTTTAGTTCTGTTAGCGACAAGATAATTTATCATCTGTGGATGGAAAGTCAATTCAATAGTTGTTCAAATAGTCAGTCTTATCTTTCCCTGAAGATACTGTTTTACCAGAAGGTTGATAAGTGTCTGGTAGGGCATTCCTATCTCAGCTGCTTTTGCCTGAATTTCAGCCAGTTCTTTTAATGGCATTCTGATGCTGACAGGTTTGGTTCTGGCGATTGTTTTTTTTGCTGCTTTCTCTAGTTTTTTCTTCCTTGAAGTTGAAATTTCAGGAAGTCCTTCATCAATGAGGTCTTTTAGCAGTTTTTCTTCTTCTTTTTCTTCCTGTTCTATTTTCTTTTTTGCCGTCATTTTGAACTCCATTTTGATCTGATATTGTAATTCAATGTATATACAATGTCAATGGATATTTTAAATAAAGAACTCTCCCTAACCCTATCTTTTACAAAGCGAGGGAATAGCTTCTGTTTCCCTCTTTTTGAAAGAGGGATTAAGGGAGTTATTTTGAGAGTTCTCCCTATAATCAGGATATACGAAAATTTAAGATGTCTTCTTCATTGAAAAAAAATGGCAGATGATATAGAATAACACGCCAAATTTGTGAATATCGGGGTAAAAAATGAACTTTCTTGAGCTAATTCCGCCTGTTGTAGCTACTCTCTTTGAAAACATATCAGATCCTGTTTCTGTTCTTGAGAACGGTGTTTTTGTAGATTGTAATGAAGCTACTCTAAAAATGCTTCAGGTCGACAGCAAAGATAAAATAATCGGAAGAACCCCGTGGGATATCTCTCCTGAGTTCCAGGCCGACGGAAAACGTTCTGTCGACAAGGCTAACGAGATGATAAATATCTGTCTTGAAAAAGGTTCCAATCGATTTGAATGGGTACATGAAAGGGACAACGGAACTCTTTTTCACGGTGATATTATTCTCACACTTGCTCCGGAGACAGATGCGGTCCTTGTTATCTGGAGAGATATTACGGAAGAAGTTAAGAATAGGAAAAAGATCAGAGAAAGTGAGGAAAAGTATAGGATCACTCTTAATTCCATAGGTGATGCTGTTATCACGACGGATACGGAAGGAAAGGTCAGAATGATGAACGGCCCTGCTGAAAAGCTTACAGGCTGGAAAAGAGAAGAGGCAGAGGGCGGAAGGGTTGAAGATGTTTTTAAAATAATGAGCGCTTCTTCAGGAAAAACAGTTGAAAGTCCGGTGCATAAGGTTCTGAAGAGCGGGAATATCGCGGGCCTGGCAAATCATACAGTACTTGTATCTAAAGATGGAAAGGAGTATCAGATATCTGACAGTGGAGCTCCGATAAAGGACGATGAGGGTAATATCCTTGGTGTAGTGCTTGTTTTCAGGGATGTTACGGAAACTTACAGACTTCATGAGCAGCTTAAGCAGTCTGAGAAAATGGATGCAGTAGGTCGTCTGGCGAGTGGATTGGCACACGATTTCAACAATATGATAAGCGGAATAATAGGCGCATCAGACCTTCTGACAACTATTCTGGAACCGGAAAGTGACAGTTATATCTATGCAGAAAGGATAAAGGAAGTGAGCCATCAGGCTTCAGAAATGACAAAACAGCTGCTTAGGTTTGCTAGAAAAAGCGATGGCAGGAAGGAAGATATAGATATTCATGATCTGATTAGAGAAACATTAAAAATGGTCGTATCCTCTCTGAACAACAAGGTTAAAGTCAATGTGGAACTTGAGGGAAAGGCTATAGTTTCTACAGATAGGAGCCAGATGCAGAATGCCTTTATAAACCTGATATTAAATGCAAGGGATGCTATGCCTGACGGTGGAATGATACTGTTCAGTTCCGAAAATATCGATATTCCGGAGAATGTTTACAATCCGCTTATGCTTGCTCCGGGCAGATACCTTAAACTTTCAGTTAAAGATACAGGTCATGGTGTTGAGGAGCAGATCCGGGACAGGATATTTGAACCTTTCTTTACCACAAAGGATGATGATAAGGGAACAGGGCTGGGCCTTGCCTCCGTATACCGCACGGTTAAAAACCATGGCGGCGAGGTGGAACTTGTCTCGGAAGTTGGCAAAGGTTCTGATTTTATTCTCTATCTTCCTCTTAGAGACTAGATGGCTGATGCTATAGTTGTTGTCCTTTATCTTGCTGCGGTCACAGCCGTAGGTTTCTTTTTCAGCGGTTCAAATAACAGCGGAAAGGACTACTTCCTTGCAGGACGTTCAGTTCACTGGATACCTGTCGGGATCTCTGTAATGGTCACAGCTTTTTCCACGCTCAACTTTGTTGCTGTTACAGCGGAAGTTTTCAGTTTCGGGCTCTATGTGCTGCTTGCTGTTCCCATGTTCTTTCTTGTCTACTTTCCTGTGAGCAGGATCTTTGTTCCCAAATACAGAGAACTTGAGGTGACATCGGCCTACGAACTTCTTGAGCAGCGTTTTGATCGGAAAGTACGTGTCGCGGCATCATCAATGTTCATTGTCTGGAAAATGATATGGATGGCGGTATCTCTTTATGCTGCCGGAATGGCTCTAAGTGCGGTAAGCGGTTATCCGATCTATGCTGTAATTATCGTTGCCGGGGTTGTTTCTCTGATTTATACGGTCAATGGAGGGATAAGAGCGGTCATAGTTACTGACACACTACAGTTTACGGTGCTTTTCGGTGGCGTTATTATTGTTCTTATCACTGCTTTTTCGAGGTTTGATTACAGTTTTACAGCTGTTTTCGAGCAGGCGGTATCTGCAAAGGTCATGAAACCTTTTTCACCTTTTGATGCAGCAATCTTTTCTCCATCCTGGACGGTTAGAATCTCTGTCTGGAGCACTTTTCTGGGAGTTCTTGTCGCATTCTGTGCAAGGTACGGAGTCGATCAGGTCGTTGTTCAGCGTTATTTCACTGCAAGATCTGACAAGGATTTTAAGAAGAGTTTTATGCTCAACGCGTTTTCAGCTGTTCTGGTCATAGTTCTCATTGCTTTGTTCGGTATCTTTGTGAAAATAGATGCTGCGCCCGGAATAAAACCTCTGAAAGCTGTCGCAATGTTCTTAAAAACGATGCCTGATGGTGTTTCGGGGATGCTTGTGGCAGGGTTGATGGCTGCAATGATGTCAAGCATAGATTCAGGAATAAATTCGTGCACTACCGCTTTTTTCACCGATATTCATAAGGGTGAGTTTTCCATTAAAAAAGCGCGTTTCACCTCAGCTGTGATAGGATTTGCAGTAATTGTTCTTGCACTTCCCGTTGGGGAGCTGGGGTCAATTTTTGTGACTGTTAACAAGGTGGTAAACGGGATGGGAGCTCCGCTTCTGGCGCTTTTTCTCTTTGCTTTCTATACAAAAGTTTCTTCGACTGCGGCTTTGCGGGGATTCATTTCCGGGATCATTGCAAGCATTCTGGTCATAGCTTTTCTCAAGGGAATTTCTCTTCACTACTATGCTGTGATCAACTTTGTTATAACGGCTGTTCTGATAGCTATCTTTTCGTTGACACGATTTTCAAAAAGTGCTAATCATTAAAACGCAGTGTTTAATACATTAATCCAGGAGGAGCAGGATGGTGGCAAAAGTAGGGTTTGATAACGACAAGTATTTGAAATTACAGTCAGAAGAGATCTTAAAGCGTGTGGAGCGCTTTAACAATAAGCTGTATCTGGAGTTCGGCGGAAAGATACTGTTCGACTACCATGCATCAAGGGTTCTTCCGGGGTTTGAACCGAACGTTAAAATGAGACTTCTCAACATGCTTAAGGATGATGCAGAGATAATCATGTGTATCTATGCGGGAGATATTGAAAAGAAGAAGATGAGAGCTGATTTCGGTATTACTTACGATGCTGATGCGATGCGTACAATCGATGATTTCAATGACTGGGGTTTAACGGTTCGTGCTGTTGTCATAACACGTTACGAGGGTCAGCCGTCGGCAAAAGCTTTTATGAACAAACTGGAAAGAAGAGGCGTTAAAGTCTATACACACAGTTTCACCAAGGGTTATCCCACTGATGTCGATACCATTGTAAGTCCTGAAGGTTACGGCAAGAATCCTTTCATTGAAACTGAAAGGCCTATTGTTGTTGTCACGGGCCCCGGACCGGGAAGCGGAAAGCTTGCCACCTGTCTTTCCCAGCTTTACCATGAGCAGCAGAGAGGTGTGGATGCCGGATACGCTAAATTTGAGACTTTTCCCATCTGGAATATTCCGCTTAAACATCCTGTGAACGTTGCATATGAAGCTGCCACCTGTGAGCTTCGTGATGTGAACGTGATCGACCACTTTCATGTTGATTCCTATGGTCAGTACTCGGTTAACTACAACCGAGATGTGGATGCTTTCCCTCTGCTTAGAAGAATAATTGAAAAGATCACAAATAAGCCTTCATTCTACAAATCTCCGACCGATATGGGCGTCAACTGTGCTGGTTTCGGAATTGTTGATGATGAAGCGGTAAGCGAAGCTTCAAAGCAGGAAATCGTTAGAAGATACTACAGATACTCATGTGAATATGCGATGGGACTCGTTGATAAGGGAACCGTTGAAAGAGCTGAACTTATCATGAAGGATATCGGAGCTAAACCGACTGACAGAATTGTTGTAGAAGCTGCCAAGAAGTCTGCATGGGAAGGAAAGCAGAGCAAAAAGGGCAGTGACGGTTTTTACTGCGGAGCTGCGATAGAGCTCAAGGATGGAACTATCATCAGCGGGAACAATTCCACGCTCATGCACGCATCTTCAGCACTAATTTTAAACGCTGTGAAGCATCTTGCAGGAATTCCGGAGGAGATTCATCTTCTTCAGCCGAACATCACGGAATCTATCGGATATATGAAAAAGGATGTTTTCCTTAAAAAAGGCATCAGTCTTGACCTTGAGGAGACTCTTATCGCACTTTCCATCAGTGCAACATTCAATCCCTCAGCTTCAGTTGCAATTGAAAAACTTAAGGAACTCAGAGGCTGCGAAGTTCATCTTACACACCTTCCAAGTCCCGGAGATGAGATCGGACTCCG
>CAZTKP010000165.1:0-5651 GCA_964614215.1 uncultured Spirochaetales bacterium | reverse complement strand
ATTTTCAGCACTCAAAACCTTTTTATTAAAAACTGTGCGTTTATTTCCAACACTGGAAAAAATGGCGGAGCTATTGCAATTACTGATTTCAGTGATGTTGAAATATTGGATTGCAAATTTTCAAATAATACTGCAACAGAAAACGGTGGAGCGATCTACCTCAATGATACAGGAACAGTTATTGCCGACAGAAATCACTACTCAGGGAATTCTGCAGATTCCGGTGGAGCGGTTTCATTTGTTAATGTCGACAGCGAAAGTGTTTATCTTTACAATTCGCTTTTCACTGCAAACCACTCTGAGCAGTCTGGTTCAGTTTTCCATCTGACAGATTCATTTCCCATGCTCGCTTTTAACACTGTTACAAAAAACGGTACAAATTCTTCCAAAACTTTAAGCTCAAATGGATCAAGTGACCCGATTCTTGCAGGCAATATTATCTTTTTCAACAATGGAGAATCTATTTCAGGCAACGTCACTGCTTACTACAATAATATTGAGTTGTTATCCGGAACACTCCCCGGCTCTGGCAATCTCAATTCTGATCCGGAATTCACCAACTCTTCAACAGACAATTTTCATTTATTAAGAAACTCTCCCTGCATTAACTCAGTTCCTCTTGAGCTTGATTTCATTAAAAATGACCTTGAAGGCATTTCCAGACCGCAGAACAATTCTTTTGACATGGGATGTTTTGAAACCATGTAGAACCAAAACTCGAATTATTTGGCAAGATTACCTAACTGAAATTTTAGATTTATCATACTTGTCTGTACAACTCACTTTTTACAACAAACCACTCTGAGCTGTCTGGTTCAATTTTCTGGTTAAAATATTTTATACCTGTATAGTCTTTCTGTTTGAATTTATATTTGTGAAAATTTGGAGAATTCCATGAAAAAGTCGATGATGTTTTTAATTTTCTTGTTTCTAATCTTGTTTACTGGTTGTGAAAAAGAAAACAACAAAAATGATGACGATCAGACAAATGACAATGACATTGTTGTAGCAGATGACTCAGAAGATTCGGGGAACACAGGCGATGATGGAAATACCGGAGATACCGGAGATACCGGTGATACCGGTGACACTGGAGACACCGGAAACACAGGTAACACCGGCGATACCGGAGACACCGGAGAACCCGGCCCTACCGGCCCGCCCCGCAACGAAATGGACGACACGGACACAGGAAACACTGGTGATACAGGAAATACTGGCGATACTGGAGATGCTGGGACGGACACGGACGAAGTGGACGATATGGACGTAGGAAATACGGGAAATACGGGAAATACGGGAAATACGGGAAATACGGGAGATACCGGAGATACCGGAGATACCGGAGATACCGGAGATACCGGAGATACCGGAGATACTGGAGATACAGACATTCCAGTTGCAAAACTTGGTGTTCGTTATAATGCTGCAACGTCAAAACACAGGCTCTATGCTGTGACAGACATTGGTCTGACTGCTGAAGATACAATCGTTCTCTATGATGTTAATACTAAAACCACCTCAACAATTGCAGGAGACGCTACAGCAGGAACATATGGCAGTGACACTGCAGCCCTTATTCCTGCCCGTAATACTGTTAAATATTCTCTTGTTAATGCCGCTGGTGATGAATCTGCTCTTGTTGCAGATGGAACAATTCCAAATGTTCCTGATATTGCTACTGCAGAAGTCGTCTGCAATATGGAAACAGGACAGATCACAAACTCTGTTGCGGGACTAACCGACCAGTCTGAAAGCACAGATAAATTTCATATTTATTACAATAATGAGCCTCTTGTCTTTGATGCAAAAACAGGTGTTAACCTGACAACTTTTACTGGAGTTCTTTCAGCAAACGCCAACATGCTAACACCCGGTGATATTCTGAAATTTACCTCCTATGATGGCAATACAGGAAATGAAAGTGCAGCAGTTACAGGCGGAACAATTCCGGCTACGCCTTCACTTCCTACTGCTGAAACTTTGATCGCTGCACAGGATGGTGGTGCCTGGGCACCTGCTGGCGCCGTAAACCGTGATGGGAAAACATCTGTACTAGTTAGACCTGGTGTTTCAATTGATGACGGAGATAAACTCACAATCATATTTACCAATACAAACACTGTGGGCATGACTGCAACAGCTTCTGACGATGCAGTAACACCAGTTTTTGGTGGAACAACTGAAAATGTCACTTATAGCACTGTCACCATTGGAGATGGAAATACAACAACAGGTTCAATTGATCTCACTAATGGTGGTGGAGTAGCAACGGGAACTGATGTTTCTGTTACCGCCCAGATAACAAACTCTGATGGTTATGTTTCTAAGAACTCATCAGCAGTCAATATTAATTATGACACTACTGGTGCAACTATTAATGCTGGTTCTGATACTCTTCTTGCAGACGACAATTCATATATTGATGTAGTTTTCTCTGAAGGTGTTTACGGAGATATTAATCATTCAACTGCTGTTAATACATCCGACTTCTCTCTTACTTATACTGATAACGGTGATGCCGGAGTAACTAATGTAACAATTGCATCAGTTAAACAGAATGACAATATTATATCAGAAAATGCAACGGCTCTTTCAGGCGGAGAAACCACTCTCAGATTCTTCCTGAATGTTTCTGGAAATCAGTCAGATGGCAGTGCAACCATTGAAATCAAACCAACACCTACTTCATTATACGATAGTGTAGGCAATAAAAGCACAAACTTAATTACAACAGGTGTAATTAATCTCAATATTAACCGTCTAAATTAATACCAACCTAGTTTTGAATCCAAGTAGAACATCGTCTTTAATTTGACAGTGAAATGATAGCGTGATAAAAATCACATCTGATTTTGTCGAATTTCGGGGTGGGAAAATGACTGATAGAAACGAACTTTTTGTAGGTATAGATGTAGGTTCGACAACTGTTAAGGCTGTCGTTCTTGATAAAAATAATGAGATGCTGTGGAAAAAGTACGAGCGTCACAACACGAGGCAGCCTGAGCTTGTCCGCGAGATGCTTGCACTTATCACGCAGGAGTTTGAAGGTCATACTTTCAGACTTTTTATCACGGGTTCAGGTTCAAGATCTATCGCTGAAACTTTAAATGCTGTTTACGTTCAGGAAGTTAACGCTGTGGGTTATGCTGTCGAAAAACTTCATCCTGATGTTTCTTCTGTGATAGAGCTTGGTGGTCAGGACGCAAAGGTCATTATTTTCAAAGGCGAAAAGGACGACCGCTCCACTCTCACTTTCATGAACGATAAATGTGCAGGCGGAACCGGTGCAACAATAGACAAGATCTTAGACAAGATAGGTCTTGATCCGTTAAAAGCGGCAAAAATAAGAAAAACTGATCAGACTGTTCATCATATTGCCGCTAAATGCGGTGTTTTTGCTGAAACTGACGTTGTGGGACTTCTCAAGGCAGGAGTTGACAAGGAAGCTATCTTTATTTCTCTGTGTGCTGCGATCGTTAAACAGAATCTTGAAGTTCTTGTCAGAGGAAACGTGCTTAAAGACAAGGTTCTGCTTCTCGGCGGACCTCACACATACCTTCCCGCCCTGACTGATGTGTGGCGAGACATGCTTCCTGAGACATGGAATATCCATAAGTGGGAACCTGACACTCAAAACCTTGAAGAAGCCATCTTCGTTCCGGAGGATTCACAGTTCTTTGCTGCTGCCGGAGCCGTTCTTTTCGGAAAGAAAAAGGCTGAGATCTCAGCAACAGATGACAAGGAAAAACATTTTGAGAACCTTGATAAACTTGATGAATATATTTCTTCAGGAAGACTTAAAAAACTTGAAGCATCCGGCGCAGTCGTTGCGGGATTAGTTCAAAGTGATGAAGAAATTGAAGAGTTTGCAAAGAAATACTCCATTCCCAAGTTTATTGCTCCTGAATTTGAAAAAGGATCGACTATTAAGTGTTATCTGGGAATTGACGGCGGTTCAACAAGCACAAAACTTGCACTCATTGATGAGAAAAAGAACGTCATATACAAAGACTACATTCTTTCAAGCGGAAACCCCATTGAAGATGTCAGAAAAATGTTCATCAACATGCTTGAACATGAAAAGAAGAACGAAATTAAGTTCGACATAATCGGAAGTGCGGTCACAGGCTACGCATCATCGATCTTAAAGACGGCTTTTGATATTGACAGATCCATCGTTGAAACTGTCGCACACATGAAATCTTCAGTCGCCGAGTACGGTGAAATTGACATGATATGTGATGTCGGCGGTCAGGATATTAAAGTTCTTTTCATGAAACATGGAAGAGTTGTCGATTTCAGACTTAATACTCAGTGCAGCGCAGGAAACGGCTTCTTTCTTCAGGGAATGGCCGCTCAATTCAACCTTCCTGTCGATAAGTACGCAGAGCACGCTTTTAAAGCTCGTAAAGCTCCTGCTTTCAACTACGGATGTGCTGTTTTTATGGAACAGGATAAGGTCAACTTTCAGCAGCTTGGGTGGACAAAGGAAGAGATCATGGCAGGGCTTGCTCTTGTTCTTCCGAAGAACATCTGGAACTACGTTGTTCAGGAACCTCACATTGCAAAGTTCGGCAAGCGTTTTGTTCTTCAGGGCGGAACTCAGAAAAATCTTGCTGCAGTCAAAGCTCAGGTCGATTACATTCTGGACAAAGTTCCTGATGCAGAGATCTTCGTTCATAAATATTCTGATATCTGCGGAGCTGTCGGAGCTGCTATCGAAGTTCTTGAATCCAATCTTGAAAAAACGACTTTTTCAGGAATTGAGAACGGTTCAAAAATTGAATTTATAACAACCAACGACGAGACAACAAGATGCAGATTCTGCACAAATAAATGCGCAAGAACTTTCGTTGATATTAAAACTGCTGACGGAAGAGATGTCCGATTTATTTCAGGCTATCAGTGTGAAAGGGGAATGGCTGACAGTGCTGAGAATATGCGTGAACTTGAAAAAGAACGCAACACAAAGCTTGAAAGTGTTAGAAACCTTGTTGATGAGGCTGCTGAGCTTGTCTTTTCAGACTTTGATATTGAAGAAACTCCGACAAACGGCGAGAAAATTCATCAGCGTGAATACTATCCTGAAAGTGAGCTTCGTGAGTATACTGGAGAAACTTTCAGAGCTTCAGGAACTAAGATCATTGAAAAAAGAAAAGAGATGGTGATCGGAATTCCCAAGGTTCTCAATATGTATCTCTACACGCCCTTCTTTTCAAGCTATTTCAGGTCTCTGGGCATGAAAGTTGTCTACAGCGACTACACTACTCCGGAACTCTGGGACAGAGGAAACAAATGGGGAGCTATTGATCCGTGTTTTCCTGCAAAAGTTGCACCTGCGCATATTCATGATCTCATTGAAAAAACAGACTGCACTCACATCTGCTTTCCGATAATTACTCATCTTCACTCTTCTGTAAAAAACACTCTCGGGAACAACGCATGTGTAATTCAGATGGGAACTCCTGAAGTTGTAAACGCGGTTTTCACAAGGGAAAATGACTTTTTCAAGAGTAACAACGTTGAATACTGGCGACCACTTGTAAGCATGGATAATCCGCTTGAGATCCAGGAAATTCTCTACGAATATTTTAGAGAAAAGTTCCAGATGACGCAGGATGAGAATGCATGGGCGGTCAGACAGGGAA
>CAZTKP010000164.1:0-5719 GCA_964614215.1 uncultured Spirochaetales bacterium | reverse complement strand
TTTTTACTCTTTAGAGTAATAAAAAATAGTATAATGTAGTGCTTGATTTTCTTTAAGTGGTTGCTATAATCCCGAAAGTTTTTTTGGAGGTGTCACCATGAAAAAGATTCGAATCGCCATTGACGGCCCGGCGGGAGCGGGAAAGAGCAGTGTAAGCATGCTGGTTGCTGAAAAACTCGGATACTCCTATATCGACACAGGTGCGATATACAGGAGCGTGGCTTATGCAATGGGCGAGAAGAATGTGAAGATCGAAGAAGAAGATAAGATCAGAGACATCCTCAAAGATTTCGATGTGAGCTTTAAGATGATCGACGGTCTTAATCATGTCTATCTCAACGGTGAGGATATCACCTCCTTTATCAGAACCGAGAAAGTAAGCATGCTTGCGAGCACTTCTTCAGCGCTTCCATTTGTCCGGGAAGCTCTCTTTGAACTTCAGAAACAGTTCGGAAGGCAGGGCGGAGTGGTTATGGAAGGAAGAGACATCGGTACAGTGATAATGCCGGATGCCGAACTTAAGATCTTTCTTACAGCTTCCCCGAAGAATCGTGCTCAGAGGAGACTTGGTGATCTGGAGAAAAAAGGTGTGAAAATAAGTCTTGAAGAATTGATCGAAGAAATAAAGAAACGTGACAAACAGGACAGTGAAAGAAAGATCGCGCCTCTTAAACAGGCCGATGATGCAGTCCTGCTTGACAATACTGAAATGAACCTCGCTCAGACAGCTGATTTTATTGTTGAAAAAGCTCAAGAGATCGTGGAGAACTGACTGTATGGAAGTTATTGTAGCTGAATATGCAGGCGTCTGTTTCGGTGTGAGAAGAGCGCTGGAACTGCTTGAGGAGTCAGTTGAAAAAGCGACTGAAAATAATGAAAAAGTCGTTATGCTCGGTCCGCTTATCCATAATCCGAGAGTCGTTGAAAGATATTCACAGAAAGGAGTTGAAGTTGTCGATGTCGAAAGAACTCCGCATGAAGGTGTTGTTGTTTTAAGAAGTCACGGAGTCATTAAACAGGCCCAGGACAGACTTGAAGAGAATAAGGCTCTTGAAATTGTCGATACGACCTGTCCCTACGTCAAAAGAATACATCAGCTTGTTGAGAAAAGATCATCTCAGGGAATTGCCGTAGTCGTGATGGGTGATGCAAATCATTCCGAAGTTGAAGGGATCACATCGAGGATCAACGGACCTTTCCTTGTTGTTTCTCCAAACCTCTGTGATGAAACAAAGGATAAGTTAGAGAAGTTCCTTAAAGAACATGATAAAGTTTTTGTTGTTGCTCAGACCACATCAAGGCCCGGAAACTACGAAAAGCTGATAAAAGAGATAAAGAAAACCTGTGACAGGAAACAGGTAGATGTATCTCAGACCATCTGCACTGCGACTCTTAAACGTCAGGATTCTGCCAGAGAGCTTTCTTCAAGAGTTGATGCAATAGTTGTTGTGGGTGGAAAGAACTCTTCAAACACGTCAAAACTTTTTCAGGTCGTAAGTGCAGGGAATAAAAATCCTTTCTGGGTTGAAAAGCCTGAAGATTTTACGACCCAAGATATTGAAACTCTTAAAAAAATGAAGACAGTCGGTCTTACTGCGGGAGCATCTACTCCCGATGATCAGATAATGGAGATGAAGGAATTTCTGGAGAATCTGGCATGATAAGACTGGAAGATCACAACAGCATGCACCCGGATAGACTTTTAAACTGTGATCCGAGGATAGGACTTCCTCTTCACATCCTTGGTGATCTGAAAGAAGAGGATGCCGGAGGAGTTGCGGTCGTAGGGACCAGGAAACCTACTCTTTACGGAATAAAGATGGCTGGAAAAGTGGCTGAAATAGCGGCAAGGAACGGGAAAACAGTTGTGAGCGGACTTGCCCGAGGAATAGACACGGAATCACATAGAGGAGCTATCAAACACGGCGGAAGGACGATCGCGGTTTTAGGAACAGGTCTCGATATGATCTATCCTGAAGAGAACGTGGGACTTGCCGATGAGATAACAAGAAACGGAGCGCTCCTTTCACAGTTTGAACCGGGAACTCCTCCCAAAAGACAAAATTTTCCCATCAGAAATGCAGTTGTGGCAAAACTGTGCTCGGTGCTGGTCGTGGTTCAGGCCTCAGAGAAAAGCGGCAGTCTCATCACCGCGAGACTTGCAAGAGAGTTCGGAAAGAAAGTTCTCATCCTTCCCGGTGAAATAGATGACCCTCTTTTTGCAGGCAACTATGCTTTTCTTAAAAAACATGAGAACGATTTAGGCGTGGAACTTATTTATGATCTGGACAGGCTTGATGAGATACTGGGCAGAAAGGTCGTTCAGAGAAAAATCCCGAATTTAGCTGAAATAAGGAACATTAAGCTTGAAGAAGACGAGGAAAAGGTTTTTACGATAATTAAAAATGTCAGTGAAGGAGTCCTTTTTGACGATATAGCGGAACTTTCGGGATTTTCAACTTCCGAGCTTCCTGCACTTTTACTGTCACTTGTAATGAAAGATCTTATTTTTGAAGATATTGGCAAAGTTTATAAATTAAGTAGAGGATGACCATGAAACTTCTAATTGTTGAATCTCCAACCAAGGCAAAAACACTATCAAGGTATCTTAGCGGATTTAAAGTTATTGCGTCTATGGGACACATCATAGATCTGCCGGCAAAAAGACTTGGGGTGGATATCGAGAACGGATTTAAACCTAAATATGAGGTTATTCCCGGTAAGGAAAAGATCATAGCGCAGCTTAAAAAGGAAGCAGAATCTGCGGAAGAGATCTACATCGGAGCTGACCCTGACCGTGAAGGAGAGGCGATTGCCTATCACATAGCATCTCTTTTTGAGGGTAAGGACGTAAAACGTGTCCTTTTCCATGAAATAACCAAGACCGGTGTCATAAAAGCAGTACAGGAATTTGTAAAGCTCAATGACAACCTCTATAACTCCCAGCAGGCAAGAAGAATACTCGACAGAGTTGTGGGATATAAACTTTCACCGTTTCTGTGGAGAAGCATCAAGAAGGGTCTGAGTGCAGGAAGGGTTCAGTCTGTTGCGCTTCAGATGGTCGTTAACAGGGAAAAAGAGATCAGAGCCTTTATCCCTGAAGAATACTGGACGATAAAAGCCAACTTCAAAAAGCAGGATGTGTCCGAAGTTCTTCTGGATAAGATCGAAGGAAAGAAGGCCGAGGTTAAAAATGAGGAACAGGCTAAAAAGATCAAGGCCGATCTTGAAGCATCAAAACTTTACAAGGTGATCTCCATTGAAAAGAAACAGAGAAAGGAAGGGCCGCTTCCTCCTCTCAATACAAGTAACCTTCAGCAGGAAGCATCAAGACTCTACAACTATACTGCAGAAAAGATAATGAGAGTCGCACAGGCACTTTACGAAGGAAAGGAACTTGGCGATGAAGGAGCCACAGGTCTTATCACATACATGAGAACGGACTCTTTCAGAATCTCAGAAAGTGCGAACAGTTCATGCAGAGATTTTATCTCGGGAACTTTCGGTAAGGAATATCTTTCAGAAAAGACCAGGATATTTGCAAATAAAAAAGGCAGGACTCAGGATGCACACGAAGCTATCAGGCCAACCAATGTAGCGCTTACTCCTGACAGAGTTTCAAGATTTCTCACAAAAGAGGAGCTTAATGTCTATACGATAATCTGGAGACGTTTTGTAGCAACCCAGATGAATGAAGCTGTTTACGACAGTACAACTGTTACTGTAACTGATGAGAGCGGAAAATATCAGTTAAGAAAGTACGGCAGCGTACAGGTTTTTGACGGATACAGAAAAGTCTATAAGAGAAACGGAAAAGATGAAATAATTCCGGAACTTAATGAAGGCGATGAGCTTAATCTCGACAAGATAGTCGATGAGCAGCATTTCACAAAACCTTCTCCAAGGTTCACAGAAGGAAGCCTCGTTAAGGAACTTGAGGAAAAGGGCGTGGGAAGACCTTCAACTTATGCTGCTATTATCCGTCAGATAGTTCTGAGGAATTATGTTCAGAGAATGAAAGAACCCAGAGGTGCACTGCAGCCGACAGATCTCGGGGAGCTAGTTTCAGAGACGCTTCATTCGTTCTTTTCCGAGATCATAAACATAAACTTTACCGCAAAGATGGAAGATGATCTTGACCTTATCGAAGAGGGCGAAAAAGACTGGCTTGATATTGTTCAGAATTTCTATGACTGGTTCTCAAAATCTCTTGATGAAAGTATAACTAAGGTCAAAAAGGACGGAAAACAGCGAATTTATGCAGAAGATCCATGTCCTAAATGCGGAAAGAAGCTTGTTCTGAGATGGTCAAAGAAGGGCAACAAACCCTTCCTTTCATGCAGCCAGTATCCTGACTGTGATTTTGCAGGTTCTTTTGAGAAAGTTGACGATAAGATCAGACTTGTTGACACACAGCCTGTGGAAAAACAAGTGCTTGATGAGACCTGTCCGAAATGCGGCAGTCCGCTTGTCATGAAAAAAGGAAAATACGGAGAATTCAAAGCATGCAGCGCCTATCCTAAGTGTAAGACAATTATCCGTGAAGAAAAGACGGTAGGTAAATGTCCCAAGGACGGATGCGATGGCGAAGTCGTTGAGAAACGTTCAAAACGCGGAAAACTTTTCTACGGTTGTACAAAATACCCTGAATGTGACTTTGTAAGCTGGTATCCGCCGGTTGTTGGTGAGAAATGTGAAAAGTGCGGAGCAACCTACGTTGTAGAGAAAAAGCGTTCAGGTAAAGTCTGTCAGATGTGTGGTCACAAACAGAAATGAAAATAACAGTTCTCGGGGCCGGTCTTGCCGGCTGCGAAGCTTCACTCAAGCTATCCGCTTCAGGTCATAAAGTCACCTTAGTTGAAAGTAAGCCGGAATTCATCAATGATGAAGTTTACACAAGTTCGGGTCCTGCTGAGTTAGTCTGCTCAAATTCACTCAAATCAGAGGCTCCTTCCACAGGAAGTTATCTGCTTAAACAGGAGATGGAAGTTATGGGCTCGGTGCTTCTGAAAAAGGCCAGAGAACATGCAGTTCCGGCTGGTGCAAGCCTTGCCGTAAACCGGGAGAAACTTTCAGATTCTGTTTCGGATCTTATTGGTGAAAGCGAATTAATTGAATATGTTACGGGAACTCGTGTTAAAGATATAAATGAACTTAAAGCAAAGTTCCCTTCAGATCTTTATGTAGTTGCAACAGGTCCGCTTACTGATAAAAAAATGCTTGAAAGCATCTCAGGTTCCAAGGGTTCATTTTACGATGCGATCGCTCCTCTGATAGCAAGAGAAAGTATCGATGAAAGTAAATGTTTCTGGGGCTCAAGATACGGAAAGGGAGATCCTGATTTCCTCAATATTCCGCTTAATAAGGAGCAGTATGAGAACTTTATAAATGAGCTCGTGAATGCCGAAAAGATCCCGTGGAGTTCAATTGAAAAGCCGGAATTTTTTGAAAGGTGCATGCCCATTGAAGTTCTGGCTGAAAGAGGAATGAAAACCTTAAGTTTCGGGACTTTCAGACCTGTCGGATTTGAAGTGGAAGGCAGAAGACCCTGGGCAGTTGTTCAGCTTCGAGCAGAAAACAAAGAGAAGTCAGTTCTCAATCTTGTAGGATGTCAGTCCAGGATGCGGCAAAGTGAACAGAAAAGAGTGTTCAGACAACTTCCGGGACTTGAAAATGCAGAGTTCGTCAGATACGGATCAGTTCACAGGAACTCTTTCGT
>CAZTKP010000163.1:0-5746 GCA_964614215.1 uncultured Spirochaetales bacterium | reverse complement strand
ACACAGGAGATACCGGCAACACAGGAGATACCGGCAACACAGGAGATACCGGCAACACAGGAGATACCGGCAATACCGGAGATGACCATATTTCTCCTAAGATCCTGTCTGTTAAGCCTGCAGAAAATGAAAAGGATGTGGCTCTTGATAAAGTACTTGAGATAGAATTTTCAGAACCTGTCGAATGTTCCACCGTTACCGCAGCAGATGTTATCACCATTGACGATGCCTCAATAACCGTTACTTGTGAAAAAGATAATCCGGTTGTTTCTTATACACAGACTTGGGACAGTAATACTAGATATAAAGTTACAGTTAAGGGTGCTGTTATAGAAGATCTAAGCGGAAATGTCATGTCACAGTCAAAGAACTGGTATTTTGAAACTCTCGATAATCTACCTCCTGAAGTTGTAAAAGATGACTGTCAGCCAACAGGAAACAGTGTCAGACTGGATAAAAAGATAAAGGTTGTTTTCAATGAGACTGTGAAACCTGAGACAGTTAAAATCAGTCTTAACAGCACAGAAGTGATGGAAACACCGACAATTACAGAAGATGATACAGTTTTTGAATGGGATCTTACACTTGAGCTTGATACAGAGTATACAGTTAAGGTTCTTGACGGGGTCGAAGATACTGCGGGGAATGTCATGACGACAGAAGGCGGTCACGAATGGACTTTTCATACAGTTGTATATGACATCTATCCGATTGCGAATTTTTACAAAGTCGTAGTTCCTCTGACAAAGGCTCCTCTCTGTGACGGTTCGGCGAATGCTTTTGATAATACAGCGAATTTCAAGATCACAGATACTTCGGACTCTTCTGAAGTTACAGGTGCAATAACCTGTGATGGAACTGAAAACACGGTGAAGTTCACTCCGGACACACAATTTGCTCAGGATAAGACTTATGAGATCATGATAAAAGGTACTTCCGAGTATTCGGATGCAAGTGTATTCGGGGCGAAAGACCTGACCATGGAGTTCCATTTCGAGATGATAGTAGATGATGATTTTGAAAGTGGAAGTGCGGACTGGACGCTTATGAACAACTGGGAAGTCGGGGTGCCGAACTACAACGGTTACGGTTATGAAATAACTTCAGCACACAGTGGTTCAAATGTTCTTGCAACAGGTCTTACCGGAGAGCATCTTGAGAGTCAGTCCTATTCGGCAAGAATGGTTGATAACTTTACATTTGAAGAGCATGATCAGGTTTATCTTGAGTTCTATGCTTATGTGGGCTTGGAGGACTACAATGATCCTCAGTGCGGCATGACAGTAACATTGAAAGAGAATAATGCGGTTCTTGTCAATTCACTTGCTATGACAGTAGGAGACGGAGCCGATATTTTCGGAATTTACTATATGAACTCTACAGCTCAAACTGATCCGGGCCTTAGAGGAAAGAGTGCGGCAGACACCTATTCTCCGTTTTATGGCTCACTTGAAGAAATCAGTCTTACTTCAGGGGAAGTTAAAGAGCTCAACCTTTCATTTATTCTTCATGCTGATAACGGCTATGCTAAAGCTGGTGTATATATTGATGATGTTAAACTATACAGAACTGTTTTTTGAGGTGGAAAAATGATCGCTATTACGGGTGCTTCGGGACATGTGGGAAACAATCTTGTCAGAATACTTAATGAAAAGGGAATCAAGCCGAGAATTCTTGTTCACGATCCGACGAACATAAAAAAAGCTCTAGAAGGGCTGGATTTTGAAGCATACAAGGGTGATGTGAACGATATCGAATCACTAAATGCAATGTTTGAAGGAGTTGACACAGTTCTTCATCTTGCCGCATGGATCTCGATAACTCCCGGCATCATCGAAAAGCTTAGAAAGGTCAATGTCGAGGGTGTGAAGAACGTTCTTGAAGCTGTAAAAAAGAACAATGTTAAAAAACTTGTTCATGTCAGTTCGATCGAAGCTCTGGGCGATCCGGGAGAAGGTGTGATCGCCACAGAAGAGATGGGGTTTAATCCTGAAAAAGCTATGCTTGAATACGGTGTGACCAAGGCTGAGGCTTCTCTGATCGTTCAGAAAGAGGCACAGGACGGACTTAATGTGTGTACTGTCTGTCCGGTGGGTGTTATCGGTCCTAATGATTTCAAACCTAGCCAGATGGGAACGATGATAATGGATTTTTATAAGGGCAAACTTCCGGCTTATCCCGGTTACGGCGGTTTTGACTGGGTTGACGCTAGAGATGTTGCAGAGGGTATTCTTCTTGCCGCTGAAAAAGGAAAAAAGGGCGAGGTCTATCTTCTTACTGCAGATCATGCGACCAACGATGAGATGATGTCCATTCTTGAAGATGTTACCGGAAAGAAAAAACCGAAGATCAAGCTGCCTTACTGGCTGATGTACTCTGTCGGTTTTTTTGCTGAATTTTTCTATAAGGCGACAGGAAAGGAAGCCGTCATAACACGCGACAGTGCAAGAATTTTAAAAAGTGACCTCAGAGCCTCTTCAGAAAAGGCAAAAAAAGAGCTGGGTTTTGCCCCGAGACCGATGAAACAGACTTTTAAAGATCATTTTGAATGGCTTAAAGAGAGTAGTAGATGACGACATTTTCTCCGCAGTTCATACCTTCGCTTGTCGGAAGTATTTTCACGATCGGGATGATAATCTACTTCCACAAAGTCACTTCAAATGTTCTTACAAAGGTGCTTCTGCTGCTGATGGGTGGAGCGTTGCTGTGGACCGGAGGAAATTTTCTTGAAAACATATTTGTAGCCAGAGATATAAAGATATTCTGGCTGAAGGTGGAATATATCGGGTTGATAACATTACCTGTTCTGTGGTTTATCCTGTCACTTGTATACATGGGGCGGGGATATTTCTTAAAAAGGAATCTCATCTATGCTGTTTTTACGCCTGCTGTAATAATTCTTCTTATGATATGGATCCCCGGTCTGACAAAGTATGTTTTTCCCGAGATCAGTTTAAACAGTTCGGGGGTTTTCCCTTATCTTGAACTGAAATACGGTCCTGTCTTCTGGTTCGCCTATGCACACAACAATATATTTATGCTTATTGGTACAGTTCTTTTTATAAGACAGATCCTTAATGTGAAAAAAGACCTTGAGTTGAAAATGGCGTTGATGGTTTTTGCCGTTCTTATTCCGTGGATAAGTACTGTTCTGGTGGTTTTTAATGTTTTTCCGTGGATAAAGATCGATCTTTCCCCTGCCACGATGTGGATGTCTATCTTTTTTCTCTCACTGGCACTTCGCCCTTTCAGTAAAGTGATAGCCGCACCTATATCAAGGGCTCTGGTGCTTGAAAGAATCGAAGAGGGAATTGTTGTAATAGATGCCGGAAATCGAATAGTGGATCACAATGGATCTTTTCTTAAACTTATCGGGCTGAAAAAAATAAGGTATTCAGAACCCTTCGAAACTATCTGCGACAGGATCAATCTTCCAAGAAGTGTTCTAGAGAAAAAATCCTATAAAAGAGAAGTAGTGCTAGAAGTTGAAGATCAGCCGAAAGTTTTTGAGATCCAGTCTCACGGCATAAAATCAGATAAGGGTAAAGATGTCGGAGCGTTTATAACGGTCAGGGATATAACAGAGTTAAAAAAGTTGACTGAGGCCGCTTTTCAGAGTGTGAAAATGGAGTCGCTCAGCATTCTTGCCGGTGGAATTGTACATGAATTCAATAACATAATGAGTGCAGTTTCAGGTTATGCCGAACTTGCAAGAAATGCCGCTGAGAATCAGAAGGTAAGGGATTATCTTAAAAAAGCTCTTGCCGGTGCCGATATGGCCCAGAAACTGACAGAGCAGCTTGTTACCTTCTCAAAAGGTGGTGCTCCTGTCTGTAGAGAGACCGAGCTGTTTCCTTTCTTTCAGAAGCGGATCAAACTTTTTCTGGGGAAAACGAAAGTTAACCCGGTTTTTGATATTAAAAGTGATCTGAAGAATCCCTGGATAGATAAGGGGAAGATAGGACTTGTTTTTGACGGAATAGTCACAAATGCTATTGAAGCTATGCCTGATGGCGGTGATATTGAAATAAGTGCTGAGAACTGCAGATTTGCCAACAAGAGAAAGCTTCTTCCAGAAGGTGATTACGTCAGAGTGTCCTTTAAAGATCACGGAAAAGGAATTCCTAAATCCGTACTTCCGAAAATTTTCGATCCCTTCTTTACAACAAAGATGCACGGAAGAGGACTCGGACTTGCCTCCTGTTTTTCAATCGTTGAGCAGCATGGCGGAACTATTGAAGTTGAAAGTGATGAAGGAATAGGCTCAACCTTCAGTGTTTATCTTCCTGTGAAATAGATTCCACATTTTTCTACCTGATTAAAGATGAACTTCTAACTTTTTTGCCATTATGGACGAATTTATGTGCTTAAAATACACAAATTCGGCCGAAATTATGTTGATTTTATACATAAATTCGGAGATAATTGATTCAAGAGTGCTTTTTAAGGAGGTCGGGATGTACGTTAAAAGAGATATGGAAAAGGATATTTTAAAACATCTGGATTCGGCAAACGATCAGTTTATTCTTTTATCAGGAGCCAGGCAGACGGGTAAAAGTTCAATTTTGGAGAACATAAAGACAGACAGGGAAAAGCTGATAATTAATCTCTGGGATGAATCTCAAAACACAAAACTTATTAAAAGTGCAGCAACTTTTGAACAGTTTGAGTTCTTTTTAAATTCTGCTTACGGCTTCAGACCGGATAATTCCAAAATTCTGATAATTGATGAAGCTCAGGCCGGGGATAATCTTGGAAAATTCATTATGCAGATGCATCGGGTATGGAAAAACCAGAGAGTTATTTTTTCCGGTTCGATCCTTTCCCGTCTTTTTAGAGATAATATTCCTATGCCGACTGGAAGAGTTATCGAATTCATTTTAAGACCGCTAAATTTTGTCGAATTTCTCAGATTCAGGAATAAGGAGAGCTATCTTGAACTGATTTCTCAGATTTCGGAGCCTGTTCAGAAGGAAATACATGAACTTTTGATGAGTGAATTTGAGCTTTTTCTTTCAGTGGGTGGACTTCCCGGAGTAGTTCGTGCTTTTGAGAATAAAGGTGACTATCTGGTTCTTTTTGAGTCGCTTGTTAACAATTTCTATCGCGATGCAGACCGTTTTCTGAATGAGGAAGGAGTCGAGAGGAGCCGAACGGTTCAATATGGATCTCTGCTTGAGCATTGTCTAAAAACAATAGGCAGACATGTTGCGTTTCCTACAACGAACAGCACAATCCTTTCGACTGATTCTCCGGCGTATAGAGTAGTGCTTCCTAAATTACTTGAGGCTTTGAGATCCTGGCATCTCGTTTATACACTTGAATATGAAACAATTCAGAACACGACCAAAAAAGGTTACAGTTCAAAGAAATACCTTTTTGATACCGGTATAATGAATTTTCTTCTTACCCGTGGAATGTCTGTGACTCTAGCTGGCAGTGAAACATCCGCACAGCTCTTTGAAAACATGGTCTGCCAGGAACTTGTGAGTTATGCCGGATCAGCAAGAGCGGTGACATCTTTTAAAAACAACAATAAGTCGTCAAGCGAACTTGATTTTGTAGTGAGAACAGGACGAAATATCATCCCTATAGAGGTGAAGTCGGGAACAAAGATCACGGATAAATCACTTTTTCAGATGATAGAATTCCTCCGGACAAATGGACTGAAAAAAGGTTTTGTTGTCTACAATGGAACAGTGAAAATTAAGAAAATCGATCAGTTCGAGATAGTATTTATTCCGCC
>CAZTKP010000162.1:0-5746 GCA_964614215.1 uncultured Spirochaetales bacterium | reverse complement strand
TCCACCAGACCTTTCAAGCAAAGATAGGAAAAGGGTATTTTCTATCCATAAATGGGTGCTGGAGACAATAAAAACTTTTCCTAATCCGACAAACAAAGTTGGGTTTGTGCTACAGCTCGGGTATTTCAGAGCGGTAAACAAGTTTTACAGAAAAAGCAAATTCAAACAGAATGACATAGAATATGTCTCCAGAAGCCTTAATCTGAAGAAGGAGTCTGTAAATGTTTCTGATTACAAGTACACAACTTCTGAAAGGCATCAGGAGGTCATTTTAGAGGAAATGGAGTTCAGGAAGTTTACACCTTCCATGAAGGAACTGCTTGTAAAAGAAGCTGCTCTTCTGACTTTAAGACAGCAGAAACCCCGCCTGATATTCATGTCTCTAGTCGACTTCCTTCAAACAGAAAAGATACAGGTTCCTTCATACAACATGCTTGCTGAAATCATCACGGATTCTTTAAAGAATTATGAAAGAGACTTGGTAAGAACAGTAAATGAAGCACTAACAGAAGATGAAAAGGCAGTTATTGACAATCTTTTTGAAAAGGAGGATGGCGAAAACAATCTGGACAGATATACGCTTACAGCCC
Organism: uncultured Spirochaetales bacterium; assembly: GCA_964614215.1. Lineage (GTDB taxonomy): Bacteria > UBP6 > UBA1177 > UBA1177 > UBA1177 > CAZTKP01. The sequence goes on along the minus strand of CAZTKP010000162.1, from coordinate 5,156 downwards.
TTAAAAATCACAGCCATTCAATAAAAGCGGGCAAAATAAAGGATAATGTTAAAGATTATGAGCATCTTGAGAGACTCTTCAATACAATCAGACCGATCCTTAAGAACACTGGAATCACCATAGAGTCTATAAAATACTATGCTGATGCTGTTTCCAGATCACAGGTATTTCAGATCAGCAGAAGAGATGAAAATAGGTTTCTCTATCTCATTTCCTTTATTGTAAACAGTTTCTATGAACTCAATGACATGCTTGTACTTAAAGTTAACAAAGTAGTTCAGCAGAGCAGAAATTCCGGGGAGAAAGATGAAAAAGACCAGTTGTTTGACAACAAAATGTCAAAAAAGGAATTAATCAAAAATGTGGCTGATGGACTGGTCTTTAAAAAGCAGTCTCTGGCAGCTATAAAAGAGGTTATGTATGATCCTGCATCCTCTCCGGTCAAAAAGATCGAAGCGGCAATACTGATCCTTGAACAGGACAGTATAAGAGACGGGGAAATCACGGGACATCTTGCTCGGGCCAACAGAGAGATCCGCAGAATTAACAGTAATGCGGATTATTATGATTCACTTGAATCCCGATCCAGAAAACTTCAGGGTAAAGTGTCGGCTATTATCAGACATTTCACATTCGATCAGGAGACATCAGACAGTGGTCTGCTGGAGGTAACGAATTATTTCCAGAAAAGATCAGGAAAGATTGATTCAAACGCTCCGCTTGAAATATTTGACAACAGGGAACTTAAAGTTCTTTTCAGTGCTGACCACAAGATCAGAGTTTCATTGTACAAGATCCTTCTTTTTATAAAAGTATCAAACGGAATAAAGTCGGGAGCACTGAATCTTGTTCATTCCTATGATTACAGAGCTTTTGAAGATTATCTCATTCTGCCGGATATCTGGGAAAAAAAGAAGATAGAATATCTTGAAAGATCAGGACTCTCCGGATTTGAGAACTGGTCTGACGTTGAAAAGAATTTAAAGTATTTATTAAAAAACCAGTACCACATCACAAACAGAAACATTGAAAACAAAGAAAATGATTACATTAGAATAGACAAAAACGGGAAACTCATACTCAAGCGGTACGAAGCTAAAAAGGTTCCGGAAGACATTATAGAGCTGTTTCCGCAAAATGAGTATGTCTCGATCTATGAAGTTCTTTTAACTGTTCACAAAATGACAGGACTCTTGAATTCATTTGAAAGTGATTACAAATACGGCAGAAGCGCCCTGGATCACAGAACCATTATTGCCGGAATTCTTGGTTACGGATGCAACATAGGTATAAATGAAATAGCCAAGCTTTCAAAAGGGATAAAGACAAACAAGCTCAACAATGCTGTTAAAACAAGATTTACTCTTGACAATATTCAGAATGCAAACCGTAAAATCATTTCTCTCATGGGGGAATTTGAACTGTCAGGACTTTTTAAAAAGAAAAGGGACCGAACCCATACAGCAAGTGACGGTCAGAAATTTCTTTCAAAAGTTGATTCCGTCTATGCTAACAAATCATTTAAATATTTCGGGATGAATGACGGTCTTGTCATTAACAGCTTTATAGATGATTCATACAGACTCTTTTATTCAACGGTAATAAGTCCTGCAGAAAGGGAGGCCGCTTATACAATTGACGGACTTCTTCATAATGAGGTTGTTCAGAGTGATATTCATTCAACGGATACTCACGGGTACAATGAGATCATTTTTGCCGTGACACATCTTCTGGGTATATCTTTCGCTCCCAGAATAGCAGACTTCAAAAAGCAGTATCTCTATAGTTTTGACTACGTTGCGAACGTTAAAAAACTCGGATATAAAATTGTTCCTAACAGAAAAATAAACACAAAACTCATTGAAGAAAACTGGGATGGAATATTACGGATGATATCCACTCTCAGAACAAGGGAGGTGACAGCTTCACAGTTGTTCAGAAGACTCAGTTCATACTCAAGGGAGCATTCGCTTTACAGGGCACTGAAGGAATTCGGTAAAATAATCAAAACCCTGTTTCTGCTTAAGTATGTTGACGATGTCGACCTCAGAAAACAGATCCAGAAAATGCTTAACAAAGTTGAATGTTCTAACAAGCTTGCTAAAGCGGTTTTTCACAGGAAAAACAGGGAATTCAGATATGCCGGAAAAGAAGAGCAGCTTATAGCGGATGCCTGTAAACGGCTTATTGAAAATTCAATAATCTGCTGGAATTATGCGTATCTCACAAAACTTATTTCAGAAGCAAAAACAGACGAACAGAAAGAGATCCTGATCAAAACGATTAAGAACCGGTCAGTTGTTGCATGGGAACATATCAATCTCGGCGGTATCTATGATTTTTCAAATGAAATCATAAGCAGTGAATATGACTTTAAAAAGGATCTGCTATTAAAAGTTCAGATTTGAGCTATTCTTCAAAAGGACCCGGACTTTCTTACTGTTTTCAATTACCAACGCCTACAGAAGGGAATCCACCCATTCCCTCGTATGGACAGACACCTTCTTTTTCACAGTAACATTCCATATCTCTTAAAATGTATCCCCAAGAATACGAAGGCTGCCAGAAAAGATACTTCCCTTCAAATGAAGAATGCCCATGTCCGTAATCTGTACTATCTCCTATAAGCTTGGAGCAGTAAACTTTTTCTGTGTCAAGGCGATAAAAACAGAGTTTGCCATCTTCCTGATATCCGCTTGCATCCATAACGAATACTTCCTGATAAAGAAGAACATTTGAACGGACCTGTTCAAGCTGCAGAGCCAGACCTGCTGTTTCAGTCATCGGAATAGTGAACTCCCTTTCTATCTTCCAGGGGTCCTTTGAAATATCAAGAATGACATGTTTGTTTGGTGAACTACCACCGCCCTCTACCATTGAACGGTATATAACTCTATTAGGATTATCTCTATCAAATTTGGCAAAGCCTGCAAGCTCTCCCTCTCTGCCGACCTTTTTACAGTCTTCTATCTTCTGAGGATTTTTTGAAAGATCACAGAGCCAGGTGGCATTCGTTCCATAATGATAAAAAAGGACATTGTCTCCGGAAACAGATATCCCGCCTGCTTTCCCATCAGTCATACCTTTAGCCAATGTAGTCCACTTCCATTTTCCTGTTTCGGAATAAACAAGAGAGCGGGTTCCCGTTTCAACTAAGCCATCGTTCCCATCATAATGATTAACATCCATGACAGTCCATTTATCTGTGATAAAAGGAGCTGTATCCAAAGTAACGGACATATCCTCATCTGTAAACAGAACACCGTATTTATATGATTCCTTATACGGAACAACATCTACCAGTACACTTTTAGGCTTTTTATCAACCGTATAATAAGCATCTATAATTATATGCCCATTCATGTAAGCAGGGAAACCTGATGGACCTATGACTGTATATTTACCTGTTTCAATATCATACATTACTGCCCGCACACCCTGAAACCCTGACCCGGGAGAAATCGACTTATACTGTCCTACATCATTTATCCTGTAATTATATGTATGAAACATGATCTTACCATTATCCATATTGGATCTTTTATAGTAACCATTGAAAGAATGTGCCCAGCTTCGTGGCTCAAGGCCAGTATTGCATTCCGCAGTACGTGATGGAACATTCCATTCACAGGGCCATGGATAGCATTCCTGTATCCAGTCGTTGTCCTCAAAACCACCTGCCATAAAGATGTCATACACCTCTTTGTTAAGATCTTTCCATAATGACTTAACACACTGCGGATCGTATTCATCAGGTGTATCACACGGACGGCAGAAATGAATTGTACCATCTTCTCTGTAATACGGATAGTTCGCCTGATAAGGATAAGGACAGTACATATCAACATCCGGAGCTTCAGAGTCGTTTTCTGTGTCTGTTGTTGCATCGGAATCAGTGGCAGCATCTATGTCATCATCAGTACCTTCATCTCCGTCATTGTCTTTGTCAGATTCAGGGATTTCTGTATCAGTCTGAGAATTCAGGTCGTTGTCAACGGGAACCTGATCGTTCTGAGGTTTGTTTTCACTGCATGAGGTGCACGACCAGAATAATAATAATGAAAACAATGCAGATAATAATGTTCTATACATAAATCGCTCCTTTCAAAAGGAGGCGAATGCTATATCCGCCCCCCCATAAAAAACATCTTCTGTTGTTTCTACCAACCGTCATCAATTTCACAGTTGTCTTCATTGTAACCGTTACAGGATGAATTACAATAAGCAGTGCCACTGTCGTAATCAGGATCAAGAGCCGTGCATGCCATTGAACTGCTGTCACATGTCTCACCTGTTTCAAGATGTCCGTTTCCGCATATAGCCACAGGATCTTCTTCAATTGTGCTTATCCTTAAACCGTTTCCTTCCGGGAAGTATGTATAACTGCCAGAAGAGTAATGGTTCCTAAGCTCAATCTCATCTCCTGTGTAAAGTGTATCCGTAACGGAACTTCCACTGAACGAAAGAGCAACTGTAGAGTTGTTCTTGTAAATATAAAGTGTTCCGTCATACACATAAGTTTCCGGTTCGTAAACATAATATGAATCCGTCTGGATAGATGCAAGTGTTTGAGCGTCGTATCTTTTCAGTCCCGCCCACTCGAATGTGTGGATAACTCCGTCAATGATATCAAGCTGTGCTACATCACCGCTTGTGTTGAGCTGTTGAATAAGTGTAAGTGGACTCGGATCATAAACCTTGATGCCCTGTCCGTCACCTACATAGAGTTTATCATTGTAAAGCTCAAGAGCCTTCGTTGTTCCGTATGTTGCTGTATGAGCATAAGTGTAGTCATTCATATTAATTGTATCAACACCATTCTCCACAGCGACGATAAGTGTGTCTTCGTAGACAATCATGTCGGATGCAGGGCCGTAAACATTCTGAGTGTGAACAAGAATAGGATTTAAAGAATCTGTAATATCGTAGATCTTTACGTCGTTTCCCGTTCCGACAGCGAGTTTAGTTCCTGATCCTGCAAGAGTATAAACAGTTGATCCAACTGAATAGGTGTGATACTGAGGAATGGTAAATGGGACACAGACGTCATCCGTTTCAATTCCTCCAAGAATAAATGTTCCATCATTATAAAGGCAGTAGCTGTCCTCTGCTTCACTTATACCGAACAGATCCGGAGCATCAACTTCTGTGATGTT
>CAZTKP010000161.1:670-5807 GCA_964614215.1 uncultured Spirochaetales bacterium | reverse complement strand
GGTTTCTTTTTATCACATGCCCAGCCTGAAAAGATCTTCTCTTCAGCCGGCCGTTTTGCATCAAATTCACCGGAAGCGGATATTCCCGAAACACAGAGAACACGGTATGCCGTACTGCTCGTGCCGTCATAATCCCATTTTAGAGCTCTGTATGAGCGCCCGTCCATCATGTTGACACCCCATGCGAATTCCTCAGCGCCATATACCGTGGTGGCACTCCAGAACCAGTTATTCCTCACACATGTTAACTCTTCACCGCATATATACTTGGGATAACCGCTGCAGAGAGCATTTGAAGGTTCCCATCTCTGCTCAGTGGCATTCCACTCTCCACAGTTACCGCCTTCTCCTGAAGTATCTGTAACATAGGAAACTATATCAGCCGATGTCGCAGGATCATAAAGATTAAAATCTACAAGAGGATAGAGAAAATTCAGCGTCGGAAGCCACCAGTCAGATGCAGTTCCGCCTCCCTCAATGTCAGTAAACTCATAGTTTTCACATAAATCTATAGCATCCTGCCAGTTATCTGTATACTCCTGAATATCGAAAAAAACCGTCTGAGTCTTCTCATCAAAGACCGTGTTGTACCAGATATCTTCATTATCATCTTTATACTCATGGAATCTTCCATCCGGATCATAGATCTGTTTATAGGTGACTTCAGCTGACTTACCTGTCTCAGCAGAACAGTCCTCACCAGAGATCAGCAGCTCAACTGTCATATTGTTTACAGCAGTAAAAACTATCTGCTGAACGTATGATCCACTGACCTGCGTACTCTGAGCAAGAACCTCGCCGTAACAGGCTGAGCCATCGGCTTTCCTGAGAGTCAGAAGGCCTGTGAAAGTGGTAGTTGTATCACTCGAAACAGATCTGAACACATATTGACCGCCTTTCTCAAGATTGAACTTTATATAGTCACCGTGTTCAAGAGAAGTCACTGAATTGAGATCTCCATCAGGAGTGAAAGTTCCCTTGCCGTCAATACATTCATGACAGTCGTACCTCTGCCATTCCAGTGTGCTGAGAGTACAGTGTCCCCATGGATTGTTCGGATTCTGACTTTCTCCGCAGATCGAACAGTTGTATTTGTTCAGAAGAACTGAAACATTCCCGTCAAAATCAGACTGCCACTCAAGTACCGTCTGTTTTGAACCCGGAGGACAGTTACCGACATCCGGAGAATCATCAGAATATTTAAGGAACTGTCCACAATTTCCTTCGGTGGCATTTCCTCTGAATAAGGTCAGCTGTGTATCAATGTTACTTACACAGACATTATTTCCAAGATCACAGGTATAATCTGACGGACATGGAGTACTCCCGTCACAAAATGCCGGATATTTACATGTCGTCCATCTGTAGATCTTTCCTTTTTCAACAGTAAATGTCTGAAACTCCCCTGAGATCATATCCTCATCAGCGGTAATCGTCCAGCTGGGAGCACTTGTCGGACTACTGAATGCTCCTGCAGGAGTAGTAGGCTCAGGATCAGGAGGCATGTAGTAAGTAGGATACTGATAAGAACACTCAGAACAGCTGGAGGAGTCAATTCTCTGCCATTTGACAGAGGTTGTCAGACAGTTCAGACCATCAAGATCACAGGAAGACATACAGTCATACTGGTTTACAAGAAGATAAACTGTTCCACTGAAAGTCGCCTTCCATTCGATCATTGACTGATTTCTATAAAGTCCGTTCAGATTATAGGCCAGTGACGTACCTGTCTGTCCACATGCATCACCAAGTAGTGTAAGCTGTGTATTAAATGCAAGCTCACAGGTTTTGCTTCCTGTCATTCCGATACATTCCTGTCCTGTCGGGCAATCATCATCATCTGCACATTTTTCATCCAGACCTGAAACATCATCTTCAGTACCGTAGGTAGTCCATCTGTAGATCTCGCCCTTAGTGACGTTAAAAAGCATATAGTCACGCCCTGCAACATCATTGGTCCGAACAGTTGTCCATTCCGGAGCATAAGCCGGTCTTACATAAATATTGGAAGGGTTTAAGGCTCCGTCATAGCTACAGTTCTTACATTGAGCCGAAGCATTATCCCACGAAAACATCAGCAGGAGGAAGAACAGGACGGAAAGAATATTTATTTTATTTTTTCTCATGACATCCTCCTTAATTAGCTTTTACGCAACGAACATTATAAAGATTGTTCCTGGATGTATATTCCACGAAACCATCGTAAAAATTCACTATCCAGGATGATTCCAGGCCCAGGCCTATATTATCAAGACCAACCGCTTTTGATCCCCAGAACCATTCAGACGGCGTATCCGGAAAAGCAGTTGTGTCAATTGCAGGATCAGCTGTACCGTAGTCAACCAGAGATCTTATCTCATGAGTATCCGGAAGCCTCCATTTGTCACCGTTAAGAGTCAATGTTTCACAGTAGTTCTTTGCACCGTACCATGAGACATCTCTTTTGTAACCTACCTGCCAGGTAAGGCCCGTAACAAGATCTGTTACGGTGGCATCGGCATTATCCTGATAAGACCTTACACCAAACTGATAAGAGCCATCCTGCCCGAAAAAAGCTTCTCCCGGTCTCGGACACGGGATCTCGCCATCCAGCCCGTAGCATTTTTTCTGACCTGTGGCAGGAACAGACCAAGTCTGTACATTCTGCTCCAGTTTAACAGGCATCAAGCCGTAGTCCTCGGAAAGATCCCCGTCAGGATTTTCAAATTCCGGGTTGATATTCTCATCAGAGGAAGCTAAGTCTCCCTCCATTTTGTCACAACCTAAAATCAAAGATGCCAGCATCAGAGTAAGCAGTGTATTAATGATAACATTTACTCTCATCTCAGCCTCCATATATTAATTTAATTACAATCCGGTTTATCCTGATCTGCAACTATAGTACAGGTCATATTGGCATTGCCTGAACCACAGCCTGATCCGGCAACGTTATAACAGACATATGCTGTCGCTGTATAAGCAGAGCTGTCTCCACCCATAACTATTTTAAAATGATCACCTGTGATATTTACGCCGTAGAAATTTTCAAGAGTGGTCTCCGTACCCGCTCCCAGATACTTTCTGTAGCTGTTGAAATAATCTTCCTGAACAGTCTGCACATTCATCAACTCCTGTTCAGCTTCAGATCTTATAGCCCTTTCCTTATAGGCATTGTATCCAGGGATAGCAATAGCTGACAAAACTGCGATTATTGCAATAACTACCATTAATTCTATAAGTGAAAATCCTTTCATTTTTCTCTCCTATTTACAAACCAGATCTAAAACCGGACAGTTGCTACAGCCCGAAATATCAGTCGAATTATTACCCGTTTCCTGATGAAGACGCATAAAGTTATCTGAACTCCCTGTTCCTATAACTGATCCGAAATACGCCCAGCACTCATTATATGTATCCGACACATCGGGATTAACATCGTAGTTGCCCGCAACCCAGTATGTCATACCTACGTTCTGCTGAAAGATCACTCCGGTATAAAGTTTCATCTTATCATTAACAGGGTCTGGAAAACCAAAAGGATTCAGATCCCCTTTAACTGCCGCATACATTCCTTTTGACGCAAAATACTTTTCCTGTGCCGCAGCAGCTTTAAGCAAAGTTGCCTTTAGTTCATCTATCCTGCCATCTTCAGCATAGCCGTCAAAGATTGGAATGGCAACCACGGCAAGTATCGAAATAATAGCAAGAACAACCAGAAGCTCTACCAGAGTATGCCCTGATCTCACTGGATTTCCAGAAACTATCATTCTTTCACCTCACCGGTTTCGTCAACTTTATTGTCATAAAAACCATTCTTGCCGTTAACACTTCCTTTCCCGTCTTTTTTCTTCTCATCTTCCTCTTTGGAACCTGTGTTTCTTCCAACCACTCTTGCTTTTGACATCGTCATTACAAGTCCTGTTTTTATTATTTCGAAGATCCGATTTTCCCGGGACCATTCATCAAGCTTGAGATCTTCAAGGTTGTTATAGGTTCTTGATGCGTAGTAAACAAGCTTACCTGATTCAGGATCTATCTTAAAAACACCAGCCAGCCAGGCTTCAGACATCATTTTCTTCACCATCGGCAGATTAAGGTAATAATCAATGGTCTTTTTCTTAAGTTCCTCTCTTATTTTCTCGCTTATCTTGAGCTGATTGATGTTGTTTTTAAAAAGATAGAAAAGCGGAATAAATTTCATATAGTTCCTAACATCATTGTCAAAAACTTTTGTAATATTGTCCAGATAAAAAGCTATCCTCATTTTCCCGTCTTTGACACTTAAAACCTTTAAGGAATTGGCAAAAGCATGGGCCCTGAAATCAGTACTGTTTGAATAGTATTTAATAAGGTCCTGTATCTGCTTATCAGTTACTTTTGTCCCTGAATAAGTGTTTTCAAATATGACAGAATAAGGCGTAATCTCCACGATCTGGCCGACAAGAACTATAGTAGGGAATTCAACAACCGAATCTCCTTCATTAACTTCTATTTCAGCATGAAGAGATCCCATAAAAAGAACCGTTAGAAGCATTGCTGTTAAAAACTTTCTCATTTATCTTTCCTCCTAATACAGCTCATACCATTTAATAATGTTCGCGGCATTTTCAACCTGTGTCGGACCTCTTCTCCTGAAAATATCGTGACCGGCGCTGAAAGTTATATCCTCACCCTCTGATGTAGCAATAATTCCGATATCTGTAGCGAGACTTATTTTATCTGTAGCACACTGTTCCTGCGGATCCCAGTAATCATCATTTCTATACAGATCCGAATTCTCACCGATCTTCGGAGCAACACCATTGACAAGGTTCTTCATATAGTTCCTACTTGTACCGAAACTACGACAGTCAGTGAGTTCGTTAGGAATATAACTGTTCCATGTCAGTGAATATGTGTTGTACTGATATCTGTCATAGACCATGAGCGGTTTTGATATTCCCTTTTCAGGTAGATCATCAAAATAGTTTTTCCATCCGTCGAATCCGGCCCATACTGATGTGCCGTGATCCTGAAGATCACCTGTCATATCTTTCAGGTCACCGGGATCTATAGGGTCTTCAAGGTCCGGATAATCGTATCTGTCGTAGATCACTATCATCTCATCTGTTTCCGAAGCCCTTGGATTTACGAGGTTACCTGTAACAAGCGAGAACGG
>CAZTKP010000161.1:0-660 GCA_964614215.1 uncultured Spirochaetales bacterium | reverse complement strand
CATCCTCATAGATAGGATACTGTGTAAGAGGAGGATAGATATTTGTCGGAACATAGGTTCTTATACCCGAAAACCAGTTGACAGGCTGAGCAAGGGCTCTCTGTTTAAAGATAACCCTTAACGACCAGTTGGCCGGATCGTTGTCTGTTACATCTATCCTGAAAACAGTACTGGAAATATCAGAGATATAGATAAACTCCGTATTCTGAGATAGTTTTCCCTGTGTATTGACTCCGACAGGTGCAGAAACAAAAGATGTTCTTAACCAGGCTGTATCACCAGCTCTTATTATGTTGCTCTGGGCGTTAGTTGTCTCATAATCCTTAACAGGGTCGAAACTCGTTCCATTAAAACTATAAATGTAAATATGGTTACCCGCCGGATCAAGAACTCCGCCTCCCGAAGTTGGACATGCAGGAGTATCAGCATCATGACAGGGATCGTAACCTCCGGGAATTGCGAGGTAGTAATCAAGATCTGTCGCTACCGTACAGGTAGTTGCCGATGTACATTTTCTAAACACCAGCGGTTTTCCCCAGCTTTGTCCCTCAACTTCAATATGCTGTACGAACTTGGGATTATCCAGTTCAGAGATATCAAGAACCGTGTAGTACCTTGCACCTCTTCTGTATCCGAAGATCAGGAAGGCCTGTTCTCCGC
>CAZTKP010000160.1:0-5858 GCA_964614215.1 uncultured Spirochaetales bacterium | reverse complement strand
ACTTCAGCGTTCTTCGGCCTTCTGCTTAGATTTTTACTCACAAGATGCTCCAGAAAAGTTCAGGATGTAAGGTGGTACGAGCTTTTTCTTCTTGGACTTGCTGTTCATATTGTAATGATACTTTGGATGTTTATTCTGCCGGAAAAAATCTCAGAGGAAGTTTTCCTGATAATTACATATCCGGTTATATCCATTTATCCGATAGTAACGATATTTCTGGGGTTGCTGCTTGCAAAACAGCTGAAAAAAGCAAGGATGCAGGAGCTGATAGAGAAAATGGATAAAATTGAATCTCTGGGAATTCTTGCAGGTGGTCTTGCTCATGATTTTAACAATTTATTAAGCGGAATATTCGGTTACATTGAAATGGCGCTTACTGAAGATCTGCCGCCCGGAGCCAGAGAAAAGCTTAAAAAGGCGATAAGCATACATAAACGGGCTGAAGATCTTACCAGACAGTTGCTGACTTTTTCCAAGGGTGGTGTTCCTGAAAAGAGACTGGGGAAAATTGAGAGAACTATCCGTGACAGTGTCCTTTTTGCTATGTCGGGAACAAGTGTTCTGAGCGAGTTTGATATTTCAGAAGATCTCTATCTGGTTGAATATGACCACAACCAGATGTCGGAAGTTTTCAGCAATATCGCTATAAATGCTCAACAGGCAATGAATGGGAAAGGAAAATTTAAGGTGACTGCTGAAAATATCACTATTAATGAAAGTACAAAGTTAACTAGTGGAAAATATGTAAAAATATCTTTGAAAGATACCGGACCCGGAATTCCTCAAAATATCGCCGGAAAGATCTTCGATCCATTTTTCTCGACTAAAAAAGCAGGTAACGGTCTGGGGCTGGCTACTAGTTTTTCTGTTCTGAAAAAACATGGAGGCCTTATTGAAGTTGACTCTTCACCGGGAAAAGGTGCCGAGTTTAAAGTTTTCCTGCCTGCATCCGAGAAAACTTATGATGAAGAGTCTTTAGAGATCAAAGTTTCTAAAAAAGGTGAAGGTACGATCCTGGTTATGGACGATGAGGATTTTATCAGAAGTGTTGTGGGAGATATGATCGTTTCACTGGGATACACCCCGGTCACAGTTGCGGATGGAAAAGACGCAGTTGATAAAGTGAGAGAAAGTCTTGAAAACAAGGAAAAGATATCAATGGTCTTTCTTGATCTTACAGTTCCGGGCGGCATGGGCGGAGCTGAAGCAGTTAAAACAGTAAAAACTCTTGCACCTGAAATTCCCGTAATAGCTTCAAGCGGTTATTCAGATGATCCCATTATTTCAAATCCTGAAGATCACGGTTTTGATGACAGTATAAAAAAGCCGTTTCTTCTTGCAGGTCTTTCTGAGGTTATCAGCAGGAATTTAAAGATCTGACAACTTGTAAAGGAGATGATTGTCCAGATCGACTTCTATTTTTTGCCTTATGAGAGATTTTTATTACCATGTATATGAATTTACTGTTTTTTGGGAGAAAGAAATGAAAGATCCACGTGTAAAAAGACTTGCAGAACTGCTTATTAACTATTCGACCAGAGTACAAAAAGATGAAAAAGTGATGATCGCCGCAACTGATCCCGCAGCCTATCCTCTTGTTGAAGATCTTCTTGATATGGTTGCTGAAAAAGAAGCTCATCCTTTTGTTAACCTGACGGCACAGACCGTTATGAGAAAACTCTATATGCATGCAACTGACACTACGCTGAAGATGATGAGAGAGCAGGAGCTTGAAAAGGCAAAGCAGATGGACGTCTACATAGGGATCCGCGCTCTTGAGAATAAGTTCGAGATGAACGATATTCCCCAGGCTCAGATGATGAAAGTCATGAAAGAATACCGCATGGCCGTAAGTAATGAGATCATGTCAAAAAAATGGGTGACTTTAATGTTCCCGACACCTGCTTTCGCTCAGTCTTCAGGAATGTCCATGGATGCTTTCGAGGATTTCTTTTTTAATGTAACAACACTCGATTACGGCAAGATGGATAAGGCAATGGACCCGATGAAAGAACTTATGGAAAAAACTGATAAAGTTCACATCTTAGGTCCGGGAAGAACAGATCTTAAGCTATCAATAAAGGGACTTCCTGCAATTAAATGTGCCGGTCAGTATAACATTCCTGATGGCGAGATCTTCACAGCTCCTGTAAAAGATTCAGTCAACGGAGTTATTGAATACAACACACCGACATCTTATCTGGGAACAAAGTTCGATAAGGTAATTCTGACTTTTGAGAACGGAAAGATCGTCAAGTTCGAAGGCAGTAATCCCGAGAAACTTGAAGAGATCTTTAACTCCGATGAGGGTGCACGCTACGTCGGCGAGTTTGCTTTCGGTGTGAATCCGTACATCAAAGATCCGATGGTAAATATTCTTTTTGACGAAAAGATCAGCGGTTCAATTCACTTCACACCCGGAAGAGCCTATGAAGAGTGTGATAACGGCAACAAATCATCCATTCACTGGGATCTTGTTATGATCCAGACACCTGAGTACGGTGGCGGTGAGATCTATTTTGATGACGTTCTGATCAGAAAAGACGGAAAGTTCGTACTTCCGCAGCTTGAAGGTCTCAACCCCGAGAATCTTAAATAGTCAATACTTCCGGCAACATACACTAAACTAAGGTAACATCATGAAATTCAGTATCTTTGAAAAGGACAAGTATATCGCTGTAAATGAAAATGAATTCGGCAGGTTCAGCCCTTTTCTCAACTGGGCATCGGAAAAAGACATGATTAAAGCTCAGAACGAGAGGGATCAGGTTCTTGACAGGATAGAAAGTCTAGGTGGAAAGTTCGAATTTTCCGGAGCGAAGACCGACAGTCGGGATCTTTCTCCGGGATGCAGGTTGTGCGGAGAGGGGAAGTGGTCATGCCTTTTTATCAGCGGGATCTGTAATGCCACATGTTTTTACTGTCCAAGCAGACAGGATTCTCAGCTGAAACCGGCTACGAACACCTTTGAGTTTAATTCTCCTGACGAATACACCGACTATGTTAATGCTCTCGGGTTTAAGGGTGTGAGTTTCAGCGGAGGTGAGCCGTTCATTGTTTTTGATCTGCTCCAAAAGTATCTTGAAAGTGTCAGAAAGAACTGTGACCCTGAGATCTATACCTGGGTTTACACCAACGGATCTCTTGTCGACAGCGAAAATTTGAAAAGACTGAGAGATCTGGGACTTAATGAGATAAGATTTGATATCGGAGCTTATAATTATTCACTGAAAAAGGTTGAGCTTGCGGCAAAGATAATTGATACGGTGACTATTGAGATCCCTATGGTTCCTGATCATTATGAACTGGTTAGAGATCTGCTGAAACCGATGAAGGATATCGGCGTGGATCACCTGAATCTTCATCAGCTGAGAGTAAATCCCTACAACCTTCCGAGAATGATCGAAAAAGACTACGAGTTTATTCACGGGAGAAAGGTAACGGTTTTCAAGAGTGAGCTTAATGCTTTGAAAACACTGCTTTATTCTCTGGAGAATGACCTTGTTCCTGTCAATTACTGCTCCTTTGTTTTTAAGGAAAGCTTTCAGTCTTCTGCCGCCAGGAAACGTTATGCGGCAAGATGTATAGAGAAAGATGAATCTGTGACAAGTAACGGATATCTGAGAAGAATTTCTTTAATTGATCCTGATGATGGAAGTGAGAGAACTGTGAGTTACGATGAAATGCTGTCAATGCCGGAAAGTGAAGAGTTTTTCAGACTCACATACTTTAACCCTAATAAAGAAAATCGGCCTAAAATGGCCAGCTATAAACTTTCCCGCAGTGATATTTTGTCACTTTTTCTATCAGTGAAAAGCAACTCTGAATATGAAAAGAAAGCATCGGGAAGAATGATAGAAAGTGTTCCTGATTGTGATACAACAGGAAAAGGTTATACGTTGAAACAGTTTTACGAGATATTCAATTTTGAGATCTTAAGAGGCGGATTCGCCGACTATTTCTAATCTTTTCGTCTGGTTTTTTTACGTTCTATCGCTGAAAGGGTAACTTTTCTAAGTCTGAGAGAGTTGGGAGTTGCTTCGACAAGTTCGTCGTCATTGATAAAGTGTATCGCCTTTTCAAGCGTCATAAGTTTAACAGGAGTAAGCTGAACATTGTCGTCTTTTCCGGCCGCACGCATATTTGTGAGTTTTTTCATTTTGCAAGGATTAACATCAATATCAAGGTTCTTTGAGTGTTCCCCTACGATCATTCCCTCATAAACGGGATCTCCCGGGGTTACGAAAAGCTGACCTCTGGGTTCAAGGTTAAAAAGTGCGTAGGCAACAGCTTCACCCTGTCTGTCTGAAACGATCGAGCCTGTGAATCTTGTCGGGAAATCTCCGCGATACTCGTCATATCCTTCAAAAATTGAGTTCATTATTCCGGTTCCTCTGGTGTCGGTCAGGAAGTAGTCTCTGTATCCGATAAGCCCTCTTGAAGGAATGGAAAATTCCATTTGCGCTCTGTCGTTTCTGCTGTTGACGAGGTTTAGCATTCTGCCTTTTCTGATGTTAAGTTTTTCTGCTATAACTCCTGTGAAAGCCTGATGGCAGTCAATGTAGACATGTTCCATCGGTTCGCAGATCTTTCCGTCGATCTCTTTGAGAATAACTTTAGGTCTTCCCACACAAAGTTCGTATCCTTCACGCCTCATCTGCTCGATAAGTATAGCCATCTGAAGTTCTCCGCGTCCTTTAACGATCACGCAGTCATTTTCCGGCGGTTCCTCGATCTTGATGGATACATTGAGCAGAGTTTCCTTTTTAAGACGCTCCTTGATCTTTCTAAGCTGAACATGCTGACCTTCCTTACCTGCAAAAGGCCCGTTGTTTATTGTAAAGATCATGCTTACAGTCGGATCTTCAACTGTTATACGCGGAAGGGCTTGAGGAGACTCAATATTTGCGATCGTATCTCCGATATGAATGTTTTCAATGCCTGAAAGGATAATAATATCTCCGGAAGATACTTTTTCAGAAGCTTTTAGACTAAGTCCTTCGTAAACCTGAAGCTTGGTGACTTTCAGTTTTTTTTCCACATTGTTCTCCTGAATACAGACAAGTGTGTCGTTAAAAGAGGCTTCTCCATTTACGACTTTTCCAATTGCAAGTCTTCCAAGATAATCGTTGTAGCTAAGGTCGGTAACAAGCATCTGGAAAGGTTTTTCCGGATCGTATTTGGGGCCTTGAGTCTGATCTATTATCGTATCCATGAGGATATGAAGATTGTCTCCGTTCTCCTCTTCAAGTGTTTTTTTTGCAACTCCGTCTCTGCCGATAGCATAAAGGACAGGGAATTCAAGCTGGTTTTCTTCTGCTCCAAGATCGATAAAAAGTCCGTAGATCTCTTCAAGAACTTCTTCGGGTCTTGCATCGTGTCTGTCGATCTTATTTATTACAACAATGATCTGAAGTTTTGCTTCGAGAGCTTTTTTAAGAACAAAACGAGTCTGAGGAAGCGGTCCTTCAGAAGCATCAACAAGCAGAATTGCACTGTCAGCCATAAAAAGTGCTCTCTCAACTTCGCCGCCGAAATCAGCGTGTCCCGGAGTGTCAATGATGTTTATCTTCACGTCTTTCCAGGTGATCGAACAGTTCTTTGCGGCAATTGTGATCCCGCGCTCTCTTTCAAGATCCATGCTGTCCATGATCCTGTCGTCAACGACCTGACCCTGTCTGAAAATTCCGCTCTGTCTGAACATTGCATCAACAAGAGTTGTTTTTCCGTGGTCAACATGGGCAATAATGGCTACATTTCTGATTTTTTCGTTTATAGTTCTATGTGGCATTGCTAAATCCTGAAAAGATATTAAAAAACCGTCGACACTATAGTGCTTAAAGGCTTAAAAGCAAGGA
>CAZTKP010000159.1:0-5938 GCA_964614215.1 uncultured Spirochaetales bacterium | reverse complement strand
TGAGATAACAGGCAATATGTCCGGTAATCAGTTGAACCCTTATTTAATGTCTTTCCCGATAAAAGGTCAGTCAAATCCTGCAGAACTTGCGTGGTATTTTCTAATTGCCTCAATTGATTCAGGTTTCGGATACTACGATGAAAATGTAGATGACGGTGTGAAGCCGACTATTTCTTTTAATCAGTCGCTGTACTTTTCAGTGCCATACGTTGAAGACAACATCTCAAAAGATAAGACAGGGCCTTCAGTCTGGTGGCCGCAGAGATATCCCTACAATCCGGGAAGTGCAAACAAAAGTAAGGCCGAAGGCTGGACACTTCATTATTACGACAACAACTTTGCGATCTATACCTACGCCTTTGATGCTTCCGGCATTGAAAATATTAGAGTGAGAATAAGAGAGCATAAGGCAAAGGTCGCTGATCCGCTTGACAGAACCTATCAAGTTTACAACCCTGAGCATCTTGAATCGGAAGGTGTTCCTCAGATAAATGCTGACAATGTCGGTGACTGGGTGAATTACCCTATGGAAAAAAGAGATCTCAGCCCTGACATTAACGGAGTCGACTGGCAGGTGTCGGGACAGGAAATGATGGCGATAGTTCCCGCCCGGAAAATAGGGGATCTTTATTACAGTTACATTTCAGATTATCAGGATGTGTTGCTTGATTACTATATCGAAGCTGTTGATAAAAAAGGAAATGTGACAAGAAGTCAGATCCAGCAGGTTTATGTCGGAACAGGAGTTTACAAAAACGATGACGGAACCATAGTTGAAGATGAAAACGGTGACATTGAAGGAACCTATCCTTTCCTAGAACAGAAAAGTACAGAGCCGGATGATTCAGACAGCGATGATTTTTACGTTGATGATGAAGTTGAGATAGATGAGGATAACGAAATTCCGGATGAAAGCAGTGATGAGATAGCTGATGAAACTCAGGATGAAGATACTGTTCCTATTAATGGTTTCAGAGCTCACTATTATCATGAGAACTGGGAAACTGTGAACATGCACTTCTGTCTTGAGAACTGTGAAGATACATCAAACTGGACCGAAGTTCCCGGAAACGCAATGACAGCGGAAGGTGACAACTGGTTCGTCTATGAAAATGATGAGTGGAGCGGTTATGTCGAGTTTGTTTTTAACGACGGAAGCGGCACATGGGATAACAACAGTGAAGAGAACTACTCAACAGATCTTCAGGAATTCTGGGTGAAAAACGGTGAGATAACAGACAAAGATCCCGATGCTGAAGAAACTGATGAAGCACAGGAAAACCCGGACAGTTCAACTCAGGATGACTCTCAGGTATCAACTGATGAATATGAAACTGATGACAGTGACAGTAAAGATTCAGGCTGCGGCTGTACTCTGATTTTTTAGATGCCAACCTTACTTTTTTCATTTATTTTATGTATACTGACCTGTATAAATGAACTCTCAGGGAGATCAAAGTGGATTTTTTTAAGAAATTTTCTAAATTTTCCTATAAATATTCAATAGTTCTATGTCTTGTTCTTCTTCTTATTCTCGGGCTGGAAGGTTACTATCTGAAAAACAACTTCAAGGTCGATACGAATCTTAAAGCCCTTTTTAAAGGTACGAATGAGACGGTTGTAAAGCTTGAAAAGATGGAAGAGAGGATCGGTGGAACATCAAACCTCCTCATTGTTGTCAATTCGCCTGACAGACAGAAGAACATAGACTTTCTTTCTGAACTGAAAAAGAAAATTGAAGGGCATAAAAGCATTAGATTTGTCGACTTTGACAGGGATGTGAGCTATCTGGAAAAGCACGGTTTTCTCTTCCTTCCAGTCGAGGAACTTGAAAAGATACACAAGGAAGTAAGAGATGCTATAAGGGCGAAGGTCAAGGCTGAAATGGCCTTTGATGAGGAAGAAGAGAAAGAAAAGAAAAAGGATGAGCCTCAGTTTAATGAGGAGCAGTTCAGGCAGCTTTCTGAGAAGATAGAGGAGTATAAGAAAAAATATAATATCAGGCGTTACTTTGAAGCGGATAACGGAACCTTTATAGCGATGAAAGTCCGTCAGGCGGCGAGCGATACAAGTGTTTCAAAGACAAAGAAACTTGTTGAGTTCCTTGAAAAAAATGTTGAAGATATAGGACCTGAAAAATATGGTGTGAAAGTCGAGGTTGGCGGATTTTTCCGCAATAAGATCAGGGAGATAGACGCAATTTATAACGATCTTTTCTCAACGCTCGGTATCTGTGTCCTGCTGCTTTGTCTTACGATAATCTTCTATTTCAGATCTTCTCTGAGCCTTTTACTTATTCTTCTGCCGCTCAGTGCGGGAGTCATGAGCTCAGCTACCACGATGCAGTTCTTCCTTGGTGATTTCAACATTATTTCAGCCTTTTCTTTCGCCATTCTTTACGGTCTGGGAATAGATTTTGGAATTCATCTGCTCGGAAGGTACTCCGAAGAAAAGAACCGCGGCTTTAAACCTGTCGAGGCGATGTATGAAAGTTACAGACATCTTATTCCCGCTGTTTTTTCAGGTGCGGCAACTACTGCTGTGGCTTTTCTGACACTGGTTCTCATAGAATTTAAAGGTTTTTCTGATTTTGGTCTTGCTGCCGCAATAGGTGTTACGACTTCGTTCATTTCTATCGTTCTCTTTTTTCCCGCCCTTGTTTTTCTGTTTGAAAGAATAAGACCTCTCAAGGTTCGTGTCAGAGAGATAACTTTTATTCCTAAGGTCTATTCCGCACTTTCTTCAAGACCGAAAGTTCTTTTTATCTCCTTGATCATTTTTGTTCTTGCCGCGATCGTCAGTCTTAAATACGTTGAGGTGGAGTATAATTTTGACAATCTCAGTTTTCCGAACAAATACGATCCTGATTCTCTTTCCTCCCGTTACAGAAAGGAAATAAAAAAGGAAAAAAGCGATTCATTTTCAACGGGTCTTCCGTCGTATATTCTCACAGACAGTTTCGATCAGACCGAGGATGCGACACGCGAACTTGAGAGGATAAAGAAGGAGCAGCCTTTTGACATAACTCTCAAGGATTATATGTCAGTTTATTCGTTCATTCCGGAACGTCAGGATGAAAAACTTAAGATAGTTAATCGGATTCACCGTCTTGTTGAGCGGAAAATAAATCTTTTTGACGAAAAAACGGTCGCAGAGTACAGGCAGAAGATCGAGCCGATGCTCAGTGTAAAAACAAAAATTGAGAAGGATAAACTGCCGGAGTGGATCGTTGATAAACTTGCTGAAAAAGACGGAACTTCAGGGCGTTTTATAGTTGTCGCTCTTAATGGAAATAAGTCAACGGTCACCGATGTTCTCAAGATAAAGGATTACTACGGAAAGATTAAGGGAAAGATCAGGGATTACGACCTTCTGGGTTCGTACATGCTTCTTGGAGACATTAAGGATGTTATCGAAGTCCATGTTCCAAGGGCTGTTCTTTTTTCCTTCCTTGCAGTTTTTCTGGTTCTCATAGTTCTTTTCAGGTCATTTAAGAAAGGGTTTCTCGTTCTTGTTCCTCTTGCAAGCGGACTGCTGTGGATGATGCTCGTTACGGCAGTTTCAGGAATGAAGATGAACGTTTTCAACATGATAGTTATCCCGACCGTTGTCGGAATAGGAATAGATTCTGCCATTCACATCTACCACCGGTATAAAAGTGCGGGAGTTGAAGAAATGGACAGAAATCTGGTCTATACCGGAGGAGCTGTTCTTTTTTCTTCCTTAACCACCTTTGTCGGGTTTGCAAGCATCGCCTTTGCTCAGCATCGCGGTCTCAACTCCATCGGTGTGACTGCTTCGATCGGCATTATTACTGTAACGATCGCAAATCTTATCTATTTTCCTGCGGTTTTGAAGTATCTGGGGACGAGGAAATAACTCCCTTAATTAACAGCGTAGGGGCAGACCAATGTGTCTGCCCAAATGCGGGTTGACACACGGGTCAACCCCTACCCGCAACCTCCGGCAAATATCTCCAGTACTGTTTAGGCATGAACGACATCTGAAGTTTCGGATTATTCCTCTCTTTTATTGCAACTGTGTTGAAATATTTTATCCACAGCTGCTCGAAACAGTCATCTTTTCCCGCTTTTTCATACATTTTTTCAAGCTCAAGTGCTTTTGAATCGTCAAAAAACGCCTGATTAAGAATATTTCCATTGTAAAAAAGACCTGTTTTATGTTCGGTGTCATGGATTATCCACTTTAAATTGGGCAGTCTCTTCCTGAAATGTCTGCCCAGGATCGGTAGAACAAAGTTTTTGGAAAAGTATGGAGCATAAAGGACATCGTTGATCTGTCTGAACCGTAAAAGTCCTTTAAGATTATGAGCTTCGGTCAGAGTTTTTCTGGCGGCTTTCATGATTGGCCCGACGGCGGGGTCAGCAAGGTGAGTAAAGCCTTTAATACCAGTCTTTTTCATGTAGACCAAAAAGCCTGCTGTTTGTTCTATCGCCAGGCTGTTTTTAGAGGAAAAGCAGTGCATGAGCATGTTCTTAGTTTTTCTGAAAAGAACGGAGTTTGGTGCTTTGATATTTCCTGTCAGCTTTTCATCTATGGTGAAAGTCGGTGTGAAAAATTCAGGGTTGTGGTTTAAAGCTGACTGGAGTTTGTCTCCGGGTTGTGCGACGTTCCACAGATAGGGAAGGGAGCTCATAAATCCTTCGAGAGTTCCGTCAAAAATGTATATTGTCATGAGACTTCTGAGAACAGTTTAAGTTGATATGGACCTGGATCGTGAGACTCAGCTAAGGATTTGTAAACACTGGTTTTATTTTCGGTTATAGCATACATCTTTCTGCCTTTGCAAGTTATGAAAAAAACAGCTCTTTTAAGCACTACGCCTAGTTTTTTAAGGTTATCAAAACCAAGAGTCTGAACTCTTCTTGCTCGCACAATTCTTCTTGCAGATATCGGTCCTATCCCTGGAACACGAAGCAGCATTTCGTAGTCCGCCTTGTTAACTTCAACGGGAAAAAGATGGAAGTGGTTGAGCGCCCAGTTTGCTTTTGGATCTAGTGCAGTATCAAGCATAGGATGCTTTTCGTTTAGTATTTCATCTGCGTCAAATTTGTACTGACGCATGAGAAAATCAGCCTGATAAAGCCGATGCTCGCGAAGTAGAGGAGGTTCGCGAAGTGCGGGCAGTCTGGAATCTGTGTTCACAGGAATAAATGCGCTGTAGTAAACTCTTCTCAGGTCGAACTTTTTATACATCGCTTCAGACAGTTTGACGATAATGTGGTCGCTTTCGGGAGTTGCGCCCACAATGAGCTGGGTTGACTGTCCGGCAGGTGCAAATTGAGGTGCGAAACGGCTCTTTTTTCTTTCAATTCTGCTTTCAGAAACTCCATTTGTGATCTGTTTCATCGGTGTGAAAATGTCTGTGTGCTTTTTATCCGTGAGCTTTTGCAGACTCTGACTAGACGGAAGCTCAATGTTCACGGAAATTCTGTCAGCCAGTCTTCCCGCTTTGTCGATGAGTTCTTTTGATGCTCCTGGAATTGCTTTAACATGGATATAGCCACCGAAAAGATGCTCTTCACGAAGAATTCTTACAGCTTCTGCGAGAAGTTCCATTGTGTGATCGGGGCTCTTAATTATCCCGCTTGAAAGAAAAAGGCCTTCGATGTAGTTCCTCTTATAAAATTCAATGGTTAGGTCTGCAAGTTCGCGTGGTGTGAAAGCGGTTCTGGGGATGTCGTTACTTCTTCGGTTTATGCAGTAAGCGCAGTCATAGATGCAGAAGTTGGTGAACAGAACCTTGAAAAGAGAAATACATCTACCATCATCCGCCCAGCTGTGACAGATCCCGCATGATTTTCCGTTGCCGATACCGCCCTTTGGAGTTTCACGAAAACTGCCGGAAGAAGCACAACTTGCATCGTATTTTGCCGAAGCACTTAAGATCTCCAGCTTTTTCATCACATCCATGACA
>CAZTKP010000158.1:0-5966 GCA_964614215.1 uncultured Spirochaetales bacterium | reverse complement strand
TTGTTATGCGTGAAAAAATAGATTTACTCAAAAAGGTTTACGAAGTTATCAGCGGTGCCGCAGATATTTCAGGAAGAGATGGTCATGATGTGAAACTTATCGCAGTTTCAAAGAAGAAACCTGCGGAGGATATTTTAAATTTCAGAAGAGCCGGTGTTGTTGATTTCGGTGAGAACTATGTGCAGGAATTTATTGAGAAATATGAAACTTTAAAGGAAGAGGATATCCGCTGGCATTTTATCGGTCATCTTCAGAGTAACAAGGTGAAATATATTGTTGATAAGGTCTTTATGATCCACACTGTAGATAAGGTTAGCCTTGCTCAGGAGATCCAGAAACAGGCTGAAAAAAACGGGCTGCCTTTTGTGAATGTTCTCATTCAGGTCAATGTAGGGGAGGAACCTCAGAAAAGCGGTGTTATGCCTGAGGATCTTTATGAACTTGTAAATGAAGTTCTCAAATTTGACAGGATCAGAGTGCGCGGGCTGATGAGCATTCCTCCTTTTCTGGATTCAGAAGAGCTTAGGCCTTATCACAGAAAACTTTTTGAGCTCAGACGTAATGTTCTGGAGAAAACTGATGCGGATCCCAATGTTTTCAAAGAACTTTCGATGGGAATGTCGGGAGACTTTGACACAGCTATTGAAGAAGGCTCGACCATGGTCAGGATAGGTTCTATGCTTTTTGGTGCAAGAGATTGATATTACTCTGCAATTAGTTCTGGCTGAAAAGTTGCTTAAATTAATTAAGTGTTGTTGTTTTATAGGAGATACAGATGTTAAAAAGTAAGATGATCCTCATTTTTCTGATGCTGATGCCCGGAATACTCTTTGCGGGAGATGTCCATTATTTCAGCAACGGAAAGAAAGTTGTGCTGAAAGAAGACAGCTCAAACATTTTTAAAATGGCGGGACAGGTTCACAAAGCCTATCTCAATGAGCATGGTGTAAGACTTTATTCAAATCAGAGACTTTTTGTACAAATTCCGGGAAGTCCCGAGCTTTCAGAAGCTGAAAAGTGGTGTGAAAAAAACGGACTGAGCCTTGTGAAAAGGTATAAATACATTCCGCAGTGGTATCTTGTTGAATTTTCAGGAGACACTGTTCTAAAATCAGCTCAACTTGTTGAAGACGGTTTAGTGGTTCAGGCCGAGCCCAGTTTTTACTATCCGGTTGAGCTGAAAAGTTATACCCCTGATGATCCTTTTTTCCCTAACCAGTGGCATTTAAACAATGAAAACGGTGCGGACTTCGGATATTCGGGGAACGATCATGCACACGTTCTTGAAGCGTGGAACGTTCTTCTTTCTGTCAAAGGTCACAAAGGTGAAGGCGTTAAACTTGCAATAATTGATGACGGCTTTGATCTTAACCATGAAGATCTGGCAGGAAGATTTCTTCAGGGAAAAGATTTTAACGACGGTGATGATCTCCCGATGCCCGGAGCTCAGGATGCTCACGGAACATGCTGTGCGGGAGTTGCAGGAGCAAACACGGGAAATGGTCTGGGTGTTGCCGGCGCATGTCCTGACTGTGATATTATTCCGATCAGAATGAACATGACGTCAATGGGCTCTCTTGATCAGGGAGCAATAGAAACTTTTACCTGGGCGGCAGATCAGGGTGCAATGATAATGTCAAACAGCTGGGGTCCTCCGGATAACGGCGGGGCAATGGATATGGGCCAGGTGTTAAAAGACCTTGTGACAAATCTTACGGCAACAGGCCGTGACGGAAAGGGAATAATCATTCTTTTTGCTGCCGGAAACGGAAATGAATCAATAGAGACAGACGGTTTTGCAAGTAATCCCAACGTTTTTGCAATAGGTGCAAGCAACGCGTCAGGAAAAAGATGCAGCTACTCTGATTTCGGGATGTCTCTTGATTTCATGGCTCCAAGTAACGACGTGGATAGTTCAGGCGGTGACGGATGGAGTGGGTCTTATGTCGACGGTATCTGGTCAACTGACAACACAAGCGGCGGCTATGTTCCCGGTCAGCTTCAAGGTGATGATAGCGGAAAATATGTAAGTGAGTTCGGCGGGACTTCTTCAGCCTGTCCTCTTGCTGCAGGAATTACAGGTCTGGTTCTCAGCGCAAATCCTGACCTGACAAAAGATGAGGTTTATGAAATTTATAAGACCACGTCAGATAAGGTGAGTATGGGATTTGTCAATCCGGGCGAAGGTGATTATGACTCTAACGGCTTCAGCACACATTATGGTTACGGCAGGATAAATGCCTGCGAAGCTGTGAAAAAGGCTCTTGAGATGGGTGGAGAGGACATGACAGATGTTGTCTGCGGAGACAGTTCGACTATTCCTGAAACCCCTGATGATACGGAAGCTCCTGATGAATCTGAGACTACAGATGAAACTCAGGAAAATCCTGATGATACTGAAGATTCCGGAACAGAAGCCCAGGATAGTGAGAATGTCCCGGGAACAGGAAAGATGACAGATGACGGTTGTTCATGCTCGGTTGTTGAGGTCTGATGAAAAAAGCCGTTATTCTGGTAATTCTCTTTTCTTTTCTTTCTTTGAGTGCTCAGGCAGTTTATTTCTATCGGAATGGAAAAAAGATAGAGATGAAGGAGCAGTTCTCGGTTTTTAAGAGCAGAGTAGAGAAAGCTTATATCGATCCAGACGGTGCAAAGTTCTTTCTAAGCGGAAAGATGTTCGTGAAACTGCCTTTTACAGATATTAAAAAAGCTGAAAAATGGTGTGAAGATAACGGTATGAAACTTGAAAAACAGTTTAAATATATTCCTCAGTGGTATCTTGTGAGCGGTGAAGATGAAGTTTTTAAAAGATCTGCTGAATTTGTTGAAACAAAAAAGGTGTTGCAGGCGGAACCTTCATTTTATTATCCTTTTGAACTGAAAGCGGCAGTTCCGGACGATCCGTTTTTTGCTAACCAGTGGCATTTAAGGAACGGTGAAGGTCTTAATTCAGAAGTCTCAGGTTCTGATCATGCTCATGTTGCTCAGGCCTGGGATATTATTTTGCAGATGATTAGAATTCCCGGAAAAGGAATAAAGATCGCAATAATTGATGACGGTTTTGACTTTGATCATGAAGACCTTTCGGGCATCTTTCTTAATGGACATGATTTTTATGACGGTGATGATCAGCCTCTTCCAGGGGCAACGGATGCTCACGGAACATGCTGCGCAGGTGTTATTGCCGCGAAGACAAATAACGGAAAAGGTGTGGCTGGCGTTTGTCCGGAATGCAGACTGATACCGATTAGAATGGATTTCAGCGCACCTACTCTTGACAGCATTGCGATAGAATCTTTTACCTATGCTGCCGAAAACGGGGCGCACATAATTTCAAACAGCTGGGGTCCTCTGGATGGAGGAGGTCCAGTTGATATGAGTCAGCCGCTGAAAGATCTGGTAAAAACTCTTACAACTGATGGAAGAAACGGAAAAGGTATCGTTATTCTTTTTGCCGCCGGTAATGGGAACGAATCAATTGAGGAAGACGGATTTGCAAGTAATCCTGACGTTTTCGGTATAGGTTCAACGAACGCTTCAGGGATAAGGAGCAGTTATTCGGATTACGGAGTTTCTCTTGATTTTATGACTCCAAGCGGTGACAGGAGCGGAAACAGTATTTCTGACGGTATCTACACCACGGATAATCTCTACAAAGGTTATGTTCCGGGCATAATGGCTGGCGACACTTCAGGTCTCTATGTTTTTGAGTTTACTGGAACTTCTGCTTCCTGTCCTCTGGCTGCCGGTATCGTCGGACTCGTGCTTGGTGCAAACCCTGCTCTGACAAAGGATCAGACGTATGATGTTTTAAAAGATACTGCTGATAAAGTCGGAGATGAAGAGTACGATGAGAACGGTTTTAACGAGTATTATGGCTATGGCAGGATAAATGCGTGCAAAGCTGTCATAAAAGCGTTTGAAATGGCAGGAAAAGATGTTTCTGAGCTAAGCTGTGACCCCGAACCTGTCGATTTTGAATATCCTGATGTTGACTATGAGCTTGAAGATGAAGTGACGGATCTTATACCGACAGATGAGGATGAAAATCATGATGATGAGAATCCTGAAGAGGAGTCTGACGATAATGCGGATTGCGATACTGCCGGTGAAGACAGTATGATAGTAGATACTGATCACGAAGATAATGTGACCGCAGATCAGGATAGGGATATGGAAATATCAGATGAGGATATTGAAAACAAAGATAACGGATGTTCTTGCAGTTTGATATATTAAATGGAGGAAAAAGTGAAGAGATTACTTGTTGTTCTGATCGTTCTGTTTTCGATCGCAGCCTGTTCAACGGCAAATGAGACAAAAAAGTCAGAGTCTGCCGCGGCAAAAAAGGTGGAAAAAAAGTGGAACTATCCTGAAACGGAAAGAAAACTAGTGAAGGATACCTACTTCGGAATTGAAGTTGAGGATAATTACCGCTGGCTTGAGGAGAACGATAAAGAGCCGGTTCAGAACTGGACAAAGGCTCAGAACGAGTTCACTGAAAAGACGGTTTTCGGATGGGATCAGCCTGGAAAGATCGAAAAGAGACTTGCCGAAGTATGGAACTACGACAAGATGATGACTCCTGAGAAAAGAGGGGACAAACTTTTTTTCAGACTTCTCACAGGGCTTCAGAATCAGCCCGCACTTTACGTTCAGACTGGTGATGAGAAAAAGGTCCTTGTCGATCCCAATACTCTCAGTAAGGAAGGAACCACAGCTATGGACTGGTGGTACGTTTCACCGAACGGAAATTATATTGCCTACGGTCTGAGCGAGAACGGTTCGGAGCAGTCTTCACTTTACATCCTTGATGTTGAAAGTGGTGAACATGTTGACAAACCTATTGACGGATGCCGCTATGCATCTGTCGGCTGGTTGCCTGATGACAGCGGTTTTTTCTATTCAAGAAAGCTTGACGGAAAGAATCCTGAAGAGATCGATATGGAACAGACAATAAGGTTTCATAAGCTTGGAACTGAAAGTTCGGAAGATCCGGTCATTGCAAAGTCCTCAATTAAAGAAGCTATTATTGTCTCAACGATCGGAGACAAAGGCAAATGGCTTCTGATCAGCGAATACAAGGGTTCAAGCGGTAAAGCAAAACTTCTTCTTTACAATGTTGAGACAAAGGAGACAAAAACAGTTGTTGACAACTATGACAACATTTATGACGGACTGATCTTCGATGGTTACATCTATCTTAAGACAGACAAGGACAATGCCTTAAGCTGGAAGATAGACAGAGTGAACTGTGAAACTCTTGAGTGGGAAAATGTTGTCCCTGCGCATGAGAAGGATGTAATTGACTATTTTGCAGTTTCAAATGGCAAACTTCTCATTACCTACATGCACGATGTCGCTGGAAAAGTTGTGCTAGTTGATATTGATTCAAAAGAGTCAAAGGAAATTAAACTTCCGGTTCTCGGAACTGTTATGGGGCTTAGCGCAAATGCTGAAACTGATGAGATATTCTTAAGCTTTTCAAGTTTTGCCTATCCTCCCGCTGTTCTTAAATACACAGATAGCGAAGGACTTGCCGTTTTCTGGCAGGCTGAGGTTCCTGCGAAGGTCGATGATATTGTCACAGAGCAGGTTTTCTACAAATCAAAGGACGGAACAGATGTTCCAATGTTCATAGTTTATAAAAAAGGTCTTAAAAAAGACGGAAAATCTCACTGTATGCTTAAAGGATACGGCGGTTTTAACGTGACCTATCCGATGTATTTCAGTAGCTCTAACCTTGTCTGGCTTGAAACAGGTGGAGTTCTTGCGATTGCTAATATCAGAGGCGGCGGTGAGTACGGTGAAAAATGGCACAGAGCAGGAATGCTTGATAAGAAACAGAACACTTTCGATGATTTTGCATGGGCCATGAAGTATCTTGCACAAAAAGGATATACTTCAAAGGAAAAGCTTGCGATCTGGGGCGGAAGTAACGGCGGACTTCTTACCGGAGCTATGCT
>CAZTKP010000157.1:1898-5988 GCA_964614215.1 uncultured Spirochaetales bacterium | reverse complement strand
TAAAATGAGAACCTCGGAAGTCCAATATTATTGCATATTTCATTTTTTCTTTAATTTAACAAATATTCCATCGGCTCGAAGCTGATAGAGCTGTGCGAGTCCGAACATGTCCGCACGGTTTATGATGATGGTGTTAACCCTCGGAATATCGATACCCGACTCGATCAGAGAGGTTGAAAGCAGAAGATCGTACTTCCTGTTGACAAAATCGACCATCACGGCTTCAAGCTGTTTTTCATCCATCTGACCATGGGCGGTCGCTATCCTGATCCCTTCAACAAGCTGTTCAAGTTTCCTTTTTATGTCGGGAAGAGATGCGATCCTGTTGTGAACAAAATATATCTGGCCGTTTCTTGAAAGTTCCGCTGTGATAGCTTCCCTGATTATCTCATTGCTGTATTCAAGAACGTAAGTCCGGATATTTTTTCTATCCACAGGTGGTGTTTTAATAAATGAGACATCCCTGATACCGAGAATTGAAAGCTGAAGAGTTCGCGGTATGGGAGTGGCCGTCATGCTCATTGTCGCAACGTCTTTTTTTATATCTTTTATCTTTTCCTTATGAGTGACTCCGAAACGATGCTCCTCATCAACGACAAGAAAGCCTAAGTTCTTGAATTTTATATCTTTTGATAGAATTCTATGAGTTCCGATAAGTATGTCTATCTTTCCCGTTTCAAGATCTCTCACAACCTCTTTCTGTTTTGCTTTGCTGTAAAAGCGTGAAAGCATCTCAATTCTCACAGGCATGTCTGCGAAACGTTCCTTAAAAGTCGTAAAATGCTGAAAGGCGAGAACCGTTGTGGGAGCAAGAATTGCCGACTGTCTGGCATTTGACGCAGCTATCATACATCCCCGCATAGCAACTTCCGTCTTACCGAAACCGACATCTCCGCAAAGCAACCTGTCCGTTATCTGCTCAGAAGCCAGATCACGCTCCAGATCAAGAATTGTCGTTGCCTGGTCTCTAGTCTCTTTATAAGGAAATGAAGATATAAATTCACGGTAAAGTTCAGTATCTACCTTTAAGGATTCTGAAGTTTCGACAGATCTTTTTGCATAAAGTTCAAGAATATGGGACGCGACCTTTTCAATGTCTTTTTTAACTCTGTTTCTGGTGTTCACCCAGACGTTGCTTCTAAGTGAGCTCATCCTCGGGAAAACACCTTCGTCCCAGCGGTAGCGGTAGATGTAGTGCATGTTATAGACCGGAACAAAAATGCGGTCATCTTTGTCGTAACGCAGAACAACGCAGTCAGTTCCCGAAACACGCTCAGTACCCTCGTAAACTCCTATCCCGAAGTTATAGTGAACAACGTATTCCCCCGGTTTAAGACTATCCAGATTGAATGATTCGTTGTCACTTGGAAGTATTGCCGGGATCTCGCGGTGTTTTTTACCTGAAGAAACCTTGAAAATGTCAGACGGGACAAGAGAAAGGTTGAGTTCCGGTATCCTGAAAACAGCATCGTGGGCAAACCACGGTGTTTTTTCAATTACATAGATATCGCCCGGAGCAGGATCATCAGGAACATGGTCGACATGGAGCATAGACTGGTTGAATTTTTCCGCATTTTCAATAAAACCGTCGATCTCGTTAGGCTTTGCAAAAAGAACAGCGCAATCTTCTTCGGCAAGGATCTCCTTAAAAAGAATTCCCGGCTCCTTTTTCATGCTCTGACCGACCTTGCGATGGGAACTTTTAAACTTCTCTATTCTGTCGGCAGTTGAAAAAAGCGCACTGACCTCAATATCGTAATTAACAGTTTCAGTAAAGTAGCTGTGAAGATCAAAAGGAACAAAACTTCCTTCCTTTTTCCGTTTGATCCTTTCGTTGTTAAGGATATGAAAGTCACTTTCGAGGTTAAGTTCTCCGCGTACCCTTTCCCAGCGCACCTTTTTAGCCTTAAAAATATCTGAAGTAGTTGATCTTCCCGAGATCAGAGGAAAAATGTCCCACGGCCTGAAAGTTCCCTGCGCAATAAGTTCTTCAGTATCAAGGATCTCCTTCATCGAGAGACCTGTAGCAGTTGATTCCAGTATTTTTTTCCAGTCTTTTTTCAGTTTATTGGAAAAAAGAAGCTGAGGAATGGAAGTGAAATCCAGTTTTTTACAGTTTCTCTGAGTTGAAGTTCTGAAAAGATTGAGCTGTTCAAGTTCCTCATCGAAGAATTCAAGTCTCACACCTTTTCCCGGAATAAAAGTTCCTATATCAAGGATGTCACCGCGCAGAGAGAATTCTCCCGGATCTCTGACAATAGGCACCTTTCTGTATCCAGACCTGACAAGTGAGGCGATTATCGAACTTATCTGATAGTATTCATTAACGTTGAACTCCAGCTTTTCATCTTCAAAAGAATCAGGAACAAAGAATCTGTCCGAAAGGGGAGTTGTCACTACAACATCAGCCTCACCCTGAACGATCTTTGAAAAAGCTTCCTGAACATAGATGTCTTCCTCGCCTCGTTCCATGAGCAGGAACTGCGGGGCGAAAAGCACTGTGTTAAATTTAAAAATACTGAGGCTTGAACTTAGAGAAGCAGCTTCCTGAAAAGATGGGGCCTCTACGATCAAGTTGCCGTATTCATTGTGTAATCCGGCAACAAGAATGGGAAATGAATCGGGGGAAGCTTCTATAAAACGTGTCATTTGAGGGTAGGTTCAAAGAAGTCAAAGTTTATGATGTCTCCTTCCTCGCTTTTACGTACCGCTATGCCTTTATCGGTCTTGATGTATATCTTCATGATGTTGTCGACCTTTTTAGGATAGATGTACTTGACCTGAGCCTTAAAAGCCCTTGCGTCGATGATGTTGAGAAGATGTCTCGGTATCTTTCTGAAGTTGTGAATATCAATAACGTATCCGCCCTTGATCTCCCTGAAGCGGTATTCGGTATCTCCCGAGATCTCAAGAGTAACTCTGGAAAAATCGGCGAATTTTCTGAAGTATATGTTTTTAAGAGTTCCTTTCTTTTTTAACTTTTTAACAGGCAGCTCCGGTCTTTCCTCTGCGAGGGACTTTTCACCCTGTGCCTTTGTAACTTTAAGATTTCTGATGCTGCCGTCTTCTGTCCTTATTAACTTTTTCTTTTCCTTTTCCTGTTTCTGAGCGAGTGCGAGCTTCTTCTGCTTTTCCATAAGTTCTGCGTGACGCTTTTCCTCAGCCTTTTTACGTTTGATCTCTTCTTTTTTTCTAAGTTCGGCGAGTCTTTTTTCTTCTTCTTTCTGCCGTTTAAGCTCAGCAAGTCTCTCTTCTTCGGCCTTTTTCCTTTCAATCTCTAAGCGCTTAAGCTCTTCCTGTCTTTTAAGTTCGGCAAGCCTTCTTTTTTCAGCTTCTTTCTTTTCGCGCTCTATACGTTTAAGTTCTTCCTGCCGTTTAAGTTCGGCAATCCTCTTTTCTTCAGCCTTCTGTCTGGCGATCTCCAGTTTTTTAAGCTCTTCCTGCCGCTTAAGTTCAGCTATCCTTTTATCTTCAGCTATCCTTTTTTCTTCAGCTATCCTTTTTTCTTCAGCTATCCTTTTTTCTTCAGCTCGTTTTTTCCTGATCTCTTCCTGCTTTTTGATTTCTGCGAGACGCTTTTCCTGCTCTTCTTTTTTCTGAGCTTCTTTTTCTTTCAGATCCTCAAGAAAGTTTCCCACAAGTTTTGATTCATCCGTTTTTTCCCTGGGTGTGCTGACAGCAGTTTTTTCTTCGGGAACGACATGTTTTTTAACAATGGCTTTTTCTTCCGGTTTAACCGAAGCCCTGATTTTTGACAGAGTAACTTCGAAGTTCCCTTCATCAAGAAAAAGTTTAGAACTGAAACCTATGAGTACGGCATTGCTTTTGTTAAGAACAGTGTAATGAGTGTTATTCTGTGTCTCAAAAATAAACCTTGTAGTTCCCCCTTGTTCGCTGATCTTGACTGATTTTACAGCCTGTGCAGGATCTACTGAACCTGAAGGAACTGAACCGTTTATCTCAAGGACAATTCTTTCAGGATTGCTTAGTCTGTAGGACGAGAAAGTGATATCCTCTTTGTCAGACTGGATAAGGATGTAGAAACTATCATCAGTTTCAAAAGTCTGGAGCTGTAAAAGTGTAAATAAAA
>CAZTKP010000157.1:0-1798 GCA_964614215.1 uncultured Spirochaetales bacterium | reverse complement strand
ATGTAGAAACTATCATCAGTTTCAAAAGTCTGGAGCTGTAAAAGTGTAAATAAAAATAGAAAAAACATTAACCCGACATCAAAAATTCAATGGATTATACATTTTGAGACACTTATTTAAAGTTTTTATACAAGTTGCTTGACGGAAAGTAAGGAAATGAGTTAATATACATCGGTTTCAGGAGGTATGAACTATGGTTAAAAGTAAAGTCGGGGAATCCTACAAACAGAAATTGTTTATTGTTCATTTTAAAGATGGTTATAAAAAACCTGTAATAGCCATTACAAAAGACGATGTGCTGAAAATTATCAGAGAAGAAGGTGAAAGAGACATTAACGATATTGAAAAGATCGTAATAGAGCAGAATTATTATCCGATGAATGAGGATTATTATGATGTGTGATTTCGGAAAATTGCCTAAATATCTGTTTTTAGCAGCTTTTCTTCTTCTTGTTGCTGTAAGCTGTGGAGATGGCGGTAAAACTTATCCTGATCCCGGAGATACGGGAAATACGGGAAATACAGGAAATACAGGGGACACCGGAGATACGGGGAATACGGGAGATACTGGGAATACAGGAGACACGGGAAACACCGGGGATACAGGGAATACTGGAAATACCGGGAACACTGGAGACACGGGAAACACGGGTGACACGGAAAGTGGTTGTGATGACGTTGAGATCGGGAGCTGCGAGGCAATACTTTGCTGTGAGTCAGGATGTGCAGATTTTGATGACATTTGTTTCAGCAACTGTCAAATGAAGGGAAATTATGACGGCAAGGATGCCTATGATGCCTATAAAACTTGTGTCGAGAAAAATTGCGAGAGTGATCTGATGAACTTTTCCTGTGCTGCGGAAAATTGTTCTGTTGAATCCGAAGCATGTAATGTTGATGCCGGGAAAGAAGCGTTTCAGCCGTTTCCGGCACCTTACGGCAGTGCGGATATAAAGGCCAGATTTGACTTTATAGTTGATAACGGATGGCCAAGTGGAGAGGGGGAACTAATATACGGACCTTTTATTACCGGTAATTTGTCGAAAGTGAGTGTTGATCCTCAACGTGCTGATTTTACATATAGTTTTGTCAATTTTAATACAGATGGCGGCGCAGACAGGATAGAGGTTATCCAGCTTCCCATGAAAAGTGACGGTGAAACAATAGTTAATCCTGTTGTATTTCTCATCTTTGACGTGAAGTATGCGGCAAAAGGCGATCTTGATATATCTGTAGCCGGAGAAGGTGAAGCTGAACTGAGAATAATGAATGTTGATAACGATGGTACGATAATATGTTACTATGCTTATGGTTTCGGAACTTTCAGCATACTTGATGCTAATCCCATTGTCGGTAATTCCGGGGTTCTTGATATTGAAGGGTCAGACATTGAACTTTACAGTCCTGAGAATGTGCCCGAACTGGGAGGAGATATTACTGATCTTGTCGGCGTAAAATCGTGTTCTCTCATCCAATAAAGGAATAAAAAAAATCTTAGATAAATTTACTTTTCAGCTTTGGCTTGACAAGACAGGGAACAACCCTTAAAATAATGGGGTTAATTTTAACAGTTCTTATTAACTTCCCAATAGGAGGGATAACGTATGAAAAAGTTTTTTTACATGATCATGGTGATCGCACTCTTTTTTGTTTTTACCGGATGCGGTGATTCTGGTACAAAGACTGATGACGATCAGAAAGATGACCAGGATGTCACTGAAACAGGAGATGACGACACAGGTGACACAGGTGACACAGGCAACACAGGAAACACAGGTGATACAGGTGATACAGGTGA
>CAZTKP010000156.1:0-6127 GCA_964614215.1 uncultured Spirochaetales bacterium | reverse complement strand
TCTGTCGGAGGTCTGTCAAACTCTCTTGCGATCTCAATTCCGAATTCCGGATGCCTGTAAACAGCGTAGTCGTCGATCACAACGTGACAGTCAGCCGCCATGACCTTTCCATCTTCAAGCTGAACAAGAGGATTGACCTCAAAGCTTCTGGCATCGCTCTTTTTCATTCCCTGATACATTTTTACTAACTGAGGACCGACCGCTGCCGCAGTTTTTGAATCCAGACCAGTTTTTTTCACGAGTGCAATTGCCTCAAAAGGCTTGAATCCATTAAAGAAATCTATTTTCATCGTTGCGACGGACTCTGGATACTGCTTTGCGATCTCTTCAATTCCGCTTCCACCGCGTGAACTGAAAAGGAGCATGGGACATTTGTCTGTATCGTTAAGAATAAAACCCGCAAAGAACTCACGCTTGATTGCGATCTTTTTTTCAATAAGAACTTTTTCAACAGCGAAGTTTCCTATTTTCATCGAAAGCATTCTTTCGACATGACCTTTCAATTCTTCATCGTTATCAGCGAACTTCACACCGCCGACAGCGTTTCTTCCCGTTGACCATGTCTGGATCTTGACAACAACCGGATAACCGATATTCTCAGCAACTTTTACAGCTTCTTCAACACTGCCTGCAACATCCCCTTCCGGAATCGGAATCTTAACACTTTTAAGTATCTGCTTACCCTGATACTCATACAATTTTGCCATGTTCAATACCTCACATGATCAATGATAATAAGCGGATTTCCGAAAGTATTCTAAATTATTTATAGATAGAAGACAAATTATAACTAACACAAAATTTTGAGCTTCTTTTCACTTTGTGCTATACATTTGAGCGTTATTTTTTTGGTGAGGGATCATGAAGTTAATTACAGGTATCATAAAAGACCTTTTTGGTGAAGCGATCAAAAAGATGGATAGTGAATTCTCAGACTGGGACAAGCTCTTTATTCAGCCTGCGAGCAACGAGAAGTTCGGTGATTTTCAGACGAACTTTGCAATGGCGGGAGCGAAGATATTCAGAAAGGCTCCGCGTCAGATAGCTGAGGATATTGTAATCAATTTTCCGGAAAACGATGCGGTTGAAAAGCTTGAGATCGCAGGTCCGGGATTCATTAATATTTTTGTGAAAAAGAGTTTCATTTCCACTGTCCTCAAAAAGATCGAAACTGAAAAATGGTCTTTTGACCATGTTAATACAAAAGGTGATGTGGTCATTGACTACTCTTCACCTAATATTGCAAAACCTATGCACGCAGGACACTTGAGAACTACTATCATCGGTGACAGCATCAAGAGAATTATGCGTTACGTCGGTTACAGAGTTATTGCTGACAATCATCTCGGTGACTGGGGAACTCAGTTTGGAAAGCTCATCGTTGCGTACAGAAACTGGCTTGATAAAGATGCTTTTGAAAAAGATGCGATAAATGAACTGGAAAGACTCTACATTAAGTTCGGTGAAGAAGCTAAGGATAAACCTGAACTAAATGATGAAGCGAGAGCTGAACTTGAAAAACTTCAAAACGGCGATGCGGAAAACATGAAGCTCTGGGAGCAGTTTTCCGAGATCACTAAAAAAGAATGTAAAAGAATATATGCGCGTCTTGGAATTGAGTTTGATACTTACTACGGCGAGTCTTTTTATCATCCGATGATGCCTGAAGTGGTTAAACTTCTTGAAGAAAAAGGAATTGCTGTAGTCGATGACGGAGCTCTAGTTGTTTTCTTTGAGGAAGATGAAAATCTTCACCCCTGCATTATCAGAAAAAAGGACGGCACGTTCCTTTACTCAACGAGTGATCTTGCCACAGTAAGATTTAAAATAGATAACTATAATCTCAACAAGGCTGTTTACGTTACGGATGACCGTCAGACAAGTCATTTTAAACAGGTTTTCAGGATCTCCGAAAGGCTTGGATGGAAGGCGGATTTTGATCATGTCACGTTCGGAGTTATGACATTTAACGGACAGATCCTGAGCACAAGAGCGGGCAACAGCATTAAGCTTGATGACCTGCTTAACGAAGCTGAAAAAAGAGCATACGAGATCGTTAATGAAAAGAATCCTGACCTTCCCGAAGATGAAAAAAGAAACATTGCAAAAGTTGTCGGTCACGGTGCACTTAAATATGCTGATCTTTCTCAGAACAGAGTCAGCAACATCGACTTCACCTGGAATAAAGCACTCAGTTTTGAAGGGAACACCGCGCCTTATCTTCAGTATTCATACGCAAGGGTAAGATCCATCTTCAAAAAAGCTGAAGAAACAGGCATAACTATTGAGAAAGATTCACAAATACTTCTTGAAACAGAAGCTGAGAAACAGCTTGCGATGTCAGTTCTGAAATTCCCTGAAACAGTTGAAAAAGCTGCTGAAACATACAAACCCAACCTCGTTACCGACCACATCTTTGACCTTGCTCAGAAGTTCAGCTCGTTCTACAACTCGACCCCCATCCTTAAAGGTGAAAGTCAGCTCATCCAGTCAAGACTTAAACTCTCAGATACAGTCTCTGAAACTATAAAAACCGGACTTGATCTTTTAGGAATTGAAGTTGTAGAAAGGATGTGATCGATATCGTTATTGAAAATATTTTTATCTCATCAATCCTGTGATCTGATCCTTTAAATTCGGCAGATGTTTTTTGATAACACCCCAGATAATCGCATCGTCAACCTTATCATATCCGTGAATTACAAGATTGCGGAGACCAATGATCTTTCTGGCATTCTGGAGTTCAAGAGCCGGATCTAATTTTTTAATTCTGTTTACTGCTTCACCGATTATTCCCAACTCTCTTTCAACGGCTCTTTTTACGAGTTTATTCGTTTTAAATTCAGAAAAACTTGAAATTCCGGCAGTAAACTCCTCAATTGAATCAATGGATGTAATTATATCGTGCAGATTCTTCTTTACATCAAGCTGCATATATCAACTCTTTGTTTTCATTGATAGATTCTATAAAATACGGATTTGAGAGTGAATTAACAGTTACGAGATCAATCTTCCTCTGAAACAACTCTTCCAGTGCATATTGAAGATCAAAAAAAATATCGGCATATTCTTCAGGGGACATATCCTCAAAAGAAACCAGAAAATCAATATCGCTTTCAGAGGTAAAGTGACCGTTGGTTATTGAACCGAAAACAAACAGTTCCCTTACTCTGAATTTTATGCATATCACTTTGAGTTCACTCATTTTTTCAGTAAGAAGCCTATTCATATTTCCCTCTTTCTTTAAAACACTTTTATTATATTTCGATCACTTTAATTGTCAAACA
Organism: uncultured Spirochaetales bacterium; assembly: GCA_964614215.1. Classification (GTDB taxonomy): domain Bacteria; phylum UBP6; class UBA1177; order UBA1177; family UBA1177; genus CAZTKP01. The sequence goes on along the minus strand of CAZTKP010000156.1, from coordinate 2,840 downwards.
TCATGATCACGCTTTCTTTATTAGACTTATTCCCTTTTTTCCGTCCATAAGAACTTCAAAGGGTTCTTCCAGTTTTACGTGTATGAAATGTTCTGTGCGTGTATGAACCTTAAGGGATTTAAGCCACTGCCAGTCAATGAAGGATCTGTCTGTCTGGAAGTTTACGGTGAAATAACCCATGTTCATTGAGATAACGTTATGGAAAAAGTGACTACCGAGCGATGCATCGATCTGGTATTTATCAATTCCCGCCTCGACAATTATCTTCGAGTTGCTGATATCAACAAAATTCACGGGAACTCCAAGAAGAGGATCCCTCGTCCCCCATCTTCCGGGACCAATGAGAATATACTTTTCACCAGTGTCATTGAACGATGCATTAAGCTTCGCAACTTCCTGAACCATATTCATGGTCTTTGTCTTGTCGAACTTTTCAATATCAATAAAAACAATATCCTTCAGATCGGTTATCTTACCATTACCCATTCCCGTCGTCGTGAAAAGAACCAGCTCATCATCTTTAATGTCTGACGTGTCAATTTCCGCATCGTCAATGTAATGCACCATCGGCTTGAGCTGAAGAACATAGAAGTAGCCTTTTGAATCGTCTTCAGGGTCGATATCAAATGCAAACTCTATCTCGACAGGAGTCCCCATCGAATCCTCCCCCAGCTCAAGAAAAGCCTCGACAGCTTTTGCAAACTGAAGATGATCGTATTTGAGAATATTCGGGAAGTTCACAATATCTATCCCCTTCTCTGAAACCCCCGGGTTGATCCTGTTATCGTTAAGATCAAGATAGCTGAGGATATGTTTCATGGAGCCGTTCTTCTTCGCCTGCGTGATAGGAAGTTTCGTGTAGCAGGAAGTCTCACCGTCCATAATATCCGGAGCTTTGTTCTCAAGATCTACACAGTATAGATACTGCTGCGTGTTCTTAACCTGATTTCCTTCTGAAATTATATCCATTTTCGGCTGTTTGGGACAAAATCGAAAAGCGTTGTCTCCGTCCACGACATAAGTTCCCAGGCCTGTTGCAATAACTGCTATTCCATCTTCCGGTTTAAGATAGGATACAGGATAGTGATTTCTCGACTGTGCCGTTCCGCTGATATGGGGATAGTAATATTTTCCATACTGTCTGCCGACGACTTTCTGAATGATAATTCCCATCTTTTCATCTTCTATCTCAAAATTGAGAGCCTTGAAATATGCCCTTGCCGTCGGAGAATATATCGATGCATAAATGAGCTTTACAGCCTTAATGAGCTGTCTGAGCCTTTCGTCAACGTTCTTTGCATTATTGGGAAGGAAATAAGTCTCATAGATGCCGGCGGAAGGTCTCATAAGCATATCTTCAAAAAAGCCTGAACTTCTGACCGCGATAGGACCTTCCACGTCACGGATAAATTTATAAAGCCTCTCCTTAAGAACAAAAGGAAGTTTCGCTTCGACAAATCTTTTTCTAAGTCCGGCATAGTCAGTTTCGCTGTGAACAACATCCGCAAGACCGTTACTTTCCATAAACTGATCAAAACCATCCGTACCGATTATTCCCGTCATCGGCACACGCATATCGACGTTATCAAGTTTAAAATCGACTCTGTCGATAAGGTTGTTTATAAAGGCTATCCCTCGCCCTTTTCCACCGAGAGAACCCGGAAAAAGCCTGAAAATACAGTCACATTCACTTGAGTATCTTTCCTGAAAACCGACTACAAGACCGCTGGTCTTAAGACGCTTGATCGAATCAAAGACATCAATAAGAAAATCCCTGAGAAGATCATGTGAGCTGAAATGAGAAGTTTTAAAAGATTTTACGACCGTTGCAAGCTGAACCTCGCCTCTTGCCATAAGCCAGGTTGAAAAATGGTTGTTCTCTGCATGATAAAGCAGGCTTTTTATCGGGATCTTTCTGATTATGGCCTCGAATTCCTCTATGTTGGAAGCTCATTAAGCTGGCGGAGCTGTGGATTTGAAGGATCAAGCACTCTGTCAAACCCCGGAGGCAGTACATAGTTTACCGGCTCCTTGCCTGCATTCTCTTCAATACTTACAGAACTTATTTCAAAAGTGCCGTCATCGGCTTCCGGAATATTTACTCTCTCTCCTCCCTCAAGGAAACTGATATTATACTTCCTCCACTCTGCCCTTACAAGGTCAAGCTTGGCAAATCGCAGAATAATATCATCGTCAAAGTTTCTCAGGAACATTCTCATAAAGCGGATCGACTTAAAATCCTGAATAGGTCCTACCACATTTTCATAATCTATTATGGGAACCTTGAACTGGTACCATTTCACAGCTGACTTGTCACCATTGGCCAGGGTAGAGGTGTACTCTATCTCATCAACAATAAAGTTTTTCCCCACTTCCATATCCCCGGGTCTCATGCTCACCCTGTATTGAAAATAGCTCTCTGTCTCGCTCAGCGTGTTATCGCGGTTAATATCCTCCATATCAGGCAGGGTTGAACCACTTGTAGGATAGGGCTCATCAGACATTTCCGAAGTGGGAGAATTCCCCTCCATACCGTTATACATTTTATACCTGTCGAGAATACCCCGTCTCTCAAAGTCAAAATCGCTGCCCCTGAAGTAGTGAAAATTATCTGCTGCCGGGTCATCAGCTATTTCAGCATATACATCCGGGGCTACAATGGACTGAACCTCCTGGAGGTATCCGGTAAAAAACTGCCTCTCAATATCATCATTTAAACCATCAAGACCAACATCCTGAATGGTCTTTTTAATATCCTCAACATCAGTTGATTCAGAGTTTATTGTAACCACCTGAGCACCATTAATCTTTACAAATCCAAATTCACAAATGGTATTATT
>CAZTKP010000155.1:0-6134 GCA_964614215.1 uncultured Spirochaetales bacterium | reverse complement strand
GCGTACATACACTGAATAGTCGTGATCCCTGCGGAGAAGTCACCCCGGAGATTTACAAGCAGCGGATATTCAAAGACATAGGTTCCCTTGTTCAGCCGCTCCATAAAAAAGTCTGTCGAGGTATCTTTTGTGGATTCATAATACCACAGACCGTCCTGATATTTATGTCTTGAAAGAACATTTTCAGGTTCAGTTCCCGCAGGACGCATATCTCTCATGTGAAGATACTCCATATCCCTGTCAGATCTGAGAACAACTCTAACTTTCAGCCTGTCTCCCGGGGCCAGTTTTGTGGACTGTGTAACTTTCTCAAGTTTTATTCCTGTCGGGGTCTTCACCTCAAGAAAGATATCCTTTTCAAGTGCAAGCGGTGTCTTATGCGGAGTGATCTTGTCAAGATCCTCAAAATACTGCCAGTAAAGAGCTCCCCAGGCCGGATTCGAGTTAGGATTATCGACTGTCACTTTACCCATTTCCGGTTTGATCTTTTCCTTGCGCCAGGCAACTTTGAAATGCCCTGTGCCTGCCTCGACCTTTGCGCCCATCTTTTCAGGTTCGATCTTTATATCCCCCACTGTTATCTTCGCTTCGCCCTTGTTCTTGAGCCAGTTATCACCACGCATCAGCAGAGCATAGACAGCATCAACTGTCGCCTTTGTTGTCTTCCAGCCCTGAACCTGTTTCATCTTGAGCAGCCACTGCTTAAGCTGATTGACCGTTTTTGTGTCTTTACTTATCTCTGCGAAAGCCTCAATTATCGTAGCCTGGGTCTCGATCGGGAACTGATACCAGTAGTATCCGCCCATATTCTCCTTGTAGTACATTCCCAGCTCTTCGTTATAGATCGCTCTTTCTCTGAGAGATTCAATTATCTTTTTTGCGATCTTTGTCTTTCCGTGTCTGAAAAGAGCGACCGCCGCCATGGCATTCATGTAGGGAGTTTCCCCGAGCCAGTATTTCTCCGCCTGACCTAACCAGTAGTTAAAAGCCTCCTTATTTACTGATCTGACTTTGATATCCGTATAGAAACTACGGGCATAGAGATAGTGGATCTCCATATAACCAATGTTCTTTTTATTCAGATCTATACTATGCCTTTTAAGGTACTCGTACCTCTCACGAACCTTATTATCTATGAACTGAACCGCCTTGTCCGCCATTGATGAGACAGACCTGTCGAGGGTTACTTCCATATTCTTCAGTTTTCCGAAACCCGAAACAATATGCTGAGTGATGAACCAGCTTTCAGGGAAACCGGGGAACCATGGCCATCCACCGTTATAAGCCTGCATTTTTTTAAGTTTACGCGCAGCACTGTTAAGTCCCCTCTGCATTCTTTTTGTCTCAAAGAAATTCGCAAGTCTCTTTTTATTTGCCTCCTCGTTCTGAGAGTCCAGAACCCAAGGGGTCTCTTTTAAAAGAACCGACTTAAGCTCTTGATTTTTATGCAGATTTGAAAGCATAGCGTCAGTTCCGCGCCACTTTTCAAAAACCTTTTTAATTACAGGATTTGACTTGACGATATGCATAGAAAGACTGTTCGCGTAGAGTCTTGAAAAGATCTGCTCCGCACATTCATAAGGATATTCAACAAGGTAAGGTATCGCCTGAACGGCATACCATGTCGGATTACTTGTGAACTCGAGGGTCAACTTATGATTTGTAAGAGTTTTTGACGAGCCTGATTCAAGAAGCTTTTTAAATTTGAACTCTTTTTTCTCCTTTCCATTCACAGGCAGAGGCAGACTTTCCGTCACCATCATTCTGTTTGAAAGAACAGGCAGAGCATTTTCCTCTCCGTCTGAAAGCTCTCCGCTCTGCGCAACAACGCGCCATGTCAGAGTTCCGGTGTTCATAGGAACCTTGAGCTTCCACTCGACACTTGTATTTCCATTCTCCTTCACACTGAACTTCTTTGCCGCACCTGTATTACCGTAAGACTTGTCAAGCGGTTTCATTGTCGCTGCATCAAATAGCTCAAGTTTTGCAGTTCCGGTCATCTTCTTTTTACTCATGTTGGATATCTTTGCGCTCAGTATAACACTGTCACCTTCTCTTAAGAATCTTGGAACATTGGGAGTGACCATAAGCTCCTTGATAGTGTTAACATACTTATCCAGATGTCCTATTTTAAGATCTTTAGTATGAGCCATAGCCAAAAAGCGCCATTTTGTAAGAGAATCCGGCACTTCAAAGGAGACAACGATCTCTCCTTTTTCATCGGTTTTAAGAACGGGCATAAAAAATGCGGTTTCCTGAAAATTCTTTCTGATCTGCGGTTTTTCAACAGTATTATCAGATTCCATATTAGCTGTGGTCAGTCTGCTCACCACCTTATCTTTTCCTGAACCGGACCTTTCAGCTTTTTTCTCAGCAACAGCCGTCTGAGCAACGCCCCCATCCAGTTCCATACTACCCACACCGAAACTTTCTTCTTCGGCAACTTCATCCATCAAAACTCCTCCGCCGCCTCTTCCTTCTCCGCTAATAGATCCTGCGGCAGCCATCGGCATAGCCATTTTTGATCTTTTTCGGGAATACCTGTAATTATAGTACGCATGTCTGGGAAATCCGTTCCAGTTAAAACTGTCATATGTCCAGCTTTTTCCATAGTAGTAGCTATACCAGTGAGGTGCGTACTGCCGTGAATAAGTTGCCCGGTGTGTACTGTTTTCATTCCAGTAGATATTAAAATAATTTGTAGGATGGATACTGAACCACAGATTATGCCGGACAAAGCTGTCAAGAGAGGCATCATACATAAGGGCAAGCATCTGGGCTGCGGCTGCCTGGGCTTTGGGTCCGGTAATTTTCAGCCTCCATTCCTCTTTTTTGCCCGGAGTCAGCTTATCTCTGAAACTCATAGTCTCGATCTTCAGCTGTTTGTCCGTCCAGGGCACGATCACTGTTCCGGACTGATGATATGTTCTTCCGAATTTCTGGAAAACAACTGAATAGGCAACATTTCCCCTATCCTTTTCACGGATCGGGATCTTTACTATTTTCTTTTCCTGATCAAGCTTTACTTTTATTTTCTGTGCTTTCTCATTCTTTCTGAATACATAAACAAGCATTGAAACATCCTTAGCAGCTGACCCCAGATATACTCTTGCTTCAGCCCCCGGCTCCACTGTGCCGTCAATGAGGAACATTCTGCTGATCGAACTATCATCCGTCTTTCCATCTTCAGATCTGTAGACATCGAAATACTTTCTGTAGTTCACCTCTTTTCCATACTTGTCTTTCGATGTCATTTTTATGACATACTTTCCTTCTTTCCACTCTGCAGTGTCTATTTTTATCTTTTCATTCTTTTTTGATGTATCGAAAACCTTCTTAAAAGCAGACTTTCCTTCTTTCCACTGAGCAAAATTATCCTCTCTGTCATAAATATCGTGAGGGAATTTTTTTCTGAACTCATCTTCGGTCATTACAAACTTGTCAGGATTCTGCCACAACCTTTTTCTAAGCAGGGTTTCAGGCTTAATAAGCTCTACAATTTCCAGTTTTCCCTTAGCGTCCACAGGCTGTCCATCCAGATTTGTACTTCCCACGTTAAATTCAGCACCTTTCGATCCATCCAGATTGGCAGGAATATTCTCGGTCAGAACTAAAGACGTATAGCCTACCCTCACCATTTTGAAAGCACTGTGCGTTTCCCCGTTTATATCAGTTACATCGACATTGACCGAATAGGTAAAGGCAGGATTGTATTCCTGCGGGATCATGAGATCGGGTTTCGCTGTAAACTCTATTTTGAACTCCCCTTTTTCATCTGTTTTGACTTCCCCGTTCGTCATTACGACCTGATTACCGCCACCGGAATAGTACCCTCCGTATCCGTACCACCAGTATCCATAAGGAAAGTACGTGCTTCTTGAAACGGTGTAGGATACTTTTGCTCCGCTTAGAGGAAAACCTGTGTATGATTTTGCAATACCTTTAACTTCAACCTTATCATTTAGTCTGTAACTTTTTTCTGTCGGAAGGATTTCCGCTTCGAACTTGGGCCTTTTGTATTCCTCGACAGAGATATACTTAGTGCCGTACTCGTTCTGAATTCTCATCTGTCCGTTAAGAACTCCCTCCGGGGCGTTGAACGATCCGTGAAAAGATCCGAACTCATCGGTCTTAAGGTTCATTTTGGCCGTCTGCTGCCCGTTTACATCATAAAACCTGACAAGGGTCTTTCTGTTTTTCAGCAGCTTCGGTTTGCGGTCTTTGTCAAAATGCACCATTATTCCTTTAAAGTGTACTTTCTGACCGGGTCTGTAGATAGCTCTGTCGGTAAAGAAAAAAGTTGAATTGCTGGCTCTGGAATAATTTTTATAGGGAACGTAAAAGTCGCTGTAGATCATGTCTCCGCTTTTTTTAACAATGAAATAAGGCTGATAGTAGCCCCTTTTTCTGCTGACATTGATCTCGGCAATTCCGTCGCTATCAGATGAATCGCTTCCTATTTTTTCTGTCACATACTTGCTTCTCCAGTTGGAATATTCGTATGAGTAAGCTTTGACTTTTGCACCTTTTACCGGTTTTCCCGATTCTCTGTCCGCAATAAAAAGTTTAACTCCTTTTTCTGACTGTCTTGTTATTACAGAAAGGTTGCTCACCGTCGCCAGAGTAAAGAAAACCGCTGCCTTATCCAGCGAAAGGTCTTTTTTCGTTCCGGCAACCAGCGCGTAAAATCCTTTTTTCAGTTCAGGAGCAGCAATTTCCGTGGTGTGACTTCTGAGATCTCCATCGTCGGGAAGTTTTACAGACCATGTTTTAACTGGTTTCTCGTTCCTGAGCGCTTCTACTGTTTCATCAATTCTCTTTCTGTTTCTGACAAGCTCAAGAAAATCATCTTCATCAAGTTTTACAGCTCGAAAATAAAGGTTTTTTACATTTCTGAACGTCACAAACGTTCTGAAAGGTTTTTCAGGGGTATTGACATCCTCCGCCTGGATCGAGACAGTTCTGGACTTAAGCTGAGAGATCAACACGTTGCACTTGTCTGCCGCTTCTGTCGATACATCCTTCTTTATGACTCCGTCACAGATGTTCACAGCTTTTTTAAGATACCACTTTCTTTCATCGTTGTCCTTCATCTGCGGCTGATAGACATTTCCATTATCTCTGTACCAGCAGGAAATTTCATATCTTATCAACCCTGCTGTCCGATTATTCGGGAATTTTTTCTCAAGTCCTTCAAGAGCTTTTAAATAAAGCTCCTCCCTGTTGTCAATAACAATATTATCATTGACGTACTTCAATCTCAGAAGTTCAACATCGATCAGCGCATCCGATTCCTTATCCTTTAAATGTCTGAATGTAACATCCCTGAATATTTTAAGTGCCTGAGCCTGAAGAGAATCCTCATTCTTAAAGTTCTGCGTAAGGGCGATAAACTGTTCCGCACTGCCGAAATACTCAGGTGACATCATTTTAAAGGGATCTGCTGCTTCCGTGAGGCTGACATCGCTGTACATAAAGAACTGGAGAGCACGGTGAGCAAGAAAATCATAAAGTGTGGGACGAAGTTTCCGTGGTTTGAGTCCCTGGATCAGGATCTCATCATAAAGCTCTATTTTAAACTGTTTGAGGACATCTGCATTTTTAAGAGCACTGAGATGCAGGTCCTTTACTTTTTTAATAATAGTTTTGAGATCCCATGTGGAGATATCGTCGGACTCGACCTTTGCTGTCTCACTTCTCTGCATAAAGCGATACCGGTTGGACTGGTAGTATGTCCAGAAGATCTCTGCAAGCATTGAATCAAGCACCGCCTTTGTGACTTTGTCGGCATCCTTGCTTTCCTTCACGAGTATCTTTATCTGGTCCGCGAACTTGACCTCACCGATGTTCATAACGTTCTTTGTGAGGCCTATCAGACCTTTCACGACTTGAGGAGAGTTCTTTTCCTTTTTTGCCTTCCTGATGATCTCCTCGATCACTTTGATAGCAGAACGCGGCTTCCCGTCATTTTCAAATTTCTGCACTTCAGCCCACTGCGCAGTGTAAGTTCCGTACTTTTTCGGAACTTTAACTTTCTCAACAGGCTCACCGTTGCAGGAAATGAGCGGAAATACTAAAAAAAGTAATAAGACAATGCTTTTTCTCACGATTTTCTCCCTCTAATGATGTCACGC
>CAZTKP010000154.1:3163-6306 GCA_964614215.1 uncultured Spirochaetales bacterium | reverse complement strand
AGCTCACAGGATCTTTCCCAGAAGTGCGTCGGATGTCATTAAGCAGTAACTGATCACGGATTTACATAATTCTAAAATTGCTTTTATGTTAATAAGATATAAAATTCTGGCTGTGCTTTTTTAATTGCGGGGTTTTTATGTACCTTTTAATTTTCAGAGGCGACAGGCATCTGTTCTCTTTCTATGTGAATAGTGCCAAAAAAAAGATAACCATCGGAGGAGATGACGGGGATATTCTTTTTCCTACTGAGATGAAAGGTGTAGAACTCACAATGAGAAAAGAGTTCAACTTTGAGAAAAAGGACTATTCCTGGGCACTTTATCCGGTAAACGGAAAATTTCAGCTTAATAAAGAAAAGGTCGAAGGCGGAGAGATCTTCGAAGATGACGATGTTTTTTCCACCGGAGAATATTCCTTTTCGTTTTCGCCTATTTCCAACCTTTCTGTTTTTGAAAAAAGCGAGGAAAGTTCAGCTTTTGGCAATACAATTGTAATGGAAGATGAGAGCGAGGAGTTCAACAAGGCTGTTTTCACTTTTGCCGGCAAGGATAGAGCTTTTAACTACAGAGAGGACAGAGAGATAAAAATAGGCAGAAAAAATGCCGATGTGGTCGTTGGTTTCAATGAGGTCTCCGTAGAACATGTTCAGTTCAAGATGAGAGAGAACGGCATCTATTTCTGGGCAAAGGGAAAGAACGGAACATGGGTCAACGGCGTTAAGGTCGAGAACGGACTTCTTGAAGAAGGTAAGTACCATTTTCTCATTGCGGGCAAACATGAGGTTACGGTTCAGATAAGTAGAGAAAAAAGCAGCGAGACATACTACGTCGGAAAGCTGGCACCTCTCTTTGATAAAATTGAAGAATGGCTCAATCAGCCGGCTCTGTTTTCAAATCATCCGATCATTCTTCTGACTGGAGAAAGTGGTGTAGGAAAGGAAGTCTTTGCGGAATTTATTCATAATACTTCGGGAAGAAAAGGAAACTTTGTAACATTTAATGCTGCAAGTATTCCTGAAAATCTTGCTGAAAGTGAGCTTTTCGGAACATCAAAAGGCGGCTTCACAGGAGCGGAGGAAAGAGATGGCGCTTTTCTCACTGCCGATGGAGGAACTCTTTTTCTTGATGAGATAGCCGAAATGCCGATGAACCTTCAGTCAAAACTTCTGAGAGTTCTTGAAGACTGGAAGGTGAAAAAGGTCGGCCAGAGCGGAACAGGAAAGAAAGTCGATGTGACACTTGTTCTTGCAACGAACAGAGAGCTTGAAAAAGCTGTTGAAGAGCAGACTTTCAGAAAGGATCTCTACTACAGACTGACCACTCTTCATCTGGATATTCCGCCTCTTCGGGAAAGACCTGAGGACATAATACCGCTTTCCATGCATCTCTACCATGCTCTCAGTGGAAGAAATCTGAAGATCACAGATGAAACTGCTGAAAAGATGAAGGTTCTTCCCTGGCATGGAAATGTGCGTGAACTTAAGAGTGTTATAACCAGGTTCGCATATTCAGGAAGGGATCAGCTTAAAGAGTCTGACCTATAGTGTGTATGAACAGGTCTTTTATTGTAATATCCTGAAATTAATCAGTTAATTGGCTTGGTTAGGTTTTTGCATTAATTAATATTAGAAATTCTGGAATTTTTTCCGGGTTGCGTTTGTTATGAGAGTGTTATTTCTTATTTTTGGAGATTTAAATGAATATTGAAGTAAGGGGAATTTCAAAATCGTTTGAAAGTCCCGACGGATCAAAGGTTAATGTTCTGAAGGATGTTGATTTTTCCCTTGAAAAAGGTGCTGTGCTCAAACTTCACGGTGCCAGCGGTTCAGGAAAATCAACGCTGCTGAACATTATTTCAGGGTTGCTTCTGCCTGACAGCGGAAGTGTTAATGTCAACGGAACAGAGGTTAACTCTTTAAATGAAGGAAAGAGAGATAACTTCCGTGCAGAGAATATAGGCTACATTTTTCAGACGTTTAACCTTCTTTCTCCGTTTAATGCAATTGAAAATGTCTATGCTCCTTCGGCTTTTGCGGGAATATTGAAGCCGGGGTTTAAGGAAAAGGCAATGTCAATACTGAAAGAGGTTGGACTTGAAGGGCACGAAAAAAGTATGCCTTTCCATCTTTCTGTGGGACAGAGGCAGAGAGTTGCGATAGCGAGAGTTCTCTTTACAGAATATCCGCTTATTCTTGCAGATGAACCGACGGCAAGTCTGGATAAAATGTCATCACAGACTGTCCTGAACTCTCTGCTTAAATGCCGGGATAACGGATCGACGATAATATTTGCTTCCCATGATCCTCTTTTTGACGGTTTGAAGCCGGACATGGTCTTTGATCTTGAAAAGGGAGGTCTGTCATGAAATCAGGATTTATCTTAAAAGCAGTTATACATAATTTGAAGCATAGAAAAGGTGCTTTTTTCATTTCAGTTTTTGCGATAGCATGCGCATTTACATTTTTAAGTGCAGTGGGATCGGTTACTTTCGGACTGGCGGCATCGGCTGTTAACAGTTCTCTCAAATATCCTTTAGTCGTGGGACCTGAAGGTTCAAGTGACACTCAGCTTGTGATGTCATCCATATTCAGCATTGATAAACCCAGAGCCAAAGTTTCGTACAAGGTTTTCGAAGAGCTTAAAAAGGATCCCAGAGTTGTTGAAGCTTATCCCATGGCCCGTGCTGACAGCATAAAAGGTGTCCCGATAATCGGTGTGAACGATGAGTTTATCCGTGATGTGAACGAGGGATTCTTTCAATTTAAAGAAGGACTGGATCCTGATCATATTTTTGATGAAAAGGATATGTTCCGAGCTGTTGTAGGTTATAAGGTCAGTGAGAAATACGGACTGAAACTTGGAAGCCGCTTTGTCGGTCGTCACGGTTCTGTAGGTGATCCGGGAGCGCATGTTCATGATGAGTTCACATATACTGTAGTCGCAGTCATGAACCCTGTTCAGGGTCCGGAAGATTTTCTTGTTTATGCATCCGTTCCCTCCGTCTGGAAAATACATGACCACGACCATGATCACGATCACGAGCACGGACACCACCATCACCATGATGGAGACCACCATGAAGATGGCTACCATCACAAAGATGAGCACGATCATGAAAAAGGTGAACATCATCATGAGGACGG
>CAZTKP010000154.1:0-3063 GCA_964614215.1 uncultured Spirochaetales bacterium | reverse complement strand
AAGGTGAACATCACCATGAAGACGGCGACCATCACAAAGATGAGCACGATCATGATAAAAAGGATAAGTTCGAAGACCCGATGGATCTTAAGACCGGTGAGCTTTCAGCTATTCTTGTAAAAACCAAAAATCCGGTAGTGACATCGGAACTTGAGCGTGAATATTCAACAAAAGATGGAAGTACGGCAACTGATACGGCAAAGACTATCAGAAGGATAGTTCAGTATATGAACAAAGCTGAAAATCTTGCCGGAATGTTCAGTTACGGAACACTTTTTATAGTGCTTGTCATGGTCTTTGTAACAATTCTTATGTCGATAAATGAGCGTAAAAAGGAAATGGCTCTGATGAGAACGCTTGGTATCGGAAGAAAGTCAATTTCTCTGACCGTGATGATCGAAACAATGATCACCACTTTCCTCGGAGTTTTACTGGGAGTTGTTATCGGACATCTTGTTCTGTGGTATTTTAAACCCATGATAGACATGAATCTTTCAATAAATCTGGAGCCGTTTATCTTTACATCTATTGAGGTTCAGGGTATATTCCTGACTCTCATCGCGGGCCAGGTGCTTGCTTTGCTCGGGATGTTGAGGATTTACCGTATGAATCTGATAGAAGAGGTAGCCAGAGATTAACATGACTCCAAGAAGAAAAAAAATTGCTAAGGTTTTAACATCACTGTCATTTTTCTTTTTTTTAGCCTTGATGGCCTTTTTTTTGAGACCTGATAATGAAGATCTGGCACCTGAAGAGACAAAGATCCCTGACCAGAAGACACTTATAGATGAAATGGGGGATCTTTCAAAGCTTAAACCCGCGGAAAATGTTGACAGTGAAAAGGCAAAAGATCTGGGAGATGTTCCTGTTGACAGAGCAGTGGTGTCTCAGAAGATGCAGAAAGAGGAAAAAGAGGCGGAAGTTAAAGAGAATGCTGCCGATTCACTCTGGAGCAGGAGAAAACTTGAAGTTAACGGGAAAATGTCAAATGATTTCAGTATGCACAAAGGCATGGCTGTCCATGCGAAAGACAAGATCGACACAGCAAAGTTCAACGGCAACAACTACCCTGTTGTCGAAGCGGACTATTCTAAGACAAATCCGCTTAATTTCCGGGGACTTAAGAAAGTCTATACGTATTTTAGGATTAAAGACAGTTTCCCGAAAGTTGTTCTGAAGTCACTGAATGGTGCGGCAATTGAAATGACAGGAGCTATCATGCCGGTTGATAAGATACCTGAAGATGGTGTCTTCCCTGCGTTCTGGCTGTCAAATCCGGTTATTGTACTGGCAGGATGTGTTTTCTGTAATCCTCCGACTCTTGCAGATATCGTATATGTAGAGAAAAAATCAGGAGAGATCCCCTTTTCCATCGACCGAGAAAAGCTTTTTAAGCAGGTTGTTCTTGTAAAAGTTACCGGAAGATTCTTTTTCGGACCTGAGTCGACCGGTGACCAGACGTATCTCTTCAGTATCGAGGCGGAGTCCGTCGAAGTTTTGAATTAGAAAGTCTAATTTTCAATAGGTTGGTATTCTGTAACATTTCGTAATTATTGCCTAAAAAAGTGTGGAAGAGTTGTTGCTTGTATGTTTGGTGGTAAAAAAGTTCATTAAGAATTGACTTATTTATTACTTTCTACTATTTTAACCAAGTTTGTTGACTTACAGGCGTTAGTAGATTGCTGGGATCAAAATCACAGATGTTTTTACATTATTATAAATAGGAGGAAAAAGTGAAAGTATTAAAAATGTACTTTCTGGCTCTTCTTTTAGTTGCCTTTCTGCCGCTTTCAGCTCAGGATAATTCTGAGGATGAAAGTGGTAAGGATGAAGAAGCTGCAGTAGAGAAAACTGAATCTGCTGAAAGCTCTGAAGAGGCTGAGGAAGAGAAAAAAGAGGCCGAAGAGGAGAAAGCAGAGGCTTCTGCAGAAGAAAAGGACGAAGGAAAAGAAAAAGCTGAAGCTGAAGAAGAAACACCTGAAAAGGCTGAGACAAAAGAAGCTAAGGCTGAAGAAAAAAAACCTGAAAAGGCTGAGACAAAAGAAGCCAAGGCTGAAGAGAAACCTGTAGCTGAGAAAAAAGCTGAGAAAAAAGAAGAAGCTGTCGCTGATGCCACTCTCAAGATCGAAGATGAAAAGGATGGCGAGGAATCAGAGGATGAAGAAAAAGATAAAGATCCTAAAAAATTCAGCGTCAACATTTCAAACGGGTTTGGTCACAATGTTGCCAAAGAAAGGAAAAGCTTTGGATACAGCCTTAGTGTCGGAGCAAATTATCAACTTCCTTGGAAGATCAACATGAGTGCCGGTGTCGGTTTTGCAGCTGGATACAGATATGATCTGGAAGAAGCAAAGCCGACAGAAGAAGGGCTTCAGTCTACTGAAAAAATTGATGCTGGTGTTTTTGACGGCACGCCTCTCAACATCGGTTTTAGCAGAGGTTTTAATCTCTTTTGGGACATTGGTTCATCTGTTGGTATTAATGTGTCTCTTCCATTTACTTCAACAATGCTATGGGAACAGTATAATATCTATACGATTCTCTCTGGAGAAGTTAGAGTAAACAGAGCGTTTAAAGTTGCTAAAGAGACTTCAATTACTCTTATTTTAGGGTACTCTTATTCTAAGACTTTTGCAAAAGATGATTACGCATGGGATGATTATCAGAATTCATTGCTAAGTACCATAAATGAACACTCTATGGCACCTTGGGCAACAATCTCTTTTAAATACAAAGATTTCTCATTAGCAGTTGCAGGGAGATACAATATTGATAGGGCCTACTCTACATTCCAAGCGGAATATCCTGATGGTGAAAAAGTCTCCGATACTTATACACCATGGACATACTCATTTTCGTTTACAACTGTTGCGTCCTATTCGATAAAGAGCTGGAATCTTGCACTTGGTGTTGCAACAAATGCACCGGAAACGGAAAGCGGCAACTATATAGGATATGAAACATTTGAAGGTGATCCCGAGGTGAAGAATCCATCTAAGAATTATCCTTTTAAAGGAAAATATACAAGAGTTTTTGCTAATATTGGCTATTCATACAGTTTTT
>CAZTKP010000153.1:0-6360 GCA_964614215.1 uncultured Spirochaetales bacterium | reverse complement strand
CTCCACAGAAGATCCTTAGCAGTCCATTCATGATAGACCGCAAGAATTACAACGAGTATAAAGATTCCCAGATCAACTAACGGATTGACCTTTTTCTTTTCTTTCATCCGCTGCTACTCTTCGTTCTGAAGCCCCTTAATATGCTCAAGAAGCGGTGCAACACTTGATGCTCCGCTGCTCGGGATAACTTCCACGAAACGACCCTGAGGATCGATAATAGTGTCAGCCCTTTTTGTGTATGTTCCGTTAATTCCGAATTTCTTTGAAATAGCATCTTTTGGATCATGATCGCTGAGAATCAGCAGCTTTGTAACGTTCATTGACTCGCACCACTCATCTTTCTGATCAGGTGGTTCATTATTAAATCCGAAAGGCTGAATGTTGTTTGAAATAAAGTCGTCATACATCTCATCCAGTTTCTGCATCTGTCCGGTACAGACCGAAGTGTTGACCATCGGAAAAGAGCTGAAAACGACCCATTTGCCACGGTAGTCACTCAGAGTGATATTCGTTCCGTCATGAGCAGGAAGAGTAAAATCAGGCACGCAGTCACCCTTCATCAGCGGTTCATTTGATGAGTAGTCCTCACAACCTTCTTCATCCTGTACAGTATCCTTGTCAACTGTTTCTTCCACTTTATCATCAGCAGCTTCATCATTTACAGCTTCATCTGAAACTTCTGCTGTATCAGCGGTCTCATTATCATTGGTCTCTTCAGTCTTTTCATCGTCACATGAAACGATTACAAAAGTAAGAGCAAATAAAATTACAAAAATCTTTCTCATAGCGACCTCCTAGTATATATCTTTACCGTTAAAAACAGGTCCGTCTTTACACACGAGATAAACTCCGCCCGTTGTCTCCACTCTGCATCCCAGACATGCACCGATCCCGCATCCCATTCTTGCTTCAAGTGAGTGATAAATATCTGTCTTCTTATATTCAGACACTACTTTCTGAACACTTTCCATCATTATTTCAGGACCGACAGAACAAACAAGATCAGGAACATCGCCGTTTTCAAGTCTTTTTTGAAGTTCCTGATGAGGATATCCTTTAATACCGCAACTTCCGTCATCAGTAAAGACAACAACTTCTCCGACCTCTTCAAAAAGCTCTCGGCATGCTACGGCATCTTTATTCTGAAAACCGAGGAAAAAGACCTTTTTCGCCGCTTTTGATCTTTTTGCCGTGTAAAGAAGAGGCGCAACCCCTATTCCGCCACCAACAAAAAAGACAGTGCCTTCATTGTCCGGAAATGAATTCCCCAGATGGCCTACAACCCTTATCTTTTCTCCCGGTCTCATCTGTGAAAGAAGCTTCGTGCCCTTCCCAACAACCTTTATCAGAAGACTTAAAACACCATCTTCCCAGTCAAAGATAGAGATAGGTCTTGGAAGATACGGATCCGTCCTGCCGTCAACCATGCTCAGCATGACGAACTGACCTGGAACAGGCTCTTCATCAAAGTCCACTTTCAGAAGAAAAGTATCGTCTGTTACAAAATTACTGCCGACTATTTCACTAATACGGTTAACACTCATCAAAACTCCTTATTTACATCTTGATTTTTCTTTTTCATACTGCGCTTTTTTCCGGTCAAGCACCTTCTGCCTCTGCTGCTTTTTTTTCTTTATTTTCGCGATCTGGCGATCTCTTTTTCTTTCAAGGCTCTGCTTTTTCTTATCGACTTTTGACCGATATTCATTAAGTCTTCTATCATATTTCTTATCAATATTCTCTCTGCTTTCCCGATTTTTCTCGCCGGCCTGCTCCATCTCCTTACGCACAGCCCTTTCAGTCTGCTCTCTCTTTTTCTGAGCCTGATTCTGAGCTGCCGCTATCTGGTCGTTGATCCTTGCAATATCGTCATTGGTCTGCTGTTCGCTCTGAGCAATCCTTTTCAGCGGTTTTGTATATTTAAGATCTACCATCTGCTTATGTTTGTTCTCATCACGCTGACGTTCCTTTTCACACTTATCCACAAAGGTCTGCTTTTCCTTTTTCTTACCTTTTATCTTAACGTCACGCTGCTTCTGGGCAAGAGAGATCAGTTTTTCAGTCCTTTTCTTAAACTCAGCTTTTTTCTTAAGAAACTTCTTAAATTCCAGCTGGGCTTTTTTCTTCTGCGCAAGCTTGTCCTTACGATATTTTTTAAGCTCATCGTTCATCTGCTGAGACTTTTTTGCAAGTTCCATATCAAGTTCCATGTTCTTCTTCTCAAGTTCCTGATCCTTGAATTTCTTTGCATTTTCATCTCTTCTTTTGTCGATATCCTTCTGGAACTCTCCGAGCTTATTTGCCATTTCAAGAGCATGTTCTTCTATCTGTTTATCAAAAACGCCTACTTTTTCCTTCTCCTTTGTCTCCTTTTCATCCCATGCAGCAAGATCTACATTAAGTTCATCAAAACGTTTCTGATACTCCTGCTCAACTTTTCTGAGGAACTTTCTCTCCTCATCTTCCATGGTCATTTTCTTAGCTTCGTCCTGGGCACTCTTTTTCTGCAGTTTCTTAGCAAGATCGTCTTCCAGCTGCTGTCTGACCTTTTCCAGCTTATCTTTGTCCTTTGCAAACTGTTTAAGTTTATCTTTCAAGGCCTTAAGCTTCTTTTCCAGACCCGCGATCTTAACTTTGTTGGTATTTCCTGCTCTTTCCTTCCTTGTCTGAAGGGTTTTCATTCTGGTCTCATGATTTTTCCTGAGAGATTCAAGTTCGCTCTTGCGGCTTTTTTCTATCTCCCCGTTCTTTTTTCTCAACTCCGCCGACATACTGTCCAGAAAATTCTGGAGCTCCTTCTCGATCTTCGCGAGATCCTGTTCGTCCCTTTTATCCTCTCTGTTCCAGCCACTTTTCATTTCGGTGATCATTTTTCTGAACTTTGCATCGACATCCGCACAGCTTACAGCTTCCACATAACTTACTGAGAGAACAGACAGAACCAGTGATAAAATCAGCATCCTTATCATTTTTGCCTCCAACGCAAACTAAACAGCACCAGCTATTTTATATCAGATATGAAAATGATTCCTATATTTTTTGAACTCTACCTGGAATTAGAAGGCTTCGTGTCCTTTTTCTTTTTTTCATCAAACATTCCGGCAGCGTCTTCGTAGTAGACCTTAAATGTTTTGGTAAAATTTGTAAGCTCTTCTCTAAGCACCTTATTTCCTTTTTTGATATGAACTATCATCTGAGAAACATTCTTTCTTTTGGCCGCCATCGTCATAGCCCATTTTGTATGCATTTTTTCAAGGCTTTCCGGAGTTGCTGTCAGATAAAGGAACTTTGAATACTCTGTCCCGAAGATCTTGTCTACATAATCTGAAAAATCTTTAGACTCTTTTAATTTTGCAAAAAGAACTCCGGCTTCTGTCGACACTATGATCTTTACAGTTTCTTCGTTGGCAAGATTCAGCCTGCCGCACACATCTTCGATCCTCTCCTGAAGAAAACCCAGCAAGTAGTCAGTTTCAGCAAAAGTTCTGGCGGACGGATTTTTCTTCTCCTGTGCCGTCTTATATATTTTTGCCATTGAATCGGCCAACTGTCTGTTCTTATGCGACAGCACTGCACACTTTTTCTTTGCGCCGGCAAGCGAAATGAGTCCCTGCGTATAAAGTCTCTTTATAAACTCTTCCTGCGTCGGCTGTGACTGAGCAGATAAAGCGAATGTTATCACAAGAAAAACCAGAACGATCACTAATTTTTTTATCATTGAAACCTCTCAAAAAAGTGCTGCGGAATTATAACAGGAAAAAAAAGTTCGTCAAAAATGAGTTTTTTTTATATTTTTTTCGTAAAAATGCACATGAAGCGTTACTAACTATATGTCTGGATTAAAAAGTCAGCTTTTCTGGCGACTTATCTAATCTATCCACCAATAAACTCTTGAGGCTCCTTCCGGAGCCCTTCCTTTACTCAGTCATTTTCAGGTGATGATCCATGTCTCTGGGGAAAGGACCATCAGGATAATCCTCCTTATATTCAGAACATATCCTGTTATAAACATTAAGTTCTATGGAAGCTCTGCACGCATGAAAATGCATTTTTTTCAGGTACGGATTTTCCTTTGTTCTGATAATATTTTTCTTTGTTCTCCAGAAATTCAGGGTAGATCCGAAACGGCCGCTTTTTGAATAAAGTATAAAAAGCTGATGGAGTTCGTTCAGAGGGTCGTCAGAAAATTTCAGTGCAAATTCCAGATCATTTATCTCAGCCTTTATCATTTCCGGGTCATTACTGAACTTGAATTTTCTTTTAACCTTATTTTTTTCGACCTTTTTCTCAACTCGTGTGACTTCAGGAACCTCAGTTCTCTTAACAGATTCCATCTTTTTCCCGGGAGCTTTTTTAACGAGTTTTCTCACAACCGGCCTTACCATGCCGCTCTGACCCTTTGCCAGATGCTGTGAAGTTCCTCTGCCAAGATCTATCAGTTCCACGAGACCTTCGGAAACATTAACTGAACTATCCTTTCCTTTAACTTCAACAGTAAATACCGTACCGAGAACCCTGACAAGAGCATTGCCGTTAAGCTTAACCATGAAATCTTCACCTTTCGTAACCGAAAACTTCACCTTACCTTTCTCTACGATAAAGTAGCTTTCGCTTTCAACTGTTATCTTACTTTCAGCAAGAGCTTTGAGTTCACACCTCTCACCTTTAAAGACTGAGCCTTCGGCAATTTTCATGACACCGACAGGAAATTTACCCACCTTTTCCTGAACCTGTCCTTTTTTCTGCTCTTTCTTTATTTGAGCTGTCTTTTCAGGTGTTTTCACCGGTTTGGGGCTCTCTTTTCCTGCAAAAAAAGCAACGGTCGCAACGATAATGATCAGAGACGCTGCAACAGCGATTATTCTGTAAACAGAAAGTGTCTTTTTCTGTAAAGTTTCCTGATCGAACACCTTGTCGGCCATTTCAATTATTCTATCTCTATCAATAAGAGGAACCACTTTTTCTGAATCTTTAAGAACTTTATCCGTGCTCAGTGCCGCATTGATCCTTCCCTGACAGAGAGAACAGTTGTCCACGTGCTCTTTTTCCAGACTATTTAACGGTTTTTCTCCCGTTGCAGCCTCGATCACTCTTTCAAATGTAAGATGTGCGTTCTTCATAAAAGCTTTTCCATCTCCTTAAGCAGTAACATCCTCGCCTTCTTTATCCTTGACGCTACAGTTGTGATCGGTGCATCAAGGATCTCAGACATTTCCTTAAGCGTCATCTCCTCAACAATATGGAGAGTCAGATAGAGTCTGTGTTCTTCCTTCAGACTTTGCATAGCCGACTGAAGCAATCTCTCCATATCACCCTTTTCCAGGCTATCATAAGTACTGTCCCTGCTCCCGGTCCTGTCGATCATTTTTCCGACCACTTCATTGCCCAGGGAAACCAGTGCGGACAGTTTTGTCATTTTCCTTACCTCACGACAGGCGGTATTGACCGTAAGCCTGTACAGAAAGGTGGAAAATTCCGAATCACCTCTGAATGAACCAAGTGACCTGAACAGCTGGATCAGGACCTCCTGAATAACATCGTCCACGTCACGCCCGCCCGTTATTCTGAAAACTGTGGACGCGATCAGTCTGTGATGACGGCTCACAAGCTCTTTCCACGCATCTTTTGAACCTGCTGCAGCAGATTCAATGAGCTCCATATCAGTCATTTCAAGACCTTCATAAGATTCTTTCTTTCCGAAGAGCTTCCTAATCATCACTAGTTTGTATCCCTGCGCCTGTTCTTTTACGAAAATTTTGCAATAAATGTGGCATGCCGCTTTAAAGTTCCGTTCCTGCGGTAGGAAAAATATCCGCCTGAACAGTATGTACATTCTGCATTTAGATCAATTTTTCCGACCCCGAGTTCCCGGATATCATTTTCGAGTTTTTTAAGGATATCCGCATACAGTTTACCGTCTCTTATCTCCAGAGGAATATTCTCCTTCTTAAATCTTTCTTCAAGCTCGAAGCCTATTTCAAAACAACAGCGGCCGATTCCCGGAAATATATGAGCTTCAATATTTTCGCAACCCATATTTTTGAGCATCTTAAAGCCTTTTTTATGAATTCCGAGCTCTGTTCCACGCCAGCCGCAGTGAAAAACCCCGCCTATATCTTTATTTCTGTCAAAGAGAACCACCGGAAAACAGTCGGCAGTCCTCACAACACCTGCACAGTTATCCTTTGTAATAATGATCCCGTCCGCCTCACCACTTTCATCAACAAGGATCTTATCCCCATGGATCTGCCTAAGGCTAAAGACCTCCTTCACATTATATTTATGCTTAAGAAAACTCTCTATCTTCTCAAAGTTTTCTGCAGCATCGATATCTTTTAAAAATCCAATATCTATCATTTT
>CAZTKP010000152.1:0-6450 GCA_964614215.1 uncultured Spirochaetales bacterium | reverse complement strand
GCTGCGAAGTTCATCTTACACACCTTCCAAGTCCCGGAGATGAGATCGGACTCCGAAAACTCGGTGTGAACGTCACAAGCAATCCTGAATTTGCTACAAAACAGCTGTTTAATTCCTGATAATCTGGTAAAAATCTCTGTTTCCACTAAAATAACGAAGCACTAATCAAAGATTGGAGATTTGATGTTTAAACGTTGTCTGGTGTTGAGATCAGCGTTATTCTTTTTAGTTTTAAGATAATTGGTCATTACAGGTATAAGAAATAAGGAGGAGTAGATGAAAAAGATCATTTTAATCGTAGTTGGAGTAGTTCTGTTGTTAGCTGTAGGTGCAGGTGCTTACTTTAAAATCCAGCTTTCAAAGATGCAGAAAGAGGTTGCAGCCGAGTTTGAAAAGCTTGAGGATGTTGATATCAGTTCGATCCCGGATGGAACATACAGTGCAAAATGGGGAATATTTGTCAATAATGCTGATCTGGAAGTTGTTGTGAAAGGCGGCAAGATCGAAAAGATCAATATGAACAAAATGGATGCCGGGTCAGGTTACGAAGGGCTTGAAACCATTGACAGAATTGTTGATAATCAGAAAGTCAAAGTGGACGCTGTGACAGGTGCCACGACAAGTAGTAAAGTTATAATGATAACAACAGCGAAAGCCCTTGAGAAAAAGTAGAAGTTGCTAGATCACAGATATGCTTCCTCACCGTGAATACTGGCATCAACACCAGTTTCCTCGTCGATCTTTGAAACACGTACAGGAGTGATGAGGTTGATAAGTTTAAGCATAAAGTATGAGAAAACAAAAGCGTAAACTGCGGCACCAAGCACGGCAACAGTCTGTTTAACGAAGAACATTACGTCACCGTTAACAAGTCCGTCAGCTCCGCCGCCGTTTATCACCTTACTTGCAAATACACCGAGAAGAATTGTTCCTGTAATTCCACCAACGCCGTGAACTCCCCAGACATCAAGCGCATCGTCCCATCCAAGTTTATTTTTAAGTGCAACCGCGTAGTAACAGATTGCTCCGCTTGCAATACCGATAACTATAGCGGACCATGTCGGAACAAATCCTGCACATGGTGTAATTGTTGCAAGTCCTGCGACTGCACCGGTGAGAAAACCGACGAACTTTGGTTTTCCTTCTTTTTTCCATTCAATTATCAGCCATGTGACAGCTGCGAATGAAGCAGCAAGATCAGTATTTACGAAAGCAAGAGTTGCTATTTCATCAATTGCAAGCTCACTTCCTGCATTGAATCCGTACCATCCAAACCACAGAAGTCCGGTTCCGAGAGCAACCAGAGGAATACTGTGAGGCCCATGTTCCTTAACATTTCTTCTTCCAACATAGAAAATTGATGCGAGAGCCGCCATACCTGCTGTGGCATGAACAACGATTCCGCCTGCGAAATCAAGAACTCCCCACTCAGCCAGAAGTCCGCCGCCCCATATCATGTGACAGAAGGGGAAATAGACCAGAAGAAGCCATACAATAAGAAAGATCAGGTAGGCTGAAAACTTGACTCTGTTAGTAAAAGCACCTGTGATAAGCGCCGGCGTAATGATCGCGAACATCATCTGATACCCGAAAAAGATCAGTACAGGAAAACCGTTCGGATGCAGATCTGTCGGGCTTACTCCGTTTAGAAAAGCCATGTTGAGATTTCCGTAGATACCCAGAAAATCTGTTCCGTCTGCCATTGTTCCGCTGAAGCACAGAGAATATCCTACTGCGTACCAGAGAACTGAAGTGACAGCAAGAGATACAAAACTCTGCATCATAATTGTAAGAGTGTTCTTTCTTCCAACAAGTCCGCCGTAGAAAAATGCCAGACCGGGGGTCATAAGCATTACGAGGCTTGTTGAAAGCACCATAAATACTGTGTTTGCCGCATTAAACTGCATATTTACCTCCAAATGTTAAAATACCGTCAGTAATCTAGCACAGCAGTGAAAGAGAAATGACAGGGAATTGACAGGAAACTGTTTGAAAGTGTAATTATTTGAAAAATCATGGAATTCAGGCGTTTTAAGCCGATTTCTTTCCTTTTTTCTGAAAAATTTTCATGTATAATGAAGCGTTGCTAACCGTTTTCTGTAAAAGGAGAGAGCATGGACTGCAAAATACTGTTCATAGAAGATGAAACCAACCTTTTAAACAGTCTGAGCTTCATTCTTGAGCAGGAAGGTTATAAGGTTTTCATGGCCGGTACAGGCGAAGAAGGTTTGAAAATTGCAGATAAAAATATACCTGATATTGTTCTTCTTGATATCAGTCTTCCGGGAATTGACGGCTTTGAAGTTGCTCAGAAACTTAAGAGTACAAAAAAGACTGAAAATGTTCCTGTTGTCATGCTTACAGGAAGTGATCTTGAAGATGACATGGTAAAAGCACTTGATAACTTTGCTGTGGATTACATAACGAAACCTGTCAGGCCGAGAGTTCTTATTTCGAGACTTAAAGCAGTGTTTCGAAAGATGGATCTAGGCAGCAGGAGTGACAATACAGCGATAAAAAGCGGAAAGATAGTGCTTGATCTCAACACCCGGGAAGTAACTCTGGATAAAAGGAAGGTGCCTTTTACTAAGACGGAGTTTGAGCTTTTAAAGCTGTTTCTTGAAAGAGAGGAAAAGGTCGTTTCAAGGAGCTCGATCATAAAAAATATCTATGGTGATGACTATTCGATAACTGACAGAGCCGTTGATTTTCAGGTTTACAGTATCCGTAAAAAACTTGGTGATGACGGTGCAAGAATAGAATCTATCCGCGGAATCGGTTATATGCTCAGGTCGGAAGATGTTTAGAGACATAAAGATAAATGTTATAATTGCCGCAGGTTTTCTTATTTCCGGTCTTATTCCTCTAATGATCGCGATGCTGCTCAGTTACTTCAATGCGGGAAGTGAGCTCAAGGAACAGGCTTTCAGGCATCTTGAATCGGTCAGGGATATAAAAAAGAATCATCTGGAATTCCTTGCGAAGTCCGACAAAAGTCTTTCTCAGAAAGTTATCAGCTACATAATGAACGAACGCTCGGGAATGGGTGAGACGGGTGAGACCTATCTTGTTGACAGTAACTTTAAAATGGCAAGTGACTCATATCTTGATCCCAAGAACCGCTCCGTTACAGCTTCAAAGAAAGGAACTGTTCCTGATAACGGAGCTGATACAAAAGCTGTAAGGGAAGCTCTTCGAGGTGTGATAGGTCGTGACATAATTGATGATTACCGCGGAATACCTGTTCTTTCAGTTTTTGCACCGTTAAGAATTAAAGATGAAACTTTCGCAATTATTGCAGAGATGGACGAACAGGAGATAGATGACAGAATTTCCACTGCGCTTAACAAATATATGGTCTGGCTTCTTATCCTTTCAGGAGTTCTTCTGGGACTTCTCGCGTTTTTAGTGTCTGCTGTGATTAATAAGGGAATTCAGGAGGTTATCGCTGAGCTTGATGAGTTGGTGTCTTCTGTTTTAAAGGGCGAATGTTCAAGAAGAACCGACTACAAAAGGATTGGAAAGGACTTCCACGATGTGGCTGAAAAGATCGATCAGCTTGTTGACAGTTTTGAGATAGTGAGTGCTGAAAAACAGAAGCTTACTGAAGATAGGATCTACAATCAGAGGCTTGAGGCGATAGGAACTCTCGCAGGAGGAATAGCCCATGATTTTAATAATATCCTGAGCTACATGTTCACATATTCGGACCTTATTCAGTCGGGGCTTGAAGAAAATTCTCAGGCTAAAGAGTATATGAAGGAAATGGATACTGCGATCGAGAGAGCGGCGGATCTTGTCGGACAGATAATGACTTTTTCCAAGCAGACGAAAAAGGAGAAAAAACCGTTGAGAATCGCCCTCATTGTCAAAGAAACGGCAAAACTTCTTACTGCAACTCTCCCGAAGAACATTTCTGTTAAAAAAGATATCTCAACAGAGGATATTCACGTTCTTGCCGATCCCGCCGTGATCCATCAGGTAGTCATGAACATCTGCACAAACGCCTACCACGCAATGATGAACAAGGGCGGTCAGATGGATATAGTTCTTAAAAAAGTTGATGAGAACAGATGTGTGTTCAAAGTTACTGACACAGGTGTCGGAATGACTGAAGAAGTCAGGCAGAAGGTGTTTGAGCCGTTCTTTACAACTAAACCGCAGGGACTTGGTCACGGTATGGGAATGAGCGTTGTTCACGGGATAGTTGAGCAGCTTGAAGGAAGTATTGAAATTGAAAGTGAAGTGGATAAGGGAACAGTTGTTTCGGTTTTTCTTCCTTTGATCCCGGGTGACGGACCCGAACTTGTGGAAAAGGAAAAAGAGGTGTCTGGCGGAGATCACAGGATACTTTTTATCGATGATGAGAAAAAGATATGCGCCTCATCAAAGATAATGCTCGAAAAGCTCGGTTACAGTGTGACGACGCTTTGTGAGGAGGAACTTTCGTTTGAAAAAGTGCCTGATCCAGGTGGTTTTGATATTGTGATAACAGACATAAACATGAAGGGTCTGAGCGGGATAGAACTGCTTGAAAAGATTGAAGAAAAGAGCAATATTCCCGTTCTGCTGATAACCGGATACAGTGAAACGATAACACCGGAAAAAGCGATTGAGCTTGGAGCTGACGGACTGCTTTTTAAACCCTTTAAAAAACATGAACTGATTCAGGAAATAAACAGGATCGTCAAATGATAGACGTAACTTTTGAAGATGTGAAAAAAGCGCATGAGAGGATAAGACCTTTCATCAACAGGACAAGAGTTCTCAATTTTAAGGAAATTGATGAAATTCTCGGGTTTAAGCTGTTCTTTAAATGTGAAAACGAACAGAAAGCGCAGGCCTTTAAGTTCAGAGGTGCGACCAATGCAGTTCAAAGTTTAAGCGATGAACTAGCTTCAAAAGGAGTGTGCACACACAGCTCGGGAAATCATGCCGCGGCACTGGCACTTGCCGCAAAGGAAAGGGGAATAAAAGCAATTGTCGTAATGCCTGAAAATGCTCCCGAAGTTAAAAAGGCAAATGTCAGAAAAAGTAACGCTCAGATCATTGAAGTAGAGTCAACCACGAAGGCGAGAATTGCAGGGCTTGAAAAAGTTGTGGCTGAGACGGGAGCGACCTTTATTCATCCCTACGATAATCCGGTCGTGATCGCAGGGCAGGGGACAGCTGTAAAGGAACTCATCGAAGAAGTAGGAAAGCTGGATGCAGTAATTACTCCAGTCGGAGGTGGCGGACTTCTATCAGGAACCTGCATATCCGCAAAAGCACTTTTCCCGGACATTGAAGTTTACGCAGGAGAACCGACAGGTGCAGACGATGCCTTTAGAAGTCTGATCTTTGGAAAACCGCTCCCGATGATAAACCCCCAAACTATTGCAGACGGACTTAGAACACCACTCTCGGAAAGAACATTTTCGATAATAAAATCAAACATATCCGAAATTCTTGTTGTTGAAGATGAATCAACTATGAAAGCTCAGAAACTCTTCAGGAAAGTAAGCGGAATCCTAATTGAGATCAGCAGCTCAGTCCCGCTTGCCGCATTACTTAAAAATAAAGAAAAATTCAAAGGAAAAAAAGTCGGAATGATAATCTCAGGCGGGAATGTAACTCATCCCCCGACCCCTTCTCTCTAGGGAAAGAAGGGGAGAAGTTTCCCCTCTTTTTTAAGAGAGGGGTGCGCTGAGCTTGTCGAAGTGCGGGGTGAGTTTAGGGGATTCTAAAATCTCAGCACAACTTCCGCGTTGAAACCCTGAAAGTTAGTTTTTACAATATCACCATCCCACTCTGCTTTAGCAAGAATATGGCGGTAGGAGAATTCAAGTCCTGTCCAGTGCCAAGGGTAGACTCTAACGCCTGATTTGATATTTATATAATTCAGATATTTGCCTGCATACATTCCGTTAACATCAACAAAAATTCCTGAATATTTAAAAAGTGTCGTTTCAAATGAAAGACCGATGGAAGGGAAAGGGATTATCGGTATCATATCAAATTTGTCGCCTTCGTCTGAAAAAGTGTCGTCAACACGAATATCGGGAATAAATCCATCAACCCTGATAGAAGGTCCAAGTCTGAAACTGAAGTTCTTTCCAAGGTCAAGGTCAAGAATATACCAGCAGAAATCAAGAGTGAGAAGGTGCATATTAAATTTTGTTTTTACTTTGTCTCCAGTACCGAAAATGGCATCAAAGAAAACGATGTTTCTCTTAAGAATGTTAGTCGTTTCTGAGTTAAACATCGTATAGCCGACAGATAGCTTTATTGACTTAAGTCTTAATGCGAAATTAGCTGTAAAGTGAAGGTCTTTATCATCAAGGCCAAGGTCTTTTACAAAGTAGATATGCCCTGGATCACCAGTGTCATTGTCTTCAGTTTCAAAATAGAATTTGTGATAGAAAAACCCCACACCGAGCTCAAGCATCGCCTTTTCAGGCTCTCCGAACC
>CAZTKP010000151.1:0-6486 GCA_964614215.1 uncultured Spirochaetales bacterium | reverse complement strand
TTCTGTATTTTTCAAGGAGTTTTAAAGCTGTACGAACCTCTTCGGCCTTTTTTGTCGAAACTTTTCTTCCGTCAACACTGAACTCACTTCCCTTGTAAGGAGCGACTTCAACTACACCGGCTTTCTGGAGTGCAGTTAACACTGATTCCTTCTGTTTTTCAGAACCGGCCAGAAGCAGTTTATGCATTTTACTGATCATACCGCCTCCGCCTGCCTGAGCAGTTCTTTTCTTTTTAATTTATCCTTTGCTATCTTGGCATTACAAATTGCAGCAATCTCCTGATCTCCCAGGAATATCTTTATCTTACGGATATTTTCCTTACACTGGGGTATCATCCTCTTCTCGAAAAGATTAACCTTTATACTCGTCTGCCTGAGCTCTTCTGCAAGAAGTTCTATCCTCTTTCTGATTATCCTCAGCTTTTCACGCTCAACAACGATCTTTCTAAGTTCCTCGTAGGCAATGTCGACCCAGATAGGTTTGATAAAGAAGGAATATTCAAAAGGTTTGAAGATCACCTCTTTAAATATCGGGACATCGACACCGGCAACATTTTCAAGATCAGTCTCAATGCTCTCGATCTGGATCATCTGATAGACGTTGATCGTGAGTTTCTGGGAAAGAACGACAGACCATTTTGAAACATAGGCCTTTATCTTTTCCATCTCACTGAGAATTGACTCCTCCATGTTCTTTGAAGTCTCGACTTCAGCCTGAAGCTGCTGCTTTTTGAGCTGAAGTGTCGGCAGGTACTTAGTAAGCTGATCAAGCGTTGTTTTCTGAGATTTGAGCTCAGTTTTATTTAGCTTAATTTCCGCCATCTATTTTTCCCATTTCCCGTATTTTTCGATCCATGCATTCTTCAACCCTGTCTCGTTTGCCATGAAACACTCTGCAAGCATTTCCCAACCGAGATCGAGCTGCTCTTCTATATCCAGATTAACCTCAAGGTTCATCATCTTATCCTCGAATAGTTCCGCATAGTTAAGCAGTTTTTTATCCCAGGTCGAAAGCCTGAAACCCATTGATTCCCTGTCTCTTGCCTTCTTTGCATCGGCATAGAGTCTGATCATAGCATTTGCAAGGTCACCGTGGTCTTCTCTTGTAACCTTACCCATAACCTGCTGCTTAAGACGGCTCAGTGAACCGAAAGGATCGATCGAACCGTTGTGCAGGTAGAACTGACCCTCGGTAATGTAGCCTGTGTTATCAGGAACCGGATGAGTAACATCGTCACCGGGCATGGTTGTAACAGCAATAATTGTAATTGAACCTGAACTGTCGATATCAACAGCCTTTTCGTATCTTGCAGCGAGGTCACTGTAGAGAGATCCGGGGTATCCTCTGTTGGAGGGAACCATTTCCATCGAGATGGAGATCTCTTTAAGCGAGTCACTGAAAGCTGTCATATCGGTAAGAAGAACCAGAACATCCTTATTTTCAGTTGCAAACTTTTCAGCTGCAGCAAGCGCCATGTCAGGAACGAGAACACACTCAACAACAGGGTCTGATGCAAGATGAATGAACATCGAGGTCTTTTCCATTGCACCGGATCTTGAGAAATATTCCTTGAAGTACTGATAGTCATCGAACTTAAGTCCCATTCCGCCCAGAACGATAACATCGGCATCGGTCTGACTGGCAATTCTAGCCAGAAGTTCGTTGTAAGGCTCTCCCGGGATCGAGAAGATCGGTATCTTCTGAGAAATAACGAGAGAATTGAACATATCGATCATCGGAATGTTCGTTTTTACAAATCTTTTCGGGATAATACGCTTTGTAGGATTAAAGGACGGTCCTCCGACCTCAACCTTTTCCTCCATAAGTTCCGGACCGTTATCAATAGGTTCTCCACTACCGTTGAAAACCCTTCCGAGCATAGTGTCACCACAGCTTACCTGCATAGGTTTTCCCAGAAATCTTATCTGGTCACCGGTGGAAACACCCTTCGTTCCGCTGTAAACCTGAAGGTTGACATTGTCATCGTTAAAACTGATAACTTCACCCAGAGTCTGTCTTCCGTCACGCATCTTTATCTGGGCAAGCTCACCGAGCATCACTCCTTCGGCCTTGACCTGAGCAATACTTCCCTTGATCCTTTCTATGCGATTGTATGTTCTAACCATATCACACGCCCTCTATCATATTGAGTATTTCATTTTTCTTTTCTTCGTAGATCGAAACGTCCTTTGAAAGGTAGTTAAGCTGGATCACCTTATCTGTAAGTTCAAGGAAGTATTCCCTGGCACTGTCATGATCCTTAAAACTGAAATCCTTACTCAGAACCTTGTCAACAACTTCAAGCTGCTCGTTCTGTCTTGTCAGATCTGTGGCCGTATCAACAGGATCAAAAGCGTTCTGCTGAAGATAAACAGCATCGTAGAACTCACCCTTGAGGTATGTCACCATATCGTCAAGACTTGTTCCCTCTTCTCCGACAACGCTCATCTTCTTTCCGATCTCGTCACTTTCAAAAACGACCCGCTGAGCCTTTTTAACGATCCCGATCCTGTGTTTCACAGCATCATCACCATGCTCGGCAAAACGGTCACTGTACTTTGACCAGCTGATAAGCGGATCTATCGCGGGATATCTTCTTGCATCACTACGGTGTCTGCTCAGACCGAGGAAACATCCCACAACTGAAAGAGTTGCAAGAGTAACCGGTTCTTCAAAGTTACCTCCTGCAGGACTTACAGAACCACCGATAGTCAGAGAACCTTCCGTTCCGTCATAAAGTTCAAGAACTCCTGCTCTTTCATAAAGTTCGGAAATTCTTGTTGCAAGATAAGCAGGGAAAGCCTCCTCCCCCGGGATCTCCTCAAGTCTTCCTGACATTTCTCTGAGCGCCTGTGCCCATCTTGAAGTTGAGTCGGCAAGAAGGAGACAGTCAACACCCATCTGTCTGTAGTATTCAGCGATCGTAACGCCCATGTACACCGAACTTTCCCTTGCCGCAACAGGCATTGAGGAAGTGTTACAGATAATGGATGTCCTGTCGATGAGTTTCTTTCCCGTCTGCGGATCATCAAGATGCGGGAACTCCTTAAGGATCTCAACAACCTCTCCTGCACGTTCTCCGCATGCAACGATGATAACAACCTGGGTCTGTGCATGTTTTGAGACCTGATGCTGAAGAACTGTCTTTCCCGCTCCAAAAGGCCCGGGAGTACAGAAAGTTCCACCCTTTGCAACAGGAAAAGGCCCGTCAATTGTTCTCATTGCAGTAACAAGCTGCTCTACGGGAAGCTTTCTCTCTCCAAAGCGCAGTGCAAACTTTGCAGGCCATCTCTGGATCATCGTAACTGAATGAACTTTTCCCTGTTCGTCTTCTATCTTTGCGATCTCGTGATCAGCCTTGTAATCACCGACCGGCGCTATTTCCTTCACAGTTCCCTTGCCGTTAAAGTTGAAAGGAACCATTATCTTATGTTCAACATTCTCTTCAGGAACCCATCCGAGAAACATAGCTCTTTCAACAACATCGCCCACTTTTACAATCGGAGTCCAGTGCCAGTCGATATCTCTGGGAATAGGATCAAGATATACGCCTCTGGGAAGGAAGTATCCGGCCTGCTCGGCAATATCTTCAAGGGGGTTCTGAAGTCCGTCAAAAACCCTTTTAAGCAATCCGGGACCGAGCTCAACTGTCAGAAGATCCGAATCAAACTCAACCTCATCTCCGTATCTTACACCTTTAGTAGGCTCGAAAACCTGAACTTTGGCATCGTTACCGCTAACCTCAATAACCTCACCTTTCAGCGACTTTCCTTCACTTTTCACATAAACAACCTCGTTCTGTCTCACGATACCTTCAAACCTGACGGTAAGCAGGTTACCCTGTGCAGCAACGACCGTACCCTTTGCCTTTTCCATAGCAGCCATTATCTTTATCTCCTTCAGTAATTACCTTCTATGATATTTTCGAGTATCTCCTTTCCCTTCTCGTCATTGAGAGTATTCCACCTGTTCCTGACCTGAAAACCGATTATGTACGAATAAATAATATGGTTTGCAAAAGGAGACTCTCTTCCAACCTGTTCCATGAGCTCAAACCTGATCCTGTCGAGATCTCTCTCAGCTTCAAGCGGGTCTCTCGCTCTATCAAAAAGAGCAATAACTTCAGACACTTCCGGGAAAATATTCTTGAGCCCCAGATCGGAACTGCTCTTGTTTTCAAGTATTGTATGCACAATGAACGGATCACCTTTGAGGTATTTCTCAAGATCAAGTCCGCGCCTCATTATTCTCTTTGCGGCCATTACCGTCCTTATTGTCGCAGCTATCCTTCCGTAGTATCTTAAGAACCCGTTCTCTCTTGTCTGCATATAATTGAAATATGCAATGTAAAGTTCCTCTATGTTCTTATGTCTATCTTCATCGGACTTGTAGTTAAGAAAGTAATCTATCATGAAATCCGGATAGTTATCGTGCGGTCTATTCACAAAAGGATCTTCAAGAAAAAGCTCCAGTTCGTCCGGTTCCACTACCCTTGCGTTATAAAAATCGATCTCTCCGCCATCTCGGTTTCCGACGAACTGTTCAGGGCATCCCAGTCTGGATTTGAGAATAAGTTCAAGATTCTTCACATCGTTCAGAAGAAGAATGTCACTTATTCCGTCCCTCAATGTCTCAAGCGGAACTTTGAAATCCTCAAGGAACTCAAAGACAGTTCCCGGAAGTTCGCTGTCCCATCTTAGTTCGGGAAGAGCGGCGATGGTATAATGATTAAAGTTCGTCATTTTTAAGCATCCTCAGAACTACTTATTAAAAAGCATCTTTCTAAGTTCAGGCCTGATGTATTCCGTAAGAAGCTCAACTACCGATTCTTCTGTGAAATCAAATCTGAGGCCAGTTCCTGAAACTGAGACTGCAAAACCCGAAGGAACATTCTCGGCACTGAGCCTGATCCCTGAGACCTTTCCAACTGCATCAGCAAGATAGTCATTAAGTTTTCCCTTCATCTCTTCGCTTAAAGAAAGTTCATAGGAGCCATCGTCATCTGAGTAGGCCTTAAGGACTTCTGCAACGAATTCTTTAATGATATCATCACTTTTCAAAGCTTCCTTGACGGGTTTTTCAACTGCTGAACTAAGGATCTCCTTTTCAAAAGCCACCTTTAATGTGTCAACAGCCTGCCTGGCAGCAATATGAAGTGCAGAATCTGTCTTTGCTTTTATGTTTTCACTTTCGCTGCGCGCGTCCTTAACGATCTTTTCCGCTTCCTTTTTCGCTTTCTCAATGATCTGTTCCGCTTCTTTTTCAGCATTGCCGATTATCGTACGCTTTTCTTCATCGGCCGGGTCCAGAACACTCTTTCTCAGGTAATCGGAAAGGTCCTTCATTTTTGAGTCAAGAGAACTGATCTTAACTGAACTGTTTTCGCTCATATCCTCATCTCCATATCCAAGTATTAAAATAATTTCTTAATTCAAACAACAAAAAGCAATTAATATTAATGTTACGACTTCAAAAGTCAAATGAGATCGCGTATTTTTTTTGTTAAATGCTGACTGTCTTTTTTGCTGAATATGCATTAAAGATTTCCCAGACTTCTCTGGTACTCTTAGCGTTAAGAAGTTTGTTCATTCCACCATTGTTGACGAACATCGATGCCAGGGATGCAAGTACCTGAATATGCGGGTCATTATCCTTGGTCGAAGAAAGAAGAAGAACTATAACTTTTGCCGGTTTTTTATCTATTGACTGAAAATCCATGCCCTCTTTCTTTATACCGACAGCTATCTGGACGTGGTCGAAAGATTCACTCCTTGCATGGGGACAGGCAAAACCGTTTTCCATTCCGGTACTTATGACGTTCTCTCTTTCAAGAACCTCTTTGACAACACTTTCATAATCAAAAACCAGTCCTTTTTTATCAAGAAGCAGCACCAGTTCTCTGATGACCTCCTCCTTGGTTGTTCCTGCAAGATTCAACTTTATGCAGTCAGGATCGAGAATGCTTCCGAAGTTGATACAGTCCCTGCTGGTTTCAGGATTGCTGATCATTTTTCTCATTTCTTCGGGAAGTGCATCTTTGGATATCCTTTCGACACGATAATAAAGCTGAACAAAAGCTTCATATGTTATTGTCTTTATTAAAGAAACATCTTCTCTTGAAGTAACGAACTCTATCTTTTCCGGATAGTGATTCATCTTTATGATTATATTGTCTTTTCTTATCTGATAAGCGTTGTAATCGACCTGCATCATGTAGATAAAGAATCCTTCCTTTGAAAAATAATCCCTGATGTGACCGACAAGTGCATCTGTAATAATATGAGAATTAAATTTAAACTCTGTTGTCTCAGTATCTCCGGTAATGGGATCCTTTACGGTCCCCTTTCCCTCTTTTTTAAGGCTTATATCAAGAAGCGGAGGAGCAACAACAGTCGTTATAAGCGTCATCATTATGCTTACGCCGAAAACTTTCTGATCAAGAATTCCGTTTGCCAGACCTATACCTGCAATAATAAGGGCAACCT
>CAZTKP010000150.1:0-6521 GCA_964614215.1 uncultured Spirochaetales bacterium | reverse complement strand
ATGGCTGTGGTTGCTGTCATTATGGTGATATTTTTCAAGAAAAAGAAGTGGTGGTGAGTTAAAGTTTTTCCATCACTTTCTTGATAAAAGGTGACTCGAACTCACTGCTAAGAATATCCATGTAGATAGTGTCGTATCTTTTTCCTGCGATAAGTCTGTCACCGCGTCTTTTGCCGATCTCTTTAAAACCGATCTTTTTGTAACTTGCGATGGCGCGCTTGTTAAACTCGAAAACCTCAAGCATGATGTTGTGGAGGTTGAGAATATTAAAACCGTAATCAAGAATAAGCTCAGTCGCCTCAGTGCCGTAACCTTTGCTCCAGAAATGCTTTTCGCCGATAATTATCCCGAAGGTCGAAGTGCCGTTCACCTGATTGATATGCATCAGCGAAGTGTTACCGATGATGCGGTCGGTCTTTTTATCAATTATTCCGAAAATGGGAGCACCGGATTTGAGCTGGTCAGCGATAAACTCCTTTTCATTTTCAAGACCGATGATGTTCGGAAGAGGCTGAACAAAGAGAGTCGTCTCCATATCGTTGAACCACTTTGTGTAGATCTCGGCATCTTCCATCCTGATAGGTGAAAGGTAACATTTTTTACCGATAAGTTTCTTGAAATAGGTCATTTTTTCCTCCAGATCGTTGGTTCGAAGCATCTTACGATAAAATTATATTTTTTGCAAAAGTTCAGTGTTATGATAAAATTTTTCAGATATTTTGAAGGTTATAAATGAAAGTTCTTATCAGTGTTTTAATCCTTTTTTTATTAAGCTGTGCATCAGCACCTGAAAAAGAAGTATCAATGTATGATGTGAGCAGGGACATGAAGCAGATGGATGAAGAGGAAAGACAGGAGGAAGTCCGCCAGTCCGCACCTCAGATGAAAAGCAGGAAATACACACCGACAGAACAGTTAATCCTTGCCGGTTTGATGACTGCTGCTCTTCCTGCTCAGATCGCCGATATAAATCTTTCAAAAAGAAAGGTGAACTTCTCTGAATTTCTGCCTGAAAAAGAGGAGAAGGAAGAAGCTCAGCTTCAGCTTGAAGCGACGATCAAGAGTGAAGAAGAAGATAAGCTGGATATCTGTGTTCTCAACATGAACTGCTCGGAAACATTGAAGAAAAAGGAAAAGAAGGATTTCTTTATAATTGAACTTCCAAGTTTATTTGGAGATTAAAGGATATCCGGTGCTTTTTAGAAAACCTTCAAAAAAGTTCCTTGCGTTAATTCCGAGACTCCGGGTTTTATAACCACCTTCCTGAATAACCACAGTTGGAAGACCAAGAGATCCGATCATTTTCCCGTTATTAAAAAAATCTGATGCATTAAGCTGCCAGGTACCGGTGGGATCACCTTTTGCTGTGTCCAGACCAAGAAGAACAATCAGATATGATGGTTTGAAACTTCTGATCTTTATTAATGCATTGTTAAGGACTTCAAGGTATCTGTCTCCTGAAACACTTTTTTCCAGAGGATAGTTTAAATTGAATCCTGTTCCGGCACCTTCGCCTTTTTCTTTTGCAAAACCTGAAAAATATGGATATGCAAATGAAGGATGACCATGAATTGAAACAGTGAAAACATCATTTCTTCTGTAGAATATATCCTGTTGTCCGTTACCGTGATGGTAGTCAATATCAAGCATTGCAACTTTTCCGAATCCGCTCAGATAGTTTGCAGCTATTGCAGCGTTGTTAAGATAGCAGAAACCACCGAAAACTTTTGATTCAGCATGGTGCCCCGGAGGTCGCAGGAGAGCATAAGCACATTTTTCACCGTTTAAGACGATCCTTGCTGCGGTGAGGGCACAATTCACACCGTTTCTTGCAGCAAGCCAGGCATTTTTGTTCAATGGTGTAAAGGTGTCTATGCAGAAATACCCTGCACTGACTTCAAGTTCTTCCGGCGGTTTGTCGGCATTTCTAACCGGAAACACATAAGGATAGACCGATTTTTCATTTCCAATATCCAGGCATACTTTTTTAAGAAAATTTATAAGACGGTTATCGTGAACATCTCTAATATAATTTTCAGGAAATTCCTCATAAGGAGTCGTTTCAAAAAATCCTGTTTTTTCTATTTCGCTCAGTATTGATTTTATTCTGACCGGACTTTCAACATAACCTCTCTCTTTTATATGGTGAATATTGTGTTTGTCATTTACCACAAGAGCAATCTTGTCAGAATAATCAATAAAAACAGGTTTTTGCACTTTTTTGATGTATTTTGGAGATCTTAGTTTTACGGGGTCATCTTTAAAAGAGTTTACAACAAGCGAGACATACTCATTTGAGCAGAGGTTTTCATATTTTCTTTTCAGTATTGCTCTTACGATCTTTTTTGCGATCCGTTTTCCGAGGGTTCGTTCTTTTTTAAGACTGTCAAAAAGCAGGTAAGGAGGACAATCATCATTTTCACTGAGAGGCGTTTCATATTTTGTCCCTGATATCGGGAACACTCCGAACCTTTCGTAAAATTTAAGTCTGGCGGCATTTTCCTTTAATTTGGAACTATCTTTGCAAAGTGCAGGATCATCCGGAAGACATTCAAAAAAAATACCGAGGCTATTAAGTTTTGCAGCCTCTTCTCTAACCCTTTCATATATTGCACTTCCAAGTCCGCTGGGAGCACCTCTATCTGTTGCAATGAGGTCTAGGAAACAGAAATTCAGAGTTTTATCAGTCATCAGAACAGCAAATCCTTTAACATTTCCGGAAGTGTTGTCAGCGACAAAAAGAATTGTCTTGAACCTGTATTTTAAAGGATTGTTAAGCTGACCCGGCAGTTCATCTATCTTTTCTTTGTCAAGTTCCGGAAACCTTTCGGCCAAAAGTTTCTGAACCTGTGCTACTGCTCTTGCTTCAAGAGGAAAAAGCGGGTCATGTATCTTTCTTATGCGGAGCATTCTTTCACCTTAAACGAAATCAACTCATAGATTATATTGCAGACTTATTAAAAGGATATCTTTTTAATTAAAACGTTATCAAATTCATTGAATATTTGTTGTTTTATTGAAAAATCAGCATTTCTTACTATTCTTTTTAAGTAATAATGAATTTTTTAACTGTATTGTCAGGAAGGAATAAAGAATGAAAAAGATTAAGTTTTTTTTATTGCTGGTCTCAGCATTGATCCTTGCTGTTTCCTGCGGAGATAAGGATGACAACAGTATTTATGAGCAGAATGACAGTTATGTCCAGCAGGACGATAATAATGAAGCTCAGGATTATCAGACAAAACCGGATTCAAACAATGAGGAAAGTGATGAAGTTCTCGTTGAAGAGGATTCAGAGCAGCCCGATGAAAGTTTTGATGAAGAGCAGTCAGATATTTCTGATGAAGAAGCAGATGACGATACCGACGAAGATAATCCTGATGGTTCAATGGTAAATGATGATGATCCTGATCCGGGAAAAGTCTGTGCCGGAAGTTACGGTATTTCAGAAGAGGCTGATATCGCTGCAATAAATGACTGCAACACGATCCAGGGCCAGCTTGTCATTCAGAATTTTCAGGGTGCGGAGATAACCGGTCTTTCAGGCTTAAGAATGATAGGAACGGAATTTAATATCATCAACTGTCCAAACCTCACATCTCTTTCCGGATTTAAGAATCTGGAAAAAGTCGGTGACGGAATGTATGTGACCGGAAATGATTCACTGGAAGATCTTTCTGATCTTGAGAGCCTCAAACATATAGGTGGCTGGTTCCATGTTAAGGATAATGACACAATGAAAAAGATATCACTTCCTGTTCTTAACTACATCGGAAAGTTCATTGTAACTGAAAATCCTGAAATGACATCACTTGACATGCCCTCAGTCGAAGAAAGCGGCGATTACTTCCAGATAATCAAAAATGAAAAACTTGTTTCAATAGCTTCTCTTAAAAAGCTAAAAACAGTTGGGGAAAGGTTGCAGCTTTCCGGAAACTATCTCCTTGAATCTCTTGAAGGACTGGATAATCTTGAAACAGTTGAAGGTTATCTGAGAATAACGACGGAAAAAGTGCTCACAGACCTTAAAAATCTCTCAAAACTGACAAAAGTCGGTGGAATTGAAATAACTGGAAACGACATTCTCACCACCTTTGAAGGACTTGAAGAGATTACTGAAGTTACTGAAAACATGACTGTTAGTGGTAACAAGATATCGTCATTAAAAGGTTTTGACAATCTGACAGATGTCGGTGGAAACCTCTCAATATCATCAGCAAGAGAAGTTACTGATCTCGGTGAACTTTCAAAACTTGAGAATGTCGGTGGAGACCTTTCTGTCAGCTGGAATCAGGACCTTACATCACTTAACGGACTTTTCAACTTAAAAACATTGGGCGGAGATCTGACAGTTGAAAACAATGCGTCTCTTCCTCAATGTGAAGCTGATAACCTTGAAACTTATCTTGAGGGTGAAGGCTGGGCAGGAACTTCGTCATTTTCAAGTAATAACGGTTCCGGAACTTGTGAATAGTTATTGGGTTGTTTCTTTAATAAAATTCCAGTGATACTTCACTTTCGGTAGTTGATAGGAGAAGATCTTTTGATATTTACTGTCAGACCTGTCAAGATAGTAGATGCTGCTATCTGACATGTAGTAATCAGTAAATGTACATTCATTCCCGCATATTACTTTAATTTTAAGCTCTCCTTTATCTTCAATAATTATATTCTGACCAAGTTCAACCATCCATCCATTCCAGATATCCAGTTTAAATGTGCTGTCTGACCTGAAGATAGTTTTAGTGTTCTCACTTTTTCCACCAGTGGTAGAAACGAATCTTTGAGGTGTTCCCGGATCATAGTAAAAAAGGATAGCCTCATTTGAATGAGTTGTTCCGTAAAAATAGTAATTTCTTTCTGGGATAGATGATTCAACTAAGGTTTCTGTGATTTTTGTCCCGTCGGTAGGTACTGAATAAAGCTCTCCCTCCTCACTGAATATCATCAAATCTTTAATAATTGTAAAAAAGTTAGTAGTTTCCTGATGTTTTGAGAAATAAAAAGGGTAGGTATTTTCAGATGTTTCATCCTTATTTAGCATAACTTTCTTAAATGCCAGAGTTCCGGATTGGGTAGTGGCTGCAGAACAGATAAGAACATCGTTCTGAGCCCAAAGGATCTTTGCATCTTCAAACGGATCATTAAATATCTGTATTCTCAAAGGTTCTTCTGAGATTTCTCCATCAGGGAAGTGCAGCAGATCTGTCTGTTGATCCTTTTCTTCAAGCATTGTTACTGAATTGCCGGAAATAAATAATTCCGGGAGTCCTGTTTCACTAAGCTGATACTCCGAGTGAGGTTTTCCCTCTTTTATTGAAATGATCTTTCTTTTATTATTCTCACCATCATAATAATAAAAAAATTCTCCGTTAAAACCCAAGTAACTATAGTCATGTACATTGAGATCAACTTGATTTTTTCCTGTCTTGTCAACGTAGTAGTGGAAATCCATGTCCATAAAATAAAATCCTCCGGAAGTATCAGGACGGATGCTTTTAATTTCTTTTATGCTCGGAGGAAATAAAGCCCTTAAATCAAAAGAGGTGTCCTGGCTGACAGTCCCATCAGCTGTGCCGTCGGTTGTGTACAGTGAGTAGTTGTAGTTATATCCGTATGCACCGAATAGAAATAGATTTCCTACACTTGTTTTCAGGTTATAAATCCCATCAAGATAGATTGTCTGTGTTCTGCCTCCCGGTCCGACTTGTTCTGTGACACCACCTCCATCATGTTGGTCGATCTGTTCAATTTGTCCGTTAACAGAGTCATACGTCTCTAAAAGAACACCGTTTGTAATTAATGCCATTTTATCAAAATACATTATTGTTCTATTATAAGAATGATCAAACTCAAGAACTGGAACAGTGTTTTCAGAATTACCGTTTGTCCTATATATAACACTGTTGAGCTGGCTTGAAGCGGCAAACTGATCGTTTCCATCTTTAGTGTTAATAAAATAGATGTCTCTTTCTTTAATGATTTCAGGATCAATCAGCTGAGCAGGATTTGGTATCAATATCTCCGTTTTCTGAACAGTTTCACTTCCCAGGTAAGAACATTTAACTGCAAGTGTGCATTTTCCCAGAGGAAACTTTTCCTTTGTCGGTGTAAAAGTGTATCTGTCGTCTTCCACTTTTCCATTGCAGTTGTCATATTGTGATACAGAAACAGAAGGTTTGATGCCATTTGAAGATTCACACCTGACAAAATAGCTGTAGGTTTCACCCCATCTGGTAATTCCGTCAGGCTGAGTTTTAAAAACAATATGAGCAGAAGAAAAATCTGTGTCAATATCATCTTTTTCATCATCAATTATAAAATCATCCTCGTTTTCTGCATTTTCATCATAGGATACTTGATCAGCATCTGTGGAGTTATCTGATTCAGTGTCAGATTGAATTGTTTCAGAACTGCCGCAGGAAGTGAAAAATAAAAAAAGGATTGAAGTTATAAATAATGGTCTAAACATTAATATCCCAGCTTAGAAGTTTCTACATTTCTTCGGCAATTCTAGCCCA
>CAZTKP010000149.1:0-6539 GCA_964614215.1 uncultured Spirochaetales bacterium | reverse complement strand
TGATACAATATCTGACAGTGATTCTGTTCCCGATGTATAATATCATTTTTCATTTTTAAGATTTTCTTTATTTCTTCCATCATATTAACTTCCAGTTGATTTATAATCCTACAAACTGTAGAATCCTCATGAACTTCTGTGGAGGTGGTGATGAGGATCGAAAAAGATTTCTTAGGGACTGTTGAGCTGGAAGACAGTTTTCCTTTCGGTATAAACACATGGCGCGCACTAAAAAACTTCTCTTTCAGTGAAGAGAGGATGGATGTTTCCATCTTCAAAGCGCTTATCGAAGTTAAGAAAGCATGCTGTATTGCTAATTTTAAAGCGGGACTGCTGGAAGAAGATGTTGCAGCAGCAATTGAAAAGGCTTGTGACAAGGCAATTTTAGAAGAAATTGAACCGGGGCTTAATCCTTTTCAGGGTGGAGCGGGTACTTCGATGAATATGGCGGCAAACGAGCTTCTTGCCAACTTTGCTTTAAAGGAGATGGGAAAGAACTTCGGTGAATACGAAACGATAAGTCCTCTTGATCATGTTAATTTAAGTCAGTCAACTAACGATGTTTTTCCCACAGCGGTTAAAACTGCGATAATCAGAAAGCTCAAAGAACTTCATGATTCTGTTGAAACTCTTCTCAACGCTCTTCAGGAAAAAGAGCGGGAATTTTCAGGAATTTTAAAGATAGGAAGAACTGAAATGCAGGATGCAATGCCTGTTTCTCTCGGTCAGGAACTTGGAGCATGGGCTGATGCAGTGTCCCGATTCAGGTGGAGAATTTCAAAGGCTCTTGACTGGATCCGAGAGGTGAACATCGGTGGAACTGCAGTCGGAACAGGGATAAACGCCGACGAAGATTATTTGAGAATTCTTCCTGATGAACTTAGAAAGATAGTGCAGGAACCGCTTTCCGTTTCGAGGAACTGCGTGGATTCAACCCAGAATGCAGATCAGATAGTTGAGATAATGGGAATTATTAAGACCGGAGCTGTTGCGGTAAAAAAGATCGCAAGCGATATCAGAATTCTTTCAAGCGGACCTGAGTGCGGGATAGGAGAGTTGATCCTTCCTTCATTTCAGCAGGGAAGCTCAATAATGCCATCAAAGGTCAATCCGGTAATGGCTGAAGCTGCTGAGCAGGTCTGTCTTGAAGTGATCTCCGCAGACAGCACAGTTTCTCACGCAGCATCACAGGGAAACCTTGAACTTCAGCAGTTTATGCCGCTTATCGCGCATAAAACAGTCTCTGCCATTTCACTCTTTTCGAACATGCTAAGAAAGTTTACATCAATGATCAAATGGCTTAAAGCAAACGAAGAAAAAATTCGCAGAGATCTTGCATCATCTACTGTCATAGCAACGCTTCTCGCTCCTTCTATCGGGCATGAAGCCACTGCTAAATTAGTTGCAGAGGCTAAAGAAAATGGTGTTCCTTTCACGGATCTCGTTATTGAAAGGAAAATTCTCAGCAAAGAACAGCTTGAAAAACTTCTGACACCTGAGGTTATGGCCAGTCCCGGACTTCCTACACTGGAGGATGAATAATGAAAGCTAAAACGATAAGAGGCGACAGACTGCACATTGCCTTTTTCGGAAGAAGAAATGCGGGAAAGTCGTCACTGATAAATTCTCTTACAAACCAGACAGTTTCTATCGTTTCTGATACACCGGGAACGACAACAGATCCTGTTTATAAATCAATGGAACTTATGTCTGTAGGTCCCGTTGTTCTTATTGATACTGCAGGAATGGATGATCTTGATGATAAGCTCGGTGAAGAGAGGGTGAAACGTTCAGAAAAGATCCTTGCAAAGACAGATCTTGCTCTCATTGTTGTTGATACTTCCGGAGTTGCAGGAGACCTCGAAGATAGTCTGATCGCTCAATGTGAAGA
Source organism: uncultured Spirochaetales bacterium (assembly GCA_964614215.1). Taxonomy (GTDB): domain Bacteria; phylum UBP6; class UBA1177; order UBA1177; family UBA1177; genus CAZTKP01. The sequence goes on along the minus strand of CAZTKP010000149.1, from coordinate 4,648 downwards.
TAAAAAAGTTCCTTATATAATAGTTCTAAATAAGACAGATCAGGAAATATCTCATAGTGTCAGAGAGTGGATGTCAGAGCGTTCTTTTGTTAGAGTCAGTGCTAAAGAAAACAAGGGAATTCAAGAACTTAAAGGTAGAATAGTTGAGATCGCTCCTAAAGAATGGGAGCCTCCGTTCTTGCGGGATCTCGTTCATCCGGGAGATACAGTAGTTCTCGTTACTCCGATAGATCTCGGAGCGCCGAAAGGAAGACTTATCATGCCTCAGGTCAAAGCTCTTCGTGATGCACTTGATGGTGATGCAATACCAATAATGTGTAAGGAACGCGAGTTGACAACAACATTGAATGCTTTGAAAGAACCTCCGGCGCTTGTCATAACAGATTCTCAGGTCTTTTCCCAGGTTGCGGCCGATGTTCCTGATGAAGTTCCCTTTACCTCCTTTTCCATACTTTCCATAAGACAGAAAGGAGATCTGGGAGAAATGGTGAAGTCCGTTCTTGCTGTTGAAAACTTAAAGCCGGGCGACAGAGTTCTGATCGCAGAAAGCTGTTCTCACCATCCTCTTGAAGATGATATCGGACGGGTTAAAATACCGAGATGGCTCAATGCACATGTAGGCGGCGGGTTAAAAATTGAAACAGTGCCTGGACATGAATATCCTGATGATCTTAAAGATTATGACCTCGTTGTTCACTGCGGAGCCTGTACGCTCAATCGCAGAGAAATGCTCAGAAGACAGTCAATTCCAATGGAAATCGATGTTCCCATGACAAACTACGGTGTTCTTATAAGTTATCTTCACGGAGTTTTTCCCAGAGCCTTAAAGCCGTTTCCGGAGATATACAGACTCTTTGAAAAGAAAACAAAGAAGAGTGATCTTTCAGACAGAAGAAAGATGGCGAAGTTTACGGAGATCTAAAAAAAAAGGCCCCCTTACGGAGGCCCAGAATTTAAAGACAAATTCTTTATCAGCCGCTGATAGCTTCAACAGGACATACAGGAACGCATGCACCGCAGTCAACACATGCATCTGAGATTACATGTACGCCATCGCCTTCGCTGATAGCTTCAACAGGACATTCACCGGCACAAAGGCCGCAGTTTGTACAGAGATTAGCATCAATTTTGTGCATCTTTTTCTCCAAAATTCAATTAATAATGGGCTATAAAGCACTCAACTTTTATATCTTACATATTTTTTTGTCAAGTAAAAATAAGACTGCCGTTAATTAACACCTCCTTTGTAAAGGGAAAAGGACCATTATTGAAAATTTAAGTGAATAAAGTTTACAACACGATCTGTATCAATTCTTTTTATGCACGAAAAAGTATGTAAAATCAGGCATATAAGTGGTGTAAATAAAATTGTAAAAAAAGCCTCAAAAAGGTTGAAATGCGAAATTTTTTTAAATATACTCCAAGCGAATAGATGCTTTTGTTATTTGCATTTAGTAAGTAATAGTACTTCCAAAATTTGCTAGGAGGAAAGAATGAGTGTTAATCTTGAAAAGATCCGTGAGATCTTCGCGGATTATTCCCCGGAGAAAGGTAACTTCATGGTGCTTCTACATGAAGTTCAGAAAGATTGTGGTAACTGGCTTCCAGAAGAGGCTTTAAAAGAAGTTTCCCGTCTTGCAAAAATGCCGTTGAACAAAGTTTACGGCTTCGTTTCCTTTTACACGATGTTCTCAACAGAACCAAGAGGAGAACATCTTATCAGAGTCTGTAAAGACGGCCCTTGCGAAGTGAAGGGTTCTCTTGTTATTGCAGAGCTTCTGATGAAAGAACTTGATATCGATTTCGGAGAGACAACAGAAGACGGTAAGTTTACACTTGAAGAGACTGCATGTCTTGGAACCTGTACTGCTGCTCCCGCTATAATGATCGATGATAAGATCTACGGCAACGTGACTCCTGAGTCGCTGAATTCGATTCTGAAACAGTACAGATAGTGGAGGAAAGGAAATGAAATACAATGCAAAAATACTTTCAACCGACAATGTTCTTCTTAAGAATGTTGGCGTTATCGATCCTTTGAAAGTTGACGAGTATGTTGCCAATGGCGGATACGAAGCTCTTAAGAAGGTGATCGGTATGGACAGAAAAGAAGTTATTGACGTTGTCAGTGACTCAGGTCTTCGCGGCCGTGGCGGTGCAAACTTCCCGACTGGAAGAAAATGGATGTTCACCTACAATGCACAGGCAGATCAGAAATACATCATCATCAATGCAGATGAAGGTGAGCCTGGCACAGTTAAGGACAGGATCCTTATGGAAGGTGATCCGCATCAGATCATTGAAGGTATCGTGATTGGTGCCTACGCTATCGGTGCAACAAAAGGTTTTATCTATGTCCGTGGTGAATACAGAGAACCTATCAATACACTTAGAAAGGCTATTGAAGCTGCTGAGGAAAAAGGTTTTCTCGGTGAAAAGATCCTCGGAACAGACTTCAACTTTGAGCTTTCAGTAGCTGAAGGCGGCGGCGCATACGTGTGCGGAGAAGAGACAGCTCTTATCGATTCTATCGAAGGAAAGAGAGGCGAGCCCAGACTTAAACCTCCGTATCCTCCGGTAGAGGGACTTTTTGGAAAACCCACCATTGTTAATAACGTTGAGACTATCGCAAACGTTCCTCATATTATTAATAAGGGTTCCGAGTGGTTCAGAAATCTTGGACCTTCATGCAGCCCCGGAACAAAGCTTTTCATGCTTTCAGGCGATGTTAACGAGCCCGGTATCCTTGAAACTCCTCTTAACATTTCTTTCGGTGAAGTTATCGAAAAATATGGTAAGGGAGCTAGTGGCGGAAACATAAAGTTCGCACAGATCGGTGGAAGTTCAGGAAACATTTTCACTCCTGAGATGCTTGGAAAGGTATGGACATATGAAAGATGCTGCGAGTTCAACGTAAGTTACGGAACAGGATCTATCTTCGTATGTAACGATTCCAGAAACATTGTTGATCATCTTCTTACAGTTGCAGAGTTCTTTGAACATGAGAGCTGTGGAAAATGTACTATCTGTAGAGAAGGAACTCACAGAGTAAGAGAGATACTTGAAAAGTTTGCTTTCGGTGAGGGAACTGTAAGTGATCTTGAACTTCTTAAAGAGCTTTGCCTTGTAATGAGTAAGGGCGCTATCTGTGGTCTTGGACAGGCTTGTATCAATCCTGTACTTGACGCAATTGAGCACTACAAAGGCGAAATATTGGCTAACTGATCAAAAATGGAGTTAAAAAATGTCAGATAAAGTAAAAGTAACGATCGACGGGCTCGAAGTTAATGTCCCCGCTGATTTCACTGTGCTTCAGGCTGCGCAGCTTGCAGGTGTTGATATTCCGACACTGTGCTACCACCCTGATCTTAGAAAGACAGGAAACTGTCGTGTTTGTATCGTAGAAGTTGAAGGTATGCCGACTTTTCAGCCATCATGTGCTTTCAAAGTATGGGACGGAATGAAGGTCAGGACCAATACTCCTGAGCTTAGAAGAGCCCGTAAGATGACAGTTGAGCTTATCATCTCACGTCACAATACCGAATGTCTCAGCTGTGACAGTAACGGCAGCTGTGAACTTCAGGATCTTGCTGACAAGCTTAATATCAAGGACGTAAGATTTGAAGTACAGCCTGATTTCGAGCACCCGATGGATCATTCAAGTGTAATTCACAGAGATCCTTCAAAGTGTGTTAACTGCGGAAGATGTATCCGTATGTGTAACGAGATCCAGACAGTAAACGCTCTTGAGTGGACCGGCCGCGGATACGAAAAAATGGCAATGACAACAATGGAAAGACCTCTTGCAGAAACTGCATGTGTTTCCTGTGGTCAGTGCATCATGGTTTGTCCTGTAGGCGCGATCACTGAAAGAGATGACACAGATAAAGCATGGGCTTTCATCGAAGATCCAGAGATCCATACAGTTGTTCAGACTGCTCCTGCTATCAGAGCCGGAATCGGTGAAGCATGCGGTCTTGAAGAAGGTTACCTCAGCGCAGGAAAGATGTTCGCAGCTATCAAGAAGATCGGTTTCGATAAGGCTATGGATACAGATTTCACTGCCGACCTTACAATTATGGAAGAGGGAACAGAGTTCCTCGGCCGTGTAACAAAGGCTCTTAAGGATGGTGACCCGAATGTTGCTTTCCCGATGTTCACATCATGCTCACCGGGATGGATCAAGTTCGTAGAAACTTACTATCCGGAATTTCTTGACAACATCTCAACATGTAAGTCACCTCAGCAGATGTTCGGTCCTCTTGCAAAAACTTACTATGCTGAAAAAGCAGGTATCGATCCTGCAAAGATCAAGGTTATCTCAATAATGCCTTGTACAGCTAAGAAATTCGAGTGTGAAAGACCTGAAATGAACGATAGCGGATATCAGGATGTCGATGTTGTTCTTACAACAAGAGAGTTCGCTAAGATGATCAAGGAAGCAAACATTGATTTTAACAGACTTGAAGAGATCAAACCTGATGATCCGATGGGCGTTTCAACTGGTGCTGCAGATATCTTCGCCAACTCAGGCGGTGTTATGGAAGCAGCTCTTAGAACCGTTTACGAGATCGTAGTAGGCGAAGCACTTCCTGCACTTCTTAACTTCACTCCTGTCCGTGGACTTCAGGGAATTAAAGAAGCTTCC
>CAZTKP010000148.1:0-6549 GCA_964614215.1 uncultured Spirochaetales bacterium | reverse complement strand
ATCTGCATGCATTTATCGGAAATGATGAATCCTGCTTTTTTCTGGTGAAACGCTCCTCCTGAGCAGCAGCTATGATCTTCCCGTTAACAAGAAGTGCCGCCGCACTGTCATGATAGAAAGCCGAGATCCCGAGAATTATCTGTTTCATCTAAACCTCTTTTAGAAAATAGTATAGATAAACGGTGCGATCGCACTTCCACTTGAAAGAACGATGAGAAGTCCAAGAAGAAGAAGCACAAGAATTGCCGGAAGCATCCAGTATTTTTTTCTAGTCTTTAAAAATCCCCACAGGTCTTTAATGAATTCCATATTTATCTCCTAAAACGGTTTTAAAATATCATTTTCGGTGTACTTGTGATCCCTGCTTAAAAAAACGGAACCTTTTGACTTCTTAAAAGCTTTGAGCTTAAGGCTGTCCTTTCCTAAAAGTCTTCTCAGTAGTCCGATCGGAGTAATTATCGTGATAAAGACAACTGAAAGAAGTATCTTAGACATCACAGTTCCGATCAAGGTCGAAAATCCGAACCACAGCCATGCAAAAGGCTTGAAGATCGAAGGAACGGTCATGTTCACAACAAGAAAAATAACAGCCAGATAAAGAGCTGTGTCAACTTTCCAGATGAGATGAACGATCAAAGATATGAGCACCAGCGCCATTCCGCTGTCAGCTGCCTGCTTTTTTGTAATTTTCGACATATCGCCTCCAAAAACCGGTTACGGCCAGTAATTTACCAAAACTGTGTGAAATTGTAAATCAAAAAGATCAATCCCCCTAGCCCCCTTTCTCAAGGGGGAACAAATCAAGTCCCCTTGTCAAAGGGGATTTAGGGGATTTCAAAAATACTGCGACACCTTTGAAAGAACCTTCCTGACCATCTTTAGAACGGGATTGGCGACTTTTTGTTTTCTAAGTATTTTAACAAATTCAAGATTACCTTTTATTACTGAAAGCAGGTTGCGGTTACTCCTTCCACCGATCCTCATTGAAAGCAGAATTTCATTCATGTACTCGACTTTAAACCCTTCAAGCCTGAACATCCTCAGCATCAGATCAGCATCGGCAGTTATCTTAAAATCCGCATCGAAATAACCAGTCTTTTCATAAACATCTCTCTTTATAAAAAGAGCTGTGTGTGGTGGAAAGACTCCATTTTCAAGATCTTTTTTTTCAAGTTTCCCGGCCACCCATTTACGAACTACTTTCGAAGTATCATCCTTTGCGTGATAAACAATGTCTCCGTAAACTGCATCTGCTTTTGAGCTTAAAAAAGTCTGAACAACATGAGACACTGTATCTTTTGAAATAAGAACATCTCCCGCATGTAAAAGTGCCACGACATCACCTGTAGCTTCTTTTATTCCTTTATTCATGCCTTCGTAAGGTGAACTGTCTTTCTGATTCTCTACCTTTATATTTTTAAGAACACTTTTATCAATTTCCTGACCTTCATCAGAAGCATCAATGACAATGTATTCAATATTTTCGTAACTTTGCTCTGCAACAGAATTTAATGTCTGAGAAAAACCTTTCCTATCATTTTTTACAGTTGTGATGACAGATATCTTCATCCGTGAAGGTCATCCTTTGTCTTTTCAAGAAGCCTGATATCACTCATTTTCATATTCTTATCGACTGCCTTACACATGTCATAAACTGTTAGAAGAGCAACGTTAACAGCAGTCAGCGCTTCCATCTCTATTCCTGTCTTTCCTGTACACTGAGCAAAACTTTCAGCGTAGACACTGTTTTCTGTAAGAGTAAGCATTACATCTATCTTGGAGATAAGAAGCGGATGACAAAGCGGAATAAGTTCACTTGTCTTTTTTCCACCCATAATTCCGGCTATCTTTGCAACGGTGAGAACATCACCTTTTTTCATTTCATTGTTCTTTATCAGCTCTATCGTCTTTTCACTTAGGTATATATGGCCGCCGGCAACAGCCTTTCTCAACTGGTCAGGTTTTGAAGAAACATCGACCATTTCAGCTTTTCCCTTACTGTCAACATGACTGAACTGTGATGACATCTTAACCTCCGACCGAATAAAAATGATTGTCCGTACTTATCTCACCCTTTTCAGGTTTATTTTTCACCGCCATCTCAATTGCCTTTTGAGCTCCGAGCTCTCTTACACTAAAAGAAATATCTGAAAACAGACAAGGGAGAACTTTTCCGTCACTTGTAAGTCTAAGTCTTGAACATCTTAAGCAGTTGCCGCCTTCTCCTCCGAGTACAGGCCAGAACTCTCCACTTTCAAGATCCATCCTTCTTATCTGTCTATGTTCAAAGCCGTTTTCCTGACAGAACTTCGCAACATCCTGGCAGTTTCTTTCACCACAGCTTTTTTCAATTACAGTATTGATCTTTATGTTCCTAAAACCTGCCTTTACTGCGGCATTGATCCCTGCGAGAGCATCTCTGACATCTCCCAGCCTCGTTATTTTTCTGTATTCATCAGGATCAATGGCGTCAAGGCTGATATTAACTCTGTCAAGACCCTTATCTTTAAGGATCTGAGCATACTTTGTTAAAAGAATTCCGTTAGTTGTCATACACAGTTCCTTTATCCCTTCGATCTGTGAAAGCATCTTGACCAGGTTATCGATACCCTTTCTGACAAGAGGTTCACCCCCCGTGAGTCTGACCTTCGTTATCCCCATTTTCACAGCCGTTTCGGTAAAGTCATAAATCTCTTCAAAAGACATGACTGAAGTATGATCAATGGGAGGAACACCCTCAGGCGGCATACAGTAGGTACAGCGCAGATTACACCTGTCGGTAACAGATATCCGCAGATAGTTTATAGTTCTTCTGAAGCTGTCTTTCATCAGTTTTTCACATCCGAACTGTAATCTTTGAGAGCTTTTGTGATAACTTCATCAAGATTGCAGTATTTCTTGAGAAAGGATGGATTGAAATTTTCATCCATGCCGAGCAGATCGTAAATAACAAGAACCTGACCGTCAGTATCCCTGCCTGCTCCGATTCCGATAGTCGGAATGTTTAAAATCTCTGTAATTTCTTTTGCAAGCTCATCCGGGATCGATTCAAGAACGATCATGTCAGCTCCTGCATCTGCAACTATTTTAGCTGATTCAAGTATGTAGTTCCTTTCAGCCTCGGTCTTCCCTCTCTTGCCGAACCCGCCGAATTTATTGACATATTGAGGAGTAAGCCCGACATGGGCAATTACAGGAATACCGAAAGACACCAGTCTTGAAATGAGAGGAGCCGTTTCGCTTCCGCCCTCTACCTTAACCGCTTCAGCTCCGGCTTTCATCAGTTTTACAGCACTGTCCACACCCTGCTCCAAAGAACTCTGGTAACTTCCAAAGGGCATGTCTGCAATGAGAAAAGGTGTAGGAGCACCCTTTCTTACGGCCTTTACATGATAGACCACGTCCTCAAGATCAACATCAAGAGTCGTGTCACATCCCTTGATGACCATTCCGAGGCTGTCGCCGACAAGAACTGAGTCTATCTTCGCCTTTTCGACAAGTTTTGCAAAACTTGCATCATAGCAGGTAACCATCGTGATCTTTTTCTTTCCCTTTTTATTTTTAAGCATCGGGCAGGTTACTTTTTTCATCATTTCCTCCCTATTTCTTGAGCTAACTGCAAAATTATCTCCCAGCTAAGTTCCTCTGAGCGCATTTTGGCATATTCTTTAAAATTTTCCAGTATTTCCGGATCGATCCTATTTACTTTAAACACATTGTTCAGGGTCTTTCTACGGTTTGAAAAGAGAATCCGCATAATATCCGCAAATTTTTTCAGCTCCGGTTTGAGCTCATTATGATCTTTAAAGTTTATGCGGATAACAGCGCTGTGAACCTTTGGTGCAGGATAAAAATCTTGAGGTTCAACAGTAAAAAGATACTCCGCAGACCCCACCTTCCGGATAAGTGCCGCAACAGGACCGAACTCTCTTGAACCCGGCATTGCACAGAATTTTTCGGCAACTTCCTTCTGAAGCAGAAATACCGCTCCCTCAAGGAGAGAACTGTTAAAACAGGTATTCATAACGACCGGCGAACTCACCTGATATGGAAGATTTCCGAAAACAACACCCTTTTTACCCTCAAAAATCTCGGAAACATCAAGTTTTGCTCCGTCGGCCCTAAGTATCTGAGCATGATCTGAAAACCTTTCCTCAAGAACTTCCAGCATCCTGTCATCAATATCAATAACTTTCAGAGGGAACAGTTTTTTTTTAACAGCAAACTCCGTTAAAGCACCAAGTCCGCCTCCTATTTCGACGTAAAATCCGCTATTTTCAGGAATGGACTCGACGATCCTTGAAAGAGTGTACTCATTGTGCAGAAAATTCTGCGAGAAGGTCTTTCTTGCATGCGCTCCTGTCTGTTTTATGAGCTTTTTCAATTCCTTAAGGTTCATTTTCTGCACCTCACTGTCGGAGAGACATCAAGATCCATGCCTGAAAAATCGTCGTTATTGAACTTTTCAAAAGCCGCTGCTGCAACCATTGCACCGTTATCCTGACAATATTTAAGCTCAGGCAGGAAAAGCTCCATTCCATACTCAAGAGAAAGTTTTTCCACCATTTTTCTGACACCTGAATTGGCACTTACTCCTCCTGAAACGACAAGTGAACTGTATTTTTTTCGACTCAACACTAATTTGAGCTTTCTTTCGATAAGTTCAACGATCCTGTCCTGAAAAGCGGCCATCAAAGATGCCATATCGACATCACCTTCTTCAAGAACACGTTTCACCGCAGACTTGATCCCGCTGAAAGAAAAAACAACATCTTCAGCATACTTATTATTATTCTTCAGCAAATACGGCAGGTTATACTTCGAGCCATCGCCTTTTGACGCAAGTTCATCTATCACAGGACCACCCGGATAACCCAGATCAGCCATCTTTGCAACTTTGTCAAATGCTTCTCCAGCAGCATCATCCATTGTTTCACCGAGAACTGTCTGACCTTCTTCCGTAACTTCTATAATTGAAGTGTGTCCACCCGAAACAACAAGAGAGAGATAAGGTTTCTGAGGTCGATCAGTTCTATCAAGAAACGAGCTTGCAATATGAGCATCAAGGTGATTTATCCCGATAAGGGGTTTATTCCAGCCGATTGCCAGACCTTTTGCAGCTGCAACTCCGACAAGAAGACTGCCCACAAGTCCCGGATAGTTAGTAACAGCAACAGCCGCAAGCATATCGGGCTTTAAACCGCTTTCATTGAGAGCACGGTCGATCGCAGGAATTATCCAGGCAATATGATTTCTTGCGGCAATTTCAGGGATCACGCCGCCGAAAACAGAATGAACACTGTTCTGAGAAACAGTTCTTAGAGAAATGACCTTAAGATCCGAGTCCACGACGGACACAGAAGTATCATCACAACTGCTCTCAATTCCCAGTATGTATCTTTTCATTGATCCCTCAGGCGTAAGATCTTACAAAAATTTTCTCTCTGCGGGTGTTTCTACGAAGTTCCATGGCCATTCTTTCAAGCTGGTCCACATTATACCCTTTAACGTTTCGTGCCTCCATTGACTGAGCATTCTCTCCGATAAAACGCTGGAGGTAATACTCGGCATTAGCAGGAATGAACTCGAACATTTTATATATCCTCTCGTAACTTTCGACGATCGGCGGATACATGGTCGTTCTGTATTCGACATCTATTCCTTTCGCTTTCTCAAGAAGCTCTTTTGTTTTAAGAAGTTTTTCCCTTATCTCGTCTTTTTTCATTTCCGTTCCAAGTTTCGGATATAGATCTGCTGTGGTTTTTATGTCCACGGCAAATCTGTCGGTTAACGGAAGAGCTTTTTCAATAAACTCCGGTCTCAGACCATTCGTATCGATCTTAATGCCCATACCGAACTTTTCCTTTATTTCCTTCATAAAATCCAGAAGATCGTCGTAAAGTGTCGGCTCTCCACCTGTAAAACACACACCGTCAATAAACTTTGAACGTCTCTCTATTTCCGAAAGAATTTTCTCTTTCGGAATTATCATTTCCTTCTTTACTTCAAGGATCGTACCATTATGGCAGTATGCACACTTCAAGTTACAACCTGCAAAGAAAAATACTGTTGCAATACGTCCCGGAAAATCAATTAGTGATGTCTGCTGCTGACCAACTATCGGAAGCATTTTTTCCTCCAAAAAACAAAAACCTGAGAATACTACCACAAAGAATTGAAAAATAAAGAGTTAGTAGCTACGAAAGAATTTTCGCTTTAGATCTTATTCACTTTTCTAATCATATCGGCGATCCCGACATCCATTTTGGAAAATGCAAACCACTTTTTTCCAAGGTCTTTAAGTGAAGCGCCAAAATGATAAAGATCTTTCCCGTCAATTATCATGAAACGGTCATGGGAACAATCGAACTTAATAATTTCAGCAGGTGGAAACTGTTCGTTGAACTTTTTGACATCCAGAACTATCTTTTTATCAGGTATTTTTGTCAGAATTTTTAGGGTTACGCCCTTTTTCCGCTTTGAGAAAAGAGTCAAAACTGTGTCATCCACATAGTTATCGATCAGAACTATTGATTTTTTCGCTGATCT
>CAZTKP010000147.1:0-6627 GCA_964614215.1 uncultured Spirochaetales bacterium | reverse complement strand
CTTTCACATCCTTCAGAAACGATCTGTCAACTGTTTTCTCAAAACTGTAGATAATTTTGTTTATACCGCTCCCCATTTCAGGATCGTAGTAAGGTGAAATGTCTGAAAATGAATATTCAGGAGAGATAAGATCTATCTTCCCAAACTGTTTTTCAAGGTCGTTCCTTATTTTTTCAAGAAGAGTTTTATCCCTGTACATTACAGAAACTGTTAAATTAGCCGTTACGGGAACTGAAAGCTCACTCATAAATCTTAGCCGTCAGAAAGATTTTCCAGATTAAGTCCTCCGGGATAGGCATAGCTTACGTCCTGTTCCCAGCCGTAAACAAAGAGTCCGCAAGGATTATCTGTACATTCAAGTGTGTGCGTCTTGAAATCGCTTCCCAGATCAACAATTGCATATGAGTAGCTTGTTCCTGTTATTTCCTGAATTCCGGAAACAGCTGATCCGTTAAGAACAGGAGCTTCACCAGTCGTCATGACGATAGTCGCAAAGTTACTTGCATAACTTCCGGGAGTCAGGAATCTGTAATCGTTTCTAAACTGTTCTGCAGGAGGAATAAGCATCATTGCCGGGTCTCCGACGCAGTCCGCTGTATGGTTGGTCTGACAGTCGGCTGAAAGAAAGTCAGCACCGGCAAGATAATGGACCACCATGATCGGTTTATCAGCGGAAACTGTAAGTGTATCTTTAAAATAGAACTCCGAATATTCCCCTGCATTGATCTCTGTTGCCACGGGATTAACAGTAAAATCTCTCCATCCGGAAGGTACGGATATCTGTGTAGGAGTAGCAGGAGCGAATGTAAGTTTAGTTGTATCCTCACTTGCTATAATCCTCACATAATCCCATTCTTCACCTCTCGGTTTGGTCTTTACAAGAATATACTCTTTACCCCATGTCTGAACAGGGAACATCTGCTGCTCTATATGATCACAGTATCCGTATCCATTAGGAATATTGGCGCAATCTGTTCCCGAGAAAACTGCAAAAGGATGGCAGGTAGCTTCTTCAGTATCACAGGATATCCTGGTTCCGGTAATGTCCGCTCCCTTTGATTCGATCTGAACGACCTGACCTTTCTTAACAGTTATTGTGCCTGTACCGTTTGCTGAAATGGCAGGAACTCCGCCGCCTGCACTGATGGCAACTTTCGGCTTAACCGTCACTGTTGTATCCTCATCACTTACACCCACGATCGTTGCATAAGTTACTGAATCATCTGTAGTATGTGCCGAAACGATGTAATCGGTATAGACACTTGATGACGGCATCAGAAGAGAAGCGTCGTTAGAGTAGGATTTTCCATAATCAGGCATAAGAATCGAATAATCAACACTCTTTCCCGAGGCTTCGAAAGGATTGTCGTAACTGTTATCAAAAGGACTGAACTGATAGACAGTAACCGGCAGGTCAGTTTTAACATGATAACTATCCCAGACAACTCCTGTCCCTTTTATCATCTTTGTATGCGGGAATTGAACTATACCAAGTTTTCCGGGATCTATTTTAAGATCTTTTGAGGAAGTTTTCGACATACAGAACTGATCTACACAGAAGTAGCAGTTTCCCGCATCAACCTCTCCACTTGCAGTAAAACTTGTTATGTCGACAGTAACGACTTTGTCAGAATAAATGTTACTGATCGTTAAGGCGTAGATCGGATCTGTTCTCATTGTCGAGGTATTGAGGTTGGCCGTAAAATAGTCACAACCCTGGTAGGAATGTTCCTTTGCAGCAATATCACAGTAGAAAACACATTCTCCTGCTGAGCAGAATCCACCTGCTCCGCAATCTTCAAGAACTGTCTCTGAAGCACCTACTCCCTTCTCATCACATTCAAAAACCTTTGTGAGATCATTTTCATCACACATACCCTGTCCGGCGGTACAGTTAACCTGAACACACTTGTCTTCATGACAGACATCTGTACCTCCGCATGGAACTGATTCAACTGCTGTTCCCAAGCTGTTACATCTGTTGATGTTGTGAATGTTCTCAGGATCGCATCCAAGAAGCATATCAGGCTCACAAAGCTTATCCGGATCATCCTGAACTTCATTATCAGGCTTTGCGCTATCATCTTTTGCCGCATTGTCCTCAACTTCATCATCCTGTGCAGGAAGATTGTTGTCCACAGTTTCGTCCTCATCAGCTACAGACGTATCCTCAATGCAGATACCGTTGAGCAGATCGCATGTGTATCCTGCAGGACACGGTGTGAACTGATCGCACTCTGTTTCAGAATCAACTGTACATGATCCAATAAAAATAAAGCTGAAAATAACTGACAACACACTTAATTTTCTCATCTCTCTTATCTCCGAAAACATTAACCTTCAAACAGTTGTCAGATATTATACCTAAGTTAAACCCATTATCAATTAACTTTATTAAGACTATGATTTTTTGACAGAAATGAAGGGGCTGTTTATAATCCAACCTCTTCAAACTTAGGAGAACGAGTATGCACAGCGTAGACCTTGAAGCCAAAACCGTTAATGTTAACAAGACTTTACCTGACGAAATGGAAATTGAATCAGGTCTTAGTGACTGGAATCATGAGAAGTACCATCTCAAAGATGAACTGGGCCGGGGAGCCAGTGGAAGAGTCGTTCTTGCAAAAGATAATCATATCGGTCGCGAGATAGCGGTAAAGGAACTGCTAAAGGACAGAAGACCTGAATACCTCAGACAGAAAAAGCCGGGATACTACATCAACATAATGAAAAGATTTCTCAGAGAAGCACGTATCACCGGACAGCTTGAACATCCTTCTATAATTCCAGTTCATGAGATCGGAGCTAAAGACGACGGAACACTCTACTATACGATGAGAAGAATTCAGGGCAATACTCTCCATCAGGAGATCAAAGCCGCCGATACAACAAAAAAGAAAATTAAACTTCTTCCTCACTTCATCGATGTATGTAACGCTGTAGCCTACGCTCACAGTATGGGAGTAATTCATCGCGACATTAAACCCGACAACATTATGGTAGGACCGTTTGGAGAAACTTTTCTTGTTGACTGGGGAATCGCCAAGGCCCCCAACCTCCCTGAAATTGAAGATCCTGATTCAATAGACATACCGAATGCGATCGATTCAGGTGTGAAGATAGATGCAACTCTTGTCGGATCAGTTATCGGAACTCCATCATACATGCCTCCGGAGCAGGCGGAAGGAAAAATAGATGAGGTCGATGAAAGATCCGACATATATTCTCTGGGAGCAGTGCTTTACAGAATGCTTACCGGCACAAGGCCTTTTGCTTCCAACAATGTTTACAAGACAATAAACGAGACAATTAATGGAAAACTGAAACATGTTCTTGAGTTAAACCCTGAAGTACCGCCTGAGATCGCCGCTGTTGCCATGAAGGCGCTTTCAAAGAAAAAAGAAGACAGATATTCAAGTGCCGGTGAGATAACTGATGAGATCAACTCATGGATGAGCGGCGGAAAGGTTTCTGTTTACAACTACTCATCCATTGAACTGCTGAAAAAATTCTACCACAAGAACAAAGGTCTGACTATCGCATGGTTAATCCTTTCAATTGTCGTCATAAGCGGACTTTTAATTGTCAGCTATTCCTTTTCAAAAGAAAAAAAGGCTCGTAGAATTGCAGATAACGCTCTGATGATGAAAGAAGCTGAAACAAGAAAAGCCCATTATCACATGTCTCAGGGACTTTATCAGGAGGCAAAGAAAAGCCTTGATTCCGGTTTTTACGGTCTTGCAATGCTCTATTCCGCGGCTTCAATGGAAAATAACCCCGCAAATCCTCAAAGTCCCTACTTCGCGGCGGATTATTCAAAGTCCGTTCCTGAAAGTTCAAAAATCTTTGCAAAAAGCGATTCCGCCTTTTATATCTCAAACAGCAGTTCTCAGTTTCATCTTGTCAGAACGATCAATGCCGGAGCATCTTTATGCGATGTCAAGGCATCCCCAGATGGAAAAAATCTTGCAGCGGCTTCTGAAGACGGAAAGATCATCTTTTTTAACATTAGCGGAAAGAAAATTTCCGAGATAGTGGCACATAAAGACAAGATATTCAGTCTCAGTTGGTCAACTGATGGTTTCAGAATACTTTCAGGCAGTTATGACGGCTCTATTGCTGTCTGGGATGCAAAATCAGGCAACCTGATCAAAAGGTTTGAAGGTCACGGAGAAAATGTCTACAGAGTGAGATTTTTCGATAAAGATTCTAAGATCATCAGCACCGGATACGACGGAAAGGTGCGGATCTGGGACGCTGAAAATGGAAAACAGATAAAGGTTTTCAATAAACATGTTGATGCCGTTTACAGTGCGGATGTTTCAAAAGACGGAACCATTATAAGCGCCGATTACACTGGAAAAACATTTTTATGGAACAGCGAAGAAAAATTAAGAGCCAGAGAACTTGATGGAAGCAGTGAAACCGTCTTCTCTGTTAAATTCTCACCTTCAGGCAAGTATGCGTTGTCAGGCGGTTACGGTAAAAAACTGTTTCTGTATTCAATTCCCGATGGTCAGATCCGGAAGATCATAGACATAAAAAGTCCGGCGACCTATATCTCTTTTTCAGCAGACGGCAAGAGCGTGTCAGTCTCTCACTACAACGGTGATGTTTCTGTTTTTAAATTTCCTGAACTCGAAAAAATTGTTACATTTAACTCTCACGAAGGAATTATATGGGGGATCGACAGTTTTGACGAAAACGGACTGGCGACATCCGGATATGATGGAAAGATCAGGATCTGGAATAATGTTGCTCAAAGAAGAATTCATGACTTTTCGATGGGAAGGTCAATGACTTTCAGCGTTGAAAGATCTGAAAGTTTGACTGCTTCAGGGAATGAGGACGGAACAGTTACACTGGTGAACGAAAAGGAATCAATAAATAAAAAAGTTCATACTGATGCAGTCTGGGATATTGAGTTCTCTCCTGATTCAAAATTTCTTGCGACTGCTTCGATCGATAAGACTACCGCAATTATTGATCCCAATACCGGAAAAATTCTCAAAAGACTCAACGATCATCAGGATGCTGTTTACAGCGTGAATTTTTCAGCTGGTTCGAAGAAACTTGTGACTGCATCACTTGACGGCACAGCAATTGTCTATGACACTTCAGACTGGAAGATAATTAAAAGGTTCGAAGACCATGAAAAGGGTGTCTGGCGGGCCGTTTTTTCTCCCGAAAATTCTCAGATAGCTTCTGTCAGCGATGATTACACATTAAAGGTCTGGAATACAGATAATTCAAAGGTCATGACATTTAAAAGTGACGATATTCTAAGCACCGTGGCTTTTTCAAAAGATGGAAAAAAGATCTTCGTTTCAGGCAAAAAAGGAGTTCTTTACGTTCTCAATTCAAAAGATCTTAAACTTATTGACAGCTTTAAGATCACTGACAAGTGGATCAACTATTCATCCATATCAGCGGACAGTTCAATGATCGCACTTTCTTCAAACGACAATCTCATAAGGATCGTTTCAACTGAAAACGGCAGACTTCTCTTTGAGATAAAGACCGAAGAAAGTCTGGGAATAAAGATCACGAAGAACAAGCTCCTTAAGTGCACAGGATCAAAGATCCGCGAAATCCCACTCGACCATCTCAGGCAAAAAGATGATCCCAAAAAACTCATTGAACGCTCTGAGAAAAAGACCGGATTAAAACTTGACGGATTCAAGACAGGATTTTCTAACTAGCATTTTCTTTACATAATTTCTTTTTCTATTAACCTAACCCCACAGTCTTTTATCAGAATGGAGGCTTCGATGAAGGTTGTTTTAACTTTGTTTTTTATTTTCATTTCCATTTCCTGTAATCAGAGCGACATTTCAGAGAATTATCAGGATGACGCTATCGCTGTTAATAATGATTCAGATTCAGAATCCATAACGGAAACTTTTGATTCCAGTCCGGAGACAGACATTGAAAAATATCATGAAAACGATCAAATGCAGGATGAGATTTGTGAATCAGACAACTTTGAGGAGGTTATTGATACTGATAGTGTAAGTTACGATAACGAGAACCTGGACATTGATTTTTGTGAGGACGATTACGATAACGGCACTGATAACGACATAGAGGAAGACAATGCCGATGAGGATGAGGATGAAAATACAGATGATGATATTTATGTCTTTCCATGCCCGGATGGAACTGGCGGAAAAAATTGTGACCTCTGTGTCAGATATGTTCGTCCCAACAATACTTTAAATAAAAACGGGTTGAGCTGGAACAGTGCTTATACGTCAATTCAGGATGCAGTTAACAGTGCCGCGGAAGCAATTTCATCCGGCAAAGAAAAATGCAGTATATTTATCGAAGAAGGAACTTACGGTATTTCATCAAGTATTTTTCTTTTAGACAACATCTCAATTTCTGGTGGTTTTTACGACGGAAATGTCGATCCGGACTCTTGTGACCCTCAAAACCACGCGACAATCCTTGATGGCGGAGGATCGACACCTCATATTCTTGTTCCTGCTTCTGATCTGACTGTGGAAAATTTAACAATAAAAAATGGAAACGCTCTTTCTTCAGCAGATGAAAACGGCGGCGGCATTCTTATTTTCAGCACTCAAAACCTTTTTATTAAAAACTGTGCGTTTATTTCCAACACTG
>CAZTKP010000146.1:0-6720 GCA_964614215.1 uncultured Spirochaetales bacterium | reverse complement strand
TTCAACAAAATGGAAACAGACAGGAAAACATGCATAAGCTATCTGAATTATGGAGGAATGCCGGAACTTGTAAAGATTGCAGATGATTTTACAAAAGAAAATCTGATAACCTCTACAATTGACTCAATAATAATGAGGGACATCGTTTTAAGACACGACATAAGAAATGTTTCACTGCTTAAAAAGATCGTGGATTACTTCTGTGCATCTCCTTCTGATGAATTCTCCAAATTGAGAATAACAAACCTTCTTAAACAAAACGGAGAGAAAGTTTCAATAAACACTGTCTCGGAATACATTGAATACTTGAAAGATGCTTTCTTTATTCATGAATGCTCGCTGTTTTCATATAAAAAAGGTGCCATACTGCAAAGAACTCCGCTAAAGGTCTACCTTAACGACCCTGCATTTTCCCGCTCAGTCAGAAAAGCCGGAGACTTTGGCAAACTCCTTGAAAATATTGTATATATAGAACTTCTAAGAAAAGGCTACAAAGTCGAAACAATGCAGGTTGACAGCAAAGAAATAGATTTCCGTGCACAACTTGGTGATAAAAAAGTTTATATCCAAGTGGCTTACACAATCGGAGATGATGAAAGTGCTCTTTTTAAAAGAGAGTTCGAGCCACTGACCATTATAAACGACCACTTCCCAAAATACGTGATATCTCTTGATGATCTCACCCACGCACCAGTAAACGGAATTGTGCATTTAAATGCTGTAGATTTTCTGACAAAAGGATTTAAGGATTAATTTAAAGAATTTCTCTAATATTCTCAACTGCATAAAGCGGAACAACTTTTATATTCTGATATTCACTGAACTGTTCACCTGCAATTCTAATTCCAGTTTCAAAACCTCTTTCCTTAAGAAACAACTGCATACTCTGCATACTTCCTCTTGAAGATGATTTGACTTCTATCGGAAAAATTTTTCCATTCTGTTCAATGACATAATCCACTTCTGCGTTACTACCTCTTTTTTCCCTCTGCCAATAAAAATTATCAGGGCGTATATGACTTGGAAGCGTCTGCATCAGCATAAGTCCGGTATAAACCTCAGCAAGAGCACCTTTATTCACAAGTTCGGCATCGTCATTTACGAGAAAAGACGGAATATCTAACCCCATTAGTCTTTGAAAAACTCCTGTGTCAAACGGCAGCACTTTAAACTTATTAGGCTTTATCTGAGCTTTCAAAGGGATTCCCCTACTGGAAGAATGAAAAACCTTTATTGCCAGTCCAGCTTTATTCAGCAGGTCAAGAGCTGTTGAAAATCCAGTGGTTGATCCTTCTCCAACAGCATTATATGTAAATTTTGATCCTGCCTGAAAAGCTGTCGAATTAAATGTGGCATCTATTTTTTCAGATGAGATTCTTGTCTTATATTTCGCAAAATCATCCCTGAATGTTATCAACAACTCATCAATTATTTTCTGAGAAGTAAAAGCATCACTACTGGAAACGTAGTTATAAATCACTTCCGGTAATCCGCCAATAGTCATATAAGTTCTTAATAATTTCATAGATTTATTATGCAGCGGCAGGGCAAGAGGCGCTGTAAAATCAGCTTTCTGAATTGCTTCTCTTAGAATTTTATTTCCAGTTGCATCAAGAAATTCAAAAAAAGACATCGGATACATAAACATTGAAGAAATTCGCCCCACGCCAAAAGACGGAATTTCAGATAAAGCAAATTCAAGAAGTGAACCGGCAGCAATTACATGCAATTCCGGCATTTTCTCATAAAAAAATCTTAAAGATCTCAACGCATCGGGACAAGCTTGTATCTCATCAAAAAAAAGGAGCGTTTTTCCCGGAATTATCGGTATAGATGTATATTGAGAAAGCTGATCTATAATGTTTTGAGGCGTAAGAGAAGAATTGAAAAAAAGTGATACTTCTCGATCTTCTTCAAAATTTATCTCGACAAAATTCTCAAACTGACTTCCCAGATATCTTACAGAATAAGTTTTCCCAACCTGTCTCGCACCTCTTAAAATAAGCGGTTTTCTCGCTTTCTGAGCAACCCATTTTTTCAGTTCTGAATAGACTCTTCTCTCCATCAAACCACCTCCAGTCAATTCAACAAGTTATACCATTATCTTCAGAAAAGTCAAGGCAGAAAAGACATCTATCTCAAGAAAAGTCAAGGCAAAAAAGAAGTCTATCTTCAGAAAAGTCAAGGCAGACAAGATAAAAAATAGCCGGCTACAACGCTAAAAAAGAGCTGTAGCCGGCTTTAAAAACTACTGTACGAACTTTTTAAATCCGATAGTTGAATTATGTCCGCCGAAACCCAGAGAGTTTGAAAGTGCGTAGTTCACTGTTCTCTTCTTCGGTTTATACGGAACGTAGTCAAGATCACAACCTTCATCAGGATTGTCAAGATTCATCGTCGGAGGAACTTCATCGTTATAGATGGAAAGTACTGTGGCAATAGCCTCAACAGCACCTGTTCCGCCGAGCAGATGTCCGGTCATTGATTTCGTGGAACTTACAGAAAGTTTGTAAGCATGATCGCCGAAAGCCGCCTTGATAGCCTTTGTCTCAAGGATATCGTTGAAGTAAGTGCTTGTTCCGTGAGCGTTGATATAATCAACATCCTCAGGTTTTGCACCCGCATCGGCGATACATCTTTCCATTGATCTCTGGGCCCCCTTTCCTTCCGGATGAGGAGCAGTCACGTGGTATGCATCAGCAGCCATTCCGTAACCGACCATCTCGGCATAGATCTTCGCACCGCGGGCCTTAGCATGCTCAAGCTCTTCAAGTATAAGCATTCCGCCGCCTTCGCCCATCACAAAACCGTCTCGATCCTTATCAAAAGGACGACTCGATTTTTCAGGAGCATCGTTTCTTGTGGAAAGTGCCTTCATTGAAGTGAAACCGGCCATGGCAAGCGGAGTTATCGCCGCTTCGCTTCCACCGGTGACCATCATTTTGGCATCTCCCCTCTGGATACACTTAAAAGCCTCTCCAACCGCATTGGTAGATGACGCACAGGCTGTAACCGTGGTCATACTCGGACCCATTGCATTGAAAAGAATTGAAAGATGTCCCGTCGCGATATTCGAGATCATCATGGGGATGAAGTTCGGGCTGATCCTCTTGGGGCCTCTCTCCAGAAGAACTTGATGCTGATCTTCCAGAGTCTTCATTCCACCGATACCTGAACCCAGAATAACACCGAAACTGTCCTTTTCCACGTTCTCAACATCAATACCCGCATCTTTAACGGCAAGTTTAGCAGCAGCAATGGCGAACTGTGTGTATCTGTCCATTCTGCGATACTCCCTCTTGTCGAGGAACGGGTCCATGTCAAAATCCTTAATTTCTCCGGCTATTTTGGAGCCGAAATCCGTTGTATCGAATCCGGTAATAAGAGAAATTCCGTTCTTTCCTGCAAGCAGGTTCTTCCAGAACTCCTCATGTCCGGTACCGACAGGTGTAACACACCCGAGGC
Source organism: uncultured Spirochaetales bacterium (assembly GCA_964614215.1). Lineage (GTDB taxonomy): Bacteria > UBP6 > UBA1177 > UBA1177 > UBA1177 > CAZTKP01. The sequence goes on along the minus strand of CAZTKP010000146.1, from coordinate 3,255 downwards.
CGGTAACAACAACTCTGTTTTTCATTCCTATCCCCTCTTTTAGAGAAAGAGCTTAAGCCTGTTTCTCTTTGATGTAGTCAGCAATATCACCTATGTTCTTGAAACTGCTAACATCATCATCCGGGATCTCAATACCGAACTCGTCTTCGATCTTCATAACGATCTCAACAGCGTCAAGTGAATCAACCTCAAGGTCGCCCATAAGTGAAGTTTCGGGTTTGATGTTTGAAACGTCGTCAAGTGCAAGATGTTCCTGGATAATTTCTTTAATTTTGTCAAAATGCATGTCGTTACCTCCAAAAATAAAAATAAACGATAAACTACTTATAAAAAAAAACTACATTGCCAATCCGCCATCTACAGCGATAACCTGACCTGTCATATACTTTGCTCTGTCTTCACACAGAAATGCAACCACTTCAGCAACTTCTTCAGGAGCCCCGTATCTCTTAAGCGGGATCCCGGCCATATAGGCGTTCTTAACTTCGTCACTGAGCTTATCTGTCATTGCGGACTCGATAAAACCCGGTGCAACAGCGTTAACCCTGATACCCTTTACACCGACTTCCTTTGCAAGTGACTTGGTGAAACCGATAACACCCGCCTTTGAAGCACAGTAGTTGGCCTGTCCCGGATTACCCATGATACCGACAACTGAAGTGATATTCACAATACTTCCGCTGCGTGCTGCCATCATCTTTCTGATAAAAGCCTTTGAGCACAGGAAAACACCTTTGAGATTAACATCAAGAACAGCCTGCCAGTCACTTTCCTTCATCTTTACGAGCAGTCCGTCCTTTGTAATTCCCGCATTGTTTATGAGTATATCGAGTTTGCCGTCAAACTTCTCAAGAACATCGTCGGCAAGTTTCTTAACATCTTCCTCATTTGAAATATCAGCCTGAACTGCCTCGGCCTTAACACCGAAAGACCTTAACTCATTAAGAGTTTCCTCAGCAGTTTCCGGATCTGCTATATCGTTGATAATAACATCTGCACCCATCTGAGCGAGCTTGAGAGCTATTGACTTTCCAATACCTCTGTAACCGCCTGTAACAAGTGCACTTTTACCCTTCAAAGTCATTCTAGACCTCCTGGTTCATCTTTGAATAAAAACTATCCAGTCCTTCCATATCCTGAATGTTGTGTATAGCAACTTTTGCATCCTTGCCCTTTGCAATTCTCTTTACAAAACCTGAAAGAGCCTTGCCCGGACCGATCTCGATAAAAGTATCAACACCCTCATCTATCATAAGCTCGATCGACGGAACCCACAGAACTGAGTGGTTAACCTGTTTTACAAGACTAGGGACAACATCCTGAGGTCCTTCAAGAACCTTCGCATCCGCGTTACTTACAACAGATTTTCCCAGTCCGTTCACTTCGACAGCTTTAAGGACCTCATGGAGCTTTTCAGCGGCAGGACTGAGCATCGATGAATGAAACGGCGCACTTACAGGAAGAACTATCGCCTTGAGCGCTCCATTGTTCTTTGCTATCTCGACAGCCTTTTCAACTGCTCCTGTCTCACCTGAAATAACAAGCTGCTGCGGAGAATTAAAGTTCGCCATCTCAACAATACCGTCCGTTGATGCCTCCTTAAGAACATCCTTGAGCTTATCTGTCGAAAGACCGATTATCGCAGCCATTCCGCCCTTTCCGATCGGCACGGCTTCCTGCATAAAGCGTCCTCTTTCCCTGACAACTTTAACAGCGTCACTGAACTTCATAGCACCTGCTTTTAAAAGAGCATTGTACTCTCCGAGGCTCAGACCGGCAGTAAAATCACAGTCAAAACCCTTTTCCGTGACCGCCGCAAGAGCAGCTGCAGAAGCAGTGAGGATCGAAGGCTGAGTGATCTCAGTCTTATTGAGTTCCTCCTGAGGACCTTCCTTACAAAGTTTAAGCATATCGTAACCGAGACTGTCGCTTGCCTCTTCAAAAATTTCCTTTGACCTCTGACAGCCTTCTATAAAATCAACTCCCATTCCAACGTACTGAGCACCCTGTCCCGGGAATAGAAATGCAGTTTTACCCATTAAGACTCTCCTTTCTCCTATTTTGCCCACTTGATCGCGGCTGCACCCCATGTCAGACCGCTTCCGAAAGCAACGATGAGCAGATTTTCACCCTTCTTTATCTTTCCAAGTCTCTGAGCTTCGTCAAGTGCAAGCGGAATTGAAGCTGCAGAAGTGTTTCCATATTTATCAAGGTTGTTGTGAGACTTTTCAGGCGTTACCTTAAGTCTATTGAAAATCCCCTGTATTATTCTCATGTTAGCCTGATGCGGAATTGCAAGAACAAGGTCGTCGACACTTAGACCGGCTTCTTCAAGAGCCTGTTCAGAAACTGAAGCCATTGTTCTCACAGCAAGTTTGAACACCTGGTTTCCTTCCATGTGTATCGTGTTAAGTTTCTGATCGATAACCTCATGGGTCATGGGCATTCTTGAACCGCCGCCGGGTTTGGTGATAAGGTTGTCATGATGTCCGTTGGAACCGATCTTTACAGAAAGGATGCCCTCTCCTTCCTCACAGCGTGAAACAACTGCGGCACCCGCACCGTCACCGAAGAGAACACAAGTGTTTCTGTCTTCCCAGTTCATTATTTTACTTAAAGTCTCAGCTCCTATGACAAGAGCATGTTTATAAATACCCATTGAGATCATGCTGTGTGCATTTGCAAGACCGTAGATAAATCCGCTGCATCCTGCACTGATGTCATAGGCCGCCGCGTTGTTTGCGTCAAGATTCTTCTGAACTATACATGCGGTTGCAGGGAAAGCCATATCAGGAGTAACTGTGGCAACAATTATAAGGTCGATATCTTCAGCCGTTACACCGGCATCTTCCATTGCAAGGAGAGCAGCTTTTGTTGAAATGTCCGATGTTGCGGTATTTTCATCTGCAATATGTCTCTGAGCTATCCCTGTCCTTGTACGGATCCATTCGTCGCTTGTATCCACCATCTTTTCCAGATCGAAGTTAGTCATAACTTTCTCAGGGACAAAACTTCCCATTCCTGTGATTGCTGAACTGTATCTGCTAGCCACGATCATCTCCATTTGAAAAACAATAAACTGACACGTCAGTCTACCTTTTTGAAAGATAAAATCAAGTAAATTGTTTCACAGATCAAGTCCTTGATATTACTGAGCTTTAGCATTAATGCAAAACGATTTATTAATAAAAAGTTTGTTTTAAAACGATTAAGTGCTATAAAAAGTGAACACGTGAGTTCAGTTTTTTAACAAAT
>CAZTKP010000145.1:0-6740 GCA_964614215.1 uncultured Spirochaetales bacterium | reverse complement strand
CAACCTGACGGAAAGATATAGAAAAATGGCGACAGTTCTTAAAATGGAAGTTGAGTTCCGTGAACTGGAGAGCACGATAGAGACCTCTGTGAGGGAAAAATTTGAAAAAGGCCAGAAGGAATTTTTCATAAATGAGCACATTAATGCTCTGAAGGGAGAACTTTCCGGTGATCACAGCAGCGGTCAGTCCTATGAAGATGAACTTCTTGAAAAAATAGACGCTCTCGATGCTCCCGATCCGGTGAAAGATAAGCTCTATGAGGAATACAGCCGTTATGAGATGCTTCCGCCCATGAGTGCTGAAAGCGGCGTGATAAGCACGTATCTGGAGACAATGGTGAAGCTTCCATGGAGGATCGGAACGGAGTCGGGTATCGACATTGAAAGAGCAGAGAAGATACTTGACAGGGAACATTTCGGACTGAAGGAAGTGAAGACCAGAATTCTGGAATATCTGGCCGTACTTAAGCTCAAGGGTAATCTTAAATCTCCTATAATCTGTCTCGTCGGACCTCCCGGAGTTGGCAAGACCTCGATCGCCGCATCCATAGCCAGAGCTACAGGAAGAAAGTATGTCAGACAGTCTCTAGGCGGAATTAAGGATGAAGCTGAAATAAGGGGACACAGGAGAACTTATATCGGAGCTCTTCCCGGTAAGATAATTCAGTCATTAAAAAAAGTTGAGGCGAACAATCCGCTGTTTCTGCTTGATGAGATAGACAAACTTGCGAGTGATTTCCGCGGTGATCCCGCTTCGGCTCTTCTTGAAGTGCTTGATCCTGAACAGAACAGCACTTTTATAGATCACTATGTTGATATGGAGTTCGATCTGAGCAATGTTCTTTTTATTGCCACAGCCAACGATGTTACTATGATACCGCCTGCATTGAGAGATAGGATGGAAGTTATCGAGATCGATGGCTACACCTGGTATGAGAAAAAGAAAATTGCAGAGATGTTTCTAATTCCTAAACAGAAAAAGATCAATGGTGTCGAGGACTTGACGCTTTCTTTCTCAAAAACAGGGATGACGTTAATAATTGACGGATATACCTCTGAATCGGGAGTCAGAGACCTTGAAAGAAAGATCTCCAAGATCTGTAGGAACCTTAGTCTTGGAAAGGTATCAAAAAATCTTGAAAAGAAGAGGATCGTGATAACGCAGAAAAATATCGAAAAATATCTCGGTCCTGTGAAATATAATGAAAAACAAAAGGTCAACACAAAAGAGATCGGTGTTGTGAATGGACTTGCCTGGACTCCGTACGGTGGCGTGGTGCTGAAGATCGAGGCGATAAAATATCCGGGGCAGGCCGGAATTAAAATAACAGGAAGCCTCGGAGACGTGATGAGGGAGTCTGTCGAGATCGCGGTGAGTTATGTGAGAAGTATAGCGGACAGACTTTTTAAATACGATAGAGACCAGTGGGAAAAGAATACTCTTCACATACACTTTCCGGAAGGAGCCACTCCCAAAGACGGACCTTCAGCAGGTATGGCCATTGCGCTTGCAGTTGCCTCTCTGATGTCCGGACGAAGTGTCGAACCTTACGTGGGAATGACCGGCGAGCTGACACTTCGCGGAAACGTTCTTAAGATAGGCGGATTGAGAGCAAAGATAATGGCAGCCAGGAAGGCTGGCATAAGAAAGGTCTATATTCCTGAAGATAATATTTCCGACTATGATGAACTGCCGCAGGAAATAAAGGAAAATATCAGCATATTTCCTGTAAAATCGGCATCGGAAGTTCTCATGGAATGCCTTTCTGTGAGTAAAAAGAATGTTAAATATCAAAGAGTTAGGGATAATGATACCTGCCAGTGATAAATTATTTGACAAAAAGGACAATTTAATTACTTATTTTACTGTGATTTCGTTATGTTCACTTTTTGCTGCAACTGGCAGATAATCGAAAACTTTTTTGGAAAGCTTATGAAAGCTTCATCAATAAATATGTGCTTTATTTGTAATACTGATTTTTAAGGAGAAATGAATGAATTTACAGGAATTGAAAAGTAAGAAAAACGACGAGCTCGTAAAGATGGCGGAAAAGCTGGGTGTTGAGAACGCAGCTTCAAAAAGATCGCAGGAACTTGTTTATGAGATCCTTCAGAAACTTGTTGAGAATAATGAAACTATTCTTGCAACAGGTGTTCTTCAGATACTGCCTGACGGGTTCGGCTTCCTGAGAAGCCCTAAATATAACTACCTTCCGGGTCCGGACGACATATATATCCCGCCGTCAATGATTAAGAGATTCGGTCTGAGAACAGGCCAGACAGTTACGGGTGAGATCAGAAGCCCCAAAGACGGCGAAAGATACTTTGCGCTTAACAAGATAACGGCTGTTTTTGATCAGGACAATATTGATAAAGTCCGGCACACGCCTCTTTTTGACAACCTCACTCCTTTCTACCCGAAGAACAAGATCGTTCTCGAGACGAAGAGCAGTGTTATGTCAACAAGGATCATGGACCTTCTCGTTCCGATCGGAATGGGACAGAGAGGACTTATTGTTGCTCCTCCGAGAACCGGTAAAACAGTTCTTCTTCAGGATATAGCTCATTCTATTACCGAAAATCATCCTGAGATATACCTCATAGTTCTTCTCATTGATGAGAGACCTGAGGAAGTTACGGATATGATGAGAAATGTTGATGCCGAAGTTATCGCTTCAACATTTGATGAGCCTGCTACACGCCACGTACAGGTTGCAGAGATGGTTCTTGAGAAGGCAAAGAGAATGGTCGAATTCGGAAAGGAGGTAGTTATTCTTCTTGACTCCATCACAAGACTTGCAAGAGCTTACAACGCTATCGTTCCTCCGTCAGGTAAGATCCTTTCCGGTGGTGTGGATGCAAACGCTCTTCATAAGCCGAAGAGGTTTTTCGGTGCTGCAAGAAACATAGAAGAGGGCGGCTCCCTCACAATTATGGCTACAGCACTTATCGATACAGGCAGCCGTATGGACGAAGTTATCTTTGAGGAATTCAAAGGAACAGGAAACATGGAAATTCATCTTGACAGAAAGCTCATGGAAAAGAGAATATTCCCGTGTCTTGATATCAATAAGTCAGCTACAAGAAAAGAAGAGCTCCTTCTTGAGCAGGATGTTCTTAACAAGGTATGGATCCTCAGAAAGCTTCTCCATCCGCTCAATGTTATCGACTCTATGGAATTTATGCTCGATAAGATGGGTAAGACCAAATCCAACAAGGATTTCTTAAAAGCAATGAACGCTTAAAATTATTCTTTGTTCAGAAACTTGTTCAGTAAGTGGGCAAGTTCCTGAATTTTAAACGGTTTTCTAAGGCTCCCACTAAATCCGTATTCTAAAGGTTTTGCAATTACCGGGTCATCAGAATATCCGCTTGTGGCAATTATGGGAGTTTCAGGAAGAAGTTTCTTCAGGTGGATTACAGTTTCTTTTCCTCCCATTCCTCCGGGAATTGTAAGGTCCAGAATAGCAGTTTTTATGTTTCTGATATCGTCACTGTTATTTAAGCAGTATTCAAGAGCTTCACTCCCGTCAGTAGCGGTTATAGGAGTATATCCCAGAGACAGGGACATGTTTGAAAATATTTCAAGGATATAATCCTCGTCATCAACAAGAAGAATTTTTCCTTCTCCTTTATGATCTATTTCAAGTGATTCATTTTCTTTTTTGATCTCATTGTAGCTTGCGGGAAGATAGATAGTAAAAGAGGTTCCTTTTCCTATCTCAGATTCACAGCAGATGTGTCCATCGTGTTTTCTGATTATGGAGTAACACATTGAAAGCCCAAGTCCTGTTCCGGTTGATTTAGTGGAAAAGAACGGGTCAAAGATCTTTTCCTGAATAGATTCATCAATGCCGGTCCCGTTATCGGAGACGCGGATCATAATATATTTACCATCCCTGATCTCCGGAATGTCTCCATCATCAAGATAGATATTTTCTGCCGAAACAAGAACTTGTCCGCCATCAGGCAGAGCGTGTATGGCGTTTAAAAGAAGATTGTTTATAACCTGACCAATCTGATTTATATCAAAATCACATAGCCAGAGATCTTTATCTATGTTAATTGAGTAGCTAATGTTTTTTCCCGAAAGAGTAAAAGATGTGTTTTCCTGGAGAGTTTTTGCAAGATCCGCCACTTTTCTATCAGGAATTCCTCCTTTTGAAAAAGTAAGTAGCTGCTGGGTAAGATCTTTAGCTCTATTGAAGACAGTTTCAGCTTTGGATAGATAGTTTCTTACTTTTTCAGGATCATCACAGTTGTTTCTGGACATTTCAATGTATCCAAAGATTCCTGAAAGTAAATTGTTGAAATCATGAGCTATTCCGCCTGCAAGAATCCCGAGAGATTCAAGCTTTTCCGTTCTGAGAAGCTCTTCCAGAAGTTTCTGATTTTCTTCTTCAGCTTTTTTTCTGTCAGTAATATCGGTTATCAGTCCGTTGGCATATTTAGCTACTCCGTTTTCATCGGGAACGGCTCTGGCATGCACATCTAACCAACGCTCTCCTTTTTCAGGATGTATATACCGAAAAGACTCTCTAAATATATAAGGAGGCTGAAATCCTTTTGCGTTTGACTCCATAACTCTCGGGAGATCTTCAGGATGAATTCTCATAAACCATTTATTAATATCATGTTGATCCTCCTCAGAAATTCCGAGAACTGTTTTTATGGACGGGCTGACAAAATTAACTTTGTTCCCGAACGGAGTATCTCCCACTATCAGCTGGTAAACAATACTGTCAACGGGATTCTCAAGTAAAGACGAGAAGTTGGCCTCACTTTGAAAGAGGGCGTCCTTTGCCTCCTTTTCTTCTGTAATATCTCTTGTAAATCCCATGAACTGAGTTTCAGAGATCTTTACTCCCTTGACGACCCAGTATCTTATCTCACCGTTTTTTCTGATGAATGGAATTTCAGCAACAACCTCTCCCTTATTTTTCAGTTTTAAGAATCTGGCGAACATTTTTTCTTTCGCATCTTCCGGTGTAATATCGGCAATGGTCATGTTCTCGAGCTCTTCTTTGGAGTATCCGGTTATTTTGCATGCGGCATCATTTACAAGTTCATATCTTCCATTCTCATCACAGATAAAAACACCGTCTGGAGCATTGTCAAAAAATGTTTTAAAATCGTAATGATGCGGCATAGTCTGCTCCAAAAATAGTTCAAAAGTGCAATATTTTACAGTGAAAGAGAGATTAAGTCAAAATGTCGTTGCAGCACAGATATTTTTTTAACTTTGAGCAAAGATCGTCATGTCTGAACGGTTTAGGAATACTTCCGGTAAATCCATATTTCCGGGGGTTGGAGATAACAGGATCTTCGGAGTATCCGCTTGTAGCAAAAACAAGCATTTCCGGATATTTGTTCTTTACTTCGTCAATAATTTCACGTCCGCCCTTTCCTCCGGGAACTGTAAGGTCAAAAATAGCAAGATCAATATCTTTTTCTTTCTCAAGAATATCAAGTGCCTCGTCGCCGTTTGATGCACAGAACGATATTACGTTAGCTTCAGAAAGATAAGAAACAAAGAGTTCCTGAACAAAATACTCATCGTCCATGATCAGAACTTTTTTCTTGTCCTGTAACTCTTTACAGTTAATCTTTTCCTCTTTTTCTGATGAGCTGGCTGCAGGAAGAGTGATGCTAAAAGTCGCGCCCTTCCCAACAGTTGATTCAACTTCGATAGTTCCTCCATGCTTTTTTATGATAGAGTGACTTGTAGCGAGCCCCAGGCCTAATCCATTCTCTTTTGTTGAGAAAAACGGATCAAAGATCTTTTTAAGAATTTCCGCCTCAATACCTTTTCCTGAATCAGAAACGGTGATAAGTATTTTGTTGTGATCTTTATTTTTCAGGCTAATTGAAATACTTCCTAAGCCGTCAGAAGCTTCGCAGGCATTTTTCACAATACATGAAATAACCTGGTGGATCTGATTGCTGTCATGGTCACATTTTCGAATATCACTGCTGAGCTCAGATATTAATTTGCAGCCTGAACTATTCAGAACGGATCCGGCAGCATTCAGGACAGTTTTTTCAATATCCGATTCATCTAAAAAAGGAGCTCCTCCTTTTGAAAAGGTGAGTAGCTGCTGAGTAAGGCTTTTTGCTCTGTCAAAAACAGAGATAGCTCTTTCAAGAAAATTTGAAGCATCTTTACCAGCGGCAAGATTTGCCTGAGCAAGTTCAATGTTCCCAAAAATGCCGTTAAGTAAGTTGTTGAAATCATGGGCAATGCCTGCAGCAAGAACTCCCAGTGACATAAGCTTGTCATTACGTTCAACGGTTTCTTTTAAACGGTGCTGTTCTGTGATATCCACAACTGTAACAAGAGATGAAGATTTTCCTCTGAAACTAATGATAGTACCCGTAAGAAAAACTCTCCTTTTTTCGCCTGATCTGGTTACGATATGCAGCTCATAAGGAGGCACATTTTCTCCGGCGGTTCTTTTGATCATTTTTTCTTTTACAAGTTCCAGGTCATCGGAATGAACAAAATCAAGAACTTTTAAATTAAGGATATCTTCAACGCTGTAACCGGTAATAGTTTCAGCCATTTTGTTTGCATATACCCATTTTTTATCATGATAGATCATGATGGCATAAGGAGAAAACTCTGCAAGTGCTCTGAACTGAGCCTCGCTTTCATGCAGTTTTGATTCATTTTGATGTCGTTCAACAGCATAACAGATAATCCTTTTAAGCATTCTTTCCGCACAGACCCCTTTAATGAC
>CAZTKP010000144.1:0-6774 GCA_964614215.1 uncultured Spirochaetales bacterium | reverse complement strand
CGTCCGGTTGAACCTTACAAGGGAAAGGGAATTTTCTACAAAGGTGAACGTATTAGAAGAAAAGCAGGAAAGGCTGCTGGTAAATAATCGGAGGAGCTAAGATGAGACCAGATATTAAAATACAGAGACGTCTGAAGAGAAAGAGAAGTATCAGGAAGAGAATTTCCGGTACTCAGGAACGTCCTAGAATGACTGTATTTAAAAGCAACAAGCACATTTACGTGCAGGTTATTGATGATGTTGCCGGTGTTACACTGGTGTCTGCATCATCAAAGATCAAAGGCTTTGAGAAGCCTGAAGGCGACAAGAAAGCAGTTGCACAGAAGGTTGGTGAAGCTATAGCTATGAAATGCAGAGAAAAGGGAGTTGAGGCTGTTACTTTTGATAGAAACGGTTACCTTTTTCATGGCAGATTAAAGGCTCTGGCGGATTCAGCTAGAAAGAACGGACTTAAATTCTAGAATAATTTAGGAGTTTCTGATGAGAGAAAACAATAAGACAGTTGATCCTGAAATGATGGAATTTCAGGAGAAACTTATATACGTTAACAGAGTTGCAAAAGTTGTTAAGGGCGGTAAGAACTTCAGCTTTGCAGCACTGATGGTGGTTGGTGACGGCAAAGGCCAGGTCGGAATAGGACTCGGAAAGGCAAGAGAAGTTCCGGAAGCTATTAGAAAGGGCGTTGCCAGAGCCAGAAAGAATGTTAAACAGGTTAAACTTCTCAGAGGAACAGTTCCTCATGAGATCATCGGTGTTTACGGTGCTGGACGAGTTGTTCTCAGACCTGCTTCAGCCGGTACCGGTGTTATTGCCGGATCAGCTGTAAGAGCGGTTCTGGAAGCGGCAGGAGTAACAGACATCCTTTCAAAGTCGATCGGATCCAACAATCCGCACAATATGGCTAAAGCTACACTTAACGGTCTTCTTTCAGTTGAGGACATTAAGGATGTGGAAGCCAAGAGAAATGTCGGTGTTAAGGACTATCAGTTGAGTGAAAAGGAGTAGGATATGCAGCTTCATAATCTAAAAAAGCCCGAAGGACAGAAGGGTAAGAAAAGAGTAGGCAGAGGAGATGCCAGCGGATGGGGAAAAACTGCCGCAAAGGGACATAAAGGTCAGAAGTCACGCTCAGGTGGCGGAGTAAGAAGAGGTTTCGAAGGTGGAACAATGCCTTACAACAGAAGAATCCCCAAGAGAGGTTTCTTTAATAAATGGGCAAAGGGAGTCTGCGAGATCAATATCCGTTATCTTGAGAAATTCGATGCAGATACAGTTGTTGATCTTGAAAAGCTTGCTCAGGTTGGACTTTATTCCGGAGAGGAACCGATAGTAAAGATAATCGGTAAATTCGACCTTACAAAAGCACTTACAGTAAAAGCACACAAATTTACTGCCGGCGCAAAGGAATCCATTGAGAAATCCGGTGGAAAGGCAGAGGAGATTAGTCTTGATAAGTAAGATCATAAAAAATATCTTTAAGATTCCGGACCTTAGAGAGAGAGTTATTTTCACTTTAATGATGCTCGCAGTTTACAGACTGGGAATCTATGTTACAGCGCCTGGCGTTAACAGGGTCGTAATGGAGAAGATCATGTCGACAAAAGGTTCAGGAACACTTCTTGGACTTTTCAACATGTTCGCGGGTGGAGCTATCGAAAGACTTTCCATATTTGCTCTCGGTATCATGCCCTACATCAGTGCATCCATTATCATGTCTCTTCTTGCAGTTGTAGTTCCCCAGATCGGAGAACTTCAGAAAGAAGGTGACCAGGGAATGAGAAAGATAACGCAGTACACAAGATACGGTACGGTCGTTCTCTGTCTTTTCCAGGGCCTTATGATGGCAAACTTTCTTGAGAGTCTCACAGGACCTTCAGGTGAGGTTGTTGTCAATAACCCCGGAATTTTCTTCAAGGTTATGACTGTTATCACATTGATGTCAGGAACACTTTTTCTGATGTGGCTCGGTGAACAGATAACTGAAAGAGGAATAGGAAACGGTATTTCGCTGATAATATTTGCATCTATCGTAGCACGTTTTCCCACAATGTTCTTCCAGATGGGAAAATACCTTAAAGAACAGATGATACAGCCTCATCAGCTGGTGATCTTTCTGATCATCATGGTTGGTGCTTTTGCGCTGATCGTTTTTGTTGAGAGTGCGCAGAGGAGGATTCCTATCCAGTATGCGAGAAGAGTCGCAGGCGGAAGAAAGATCCAGAATTCACACCTTCCTCTCAAGATCAACACATCCGGAGTTATCCCGCCTATCTTTGCAAGTGCGCTGCTTGTTTTTCCGGCAACTATTTCAAGCTTTTTTCAGTTTGACATGGGGCCCTTGCAGGCATGGTTAAACCCCGGCGGATGGCTTTACAACATGATGTACCTTGTACTGATAGTGTTCTTCGCATACTTTTATACCTTTGTTCAGTTCAAGACAGAGGATGTTGCGGATAACCTTAACAAGCAGGGTGGATACGTACCTGGAATAAGACCCGGAAAAGAAACGGTTAAATATATCAACACCGTTCTTTCGAGAATTACTTTCGGTGGAGCTATCTATCTTTCAGCAGTTTGTATGCTTCCTGATCTTCTCAGGAACAAAATGGGACTCCCGTTCTACATGGGCGGTACGTCGATACTCATTGTTGTGGGTGTTGCGATGGACATGGCGTCACAGATCGAGAGTTATCTTATCAGCAACAATTACGAAGGGTTTTCGATTGGCGGAAAAGGCTCTTTGATAAAGAGCAGAAGAGGTTGATCGAAATGTTCTTTGATATCAGATCTCAAGTTTCAATAACTTTTAAAAAAGCTGTCTGCTTAAAAAATGTTAGCAAAAACAGAGGTTTAGGTCTGAAATCGAGAAATTATTTGAATTTTTATACGTTGAGTGTAAATTCATAATGTTTTTTTTGTTTTAGGACAGGTAATATGGCGAAAGAAGAAGGAATTGTTGTTGAAGGAACAATAAGTGAGACACTGCCGAACGCGATGTTCAGAGTTGAGCTTGAGAACGGACATCAGGTTCTGGCACATATCTCAGGTAAGATGAGGAAGTATTTTATCAGAATACTCCCCGGTGATACAGTTCAGGTCGAACTGTCTCCGTATGATCTTACCAGAGGAAGAATAGTACATAGAATGAAGGCGAAAAAATAGGAGAGTGAGATGAAAGTAAGAGCTTCTGTTAAGAAAATATGCCCAAAGTGCAAAATAATCAGAAGAAAGGGTATCGTCAGAGTTATCTGCGAGAACCCGAAACACAAACAGAGACAGGGATAACAAATATATCTAAAGACCAGGAGGTGACAATTGGTTCGTATCGCAGGAGTTGACATTCCAAGAAAAAAGAGAATGGAAATTGCCCTGACCTACATCTACGGTATCGGCAGAACAAGTGCCAGAGAGATACTTGATAAGGCGGGAATCGACAGAAATATCAAAAGTGATGATGTCAATGATGACATGGCTATTAAGATCAGGGCCGTCATAGACGAAGACTACACTGTTGAAGGTGATCTTCGTAAAGACACTATCATGAATATCAAGCGTCTGATGGACCTTGGTAACTACAGAGGACTCAGACATAGAAGAGGCCTTCCTTCAAGAGGACAGAGAACTCGTACAAACGCAAGAACGAGAAAAGGTCCGAAGCGTAACCTTATGAAGAAGAAAAAGTAGGGAGGGTTTGAATTATGGCACCTAAAAGAAAAGTTAAGAAGAACGTTCAGACTGGACTGGCATACATTCAGTGCAGTTTCAACAATACTCTTGTAACAATAACGGACGTAAGCGGAAATGTTCTTTCCTGGTCAAGCGCCGGTCTTAAAGGTTTCAGAGGAAGCAAGAAGAGCACACCTTATGCTGCTCAGATGGCTGCTGAAGATGCCGGAAAGAAAGCACAGGACTACGGTTTAAGAACACTCAGTGTATTTGTAAAAGGTCCCGGCGGCGGCAGAGAAGCTGCTATCAGGGGACTTGCAAACATAGGTTACAATGTGACTCTCCTTAGAGACATCACACCTATTCCGCACAACGGTTGTCGTCCGAAAAAGAAAAGAAGAGTCTAACGATTCTATTTGCGTAAACTTTTATTGGATTAAAAGGAGGAAGCTTTGGCAAAGTACAAAGAAGCAAAATGTAAGATCTGTAGAAGAGAGGGTGCAAAACTCTATCTTAAAGGAGATCGCTGTTTTACAGAAAAATGTTCTTTCGACAGAAAACCCTACGGTCCGGGTCAGCACGGAAAGGACAAGAAGAGAATGACCGAGTACAAACTTCAGCTCCGTGAAAAGCAGAAGACAAAGGCTATCTACGGAATGCTGGAAAAGCAGTTCAGAATTTTCTACCACAGAGCAGCTCTTAAAAAGGGTGCAAGCGGTGAAAATCTTCTCAGCATGCTTGAAAGAAGACTGGATAATGTTGTTTACCGTCTTGGTCTTGCACACAGCAGATCACAGGCCAGACAGCTTATTAATCACGGTCACTTCGCAGTTAACAACGTTAGAACTGACATTCCGTCATTCCTCGTAAAGGATGAAGACGTTATCAGTGTCAGAGAAACGAGCAGAAAGTCCAAGATCTTTAAGGAAATAATTGAAGATCTCGGTGAAAAGGCTCCTGTACCAACGTGGCTTGAGCTTAATAAAGAGGAAGTTTCAGGTAAAGTCGTGCGTCTTCCTGAAAGAGAAGATATTACTGACGACATTAAGGAAAACCTCATAGTCGAGCTTTATTCAAAGTAATAGGGGGAGAATAATGTACCAAGCCAACTGGAAAAAGATGATTATGCCCCGTGACGTTAAGGTCATGGACAGGAACGATGATGACAATTCAGCCCGTTTTGTCTGTGAACCGCTGATGAAGGGGTATGGAATAACACTTGGTAACTCTCTTCGCAGGATTCTTCTTTCGAGTCTTCGCGGAGCGTCTGTTGTGGGTGTAAAGATCAAGGGTGTTGAACATGAGTTCGCAACCATCCCCGGTATCAGGGAAGATATTGTCGATATGATACTCAACATCAAACAGATCCGTTTTACGGCTCATGAGGACAAGCTGCACACACTTTTACTCAGAAAAAAAGAGAAAGGTGTTGTAACTGCAGGCGATATTGAAGAAACTGCAGGACTTAAGATCCTCAACAAGGACCTTCCGCTTTTTGAAATGGAAAAGGGTGTGGATTTTGAAATGGAACTTCTCGTCGGTGTCGGCAGAGGATACGTTCCTTCAGAAGCACACGAATCAGATATGTTCAGCGAAGGCTTTATTGCTGTTGATTCATTTTTCTCACCTGTTGTAAGAGCTAACTACAAAGTTACAAGTGCAAGAGTGAAGAACAGCTTTGATTTTGATAAGCTTACTGTTGATATTGAAACTGACGGATCAACATCCCCAAGAGATGCGCTTGCCTATGCTGCAATGATCCTCAGGGAGCATACAAGATTTCTCATTAACTTCTCCTTTGATGAGACTGATGAAGTAGATCTGTCAGATACAAAAGAAGAGGTTAACATGAATCTTTACAAGACAATTGACGAGCTTGACCTCAGTGTCAGATCTCACAACTGTCTTAAAAATGCAAATATCCGCTACGTCGGTGAGCTTGTAAAGAGAAGTGAAGGTGAAATGCTTAAGACTAAGAACTTCGGTAGAAAATCTCTTAATGAGATAAAGATTCTTCTTCTTAAGATGGGTCTGCAGTTCGGAATGGATGTTGATAACTTTCCGGACCAGAAGATTATTGAAAAGATAGAAAAGAAGATGGGAGTAGATAAATGAGACATAGAAAAGCCGGTAGAAGGTTGAACAGAAATAGTTCCCACAGAGAGGCTATGCTGTGCAACATGCTGAATTCTCTTGTAAAAAGTGAGAGAATTACAACAACTCTGGGAAGAGCGAAAGAGTTGCAGAAAATAGCTGATAAAGCAATTACACTTGCCAAGAAAAATACTACTGCATCAATAACCTCACTCACCAGAATGGTTAAAACAGAAAGAGAGATCGTTATAACAAAACTTCTCAAAGAACTTGGTCCGAGATTTGAGGATAGAAACGGTGGATACACAAGAGTTATCAAACTCGGTTTTAGAAGAGGCGACGGTGCTGCGACTGCAATAGTTGAGTATCTTAAAGACGATGAAAAAGTGTCACCGAAAAAGAAGAAGGCAAAGAAGACTAAGAAGCAGGAAGTGAAAGCTGAGACAAAACCAGTTGTTGAAGAAACCCCTGTTGTTGAGGAAACTCCGGCAGTTGAGGAAGCTCCTGCTGAAGAAGTAAAGGCAGAAGAACCAAAGGTTGAGGAAGCTCCTGTAGAGGAAGCTCCTGCTGAAGAAGTAAAGGCAGAAGAACCTAAGGTTGAAGAAGCTCCTGTAGAGGAAGCTCCTGTAGAGGAAGCACCTGCTGAAGAAGTAAAGGCAGAAGAACCTAAGGTTGAAGAGGCTCCTAAAGAGGAAGCACCTGCTGAAGAAAAGAAAGAAGAGGAAAAAGCAGAATAAGTTCTGTAATAGTCTGATTTTTACGGGCCGCCTGAAAGGGCGGCCTTTTTTTTGAATGTAAGCAAATATGTCTGCCAAGTATTTTGAGCAGCCTTGTATTCAAAAATCATAAGATTTAATTTAAAATTTGTAAAACTAGCTTTTGCGTTATATTCTTGAGCTAATAATTGTGTAGCAGAGGCTAAAATGAGCAAAGGTGAAATTATTAAAGGCATTGATATTAAGGACAGGATTTTCACAATTCGCGGAAAGCAGGTGATGATTGATAGAGATCTTG
>CAZTKP010000143.1:0-6805 GCA_964614215.1 uncultured Spirochaetales bacterium | reverse complement strand
TAATGTTTTAAGACTTTCGATCATCTGTCTGTCATCTTCAGCTATAAGGATCTTTTCCATGCTCATCACGTTCTCCTCAAATCTAATGACCTCGAAACTGACCTTCTTAGTGCAAACAGTGTGCCAAAACGAAGAAAGTTTTTGAAAATAGTTTGAAAGCTAAATTAATACAAACAGTTAGGCGTGATTTGGTTTTATTTTTGGAGTGTGTTTTTTAGTGGGAAATTGTGCTTAAAGTGAACATGTCTCTAGGTGCATGTGCAGAAATAGGACATTGCTTAGACCTCTCCCCATAATCCCCTCTCCTAAAGGAAAGGGGAGCAGTTACAATTTGGATTTGATTAATTGTAGGGGTTGATCTATGTATCAACCCGGGCGGATACGCAGATCCGCCCCTACATTCGGGATTTAGGAAAGGTCTCTTCTACCTGAAATTCTCAGCAGGTATCTTATACTTTTTTATCTTCTTATAAAGAGTTCCTCTGGCTATTCCGAGGCGTTTAGCAGATTCGCGGAGATTTCCGCCGGTCTCGGTGAGCATTGAGACTATTGATTCATATTCTTTTGCTTTTAATGTATCTGGTTTAAGGACTGGTTTTTCGTCCGGAATATTACGGATATATTCGGGGAGTTCCTTCGCGGTGATGACTGTTCCGTCCATGATGTTGACGGCTCTTTCAACGACGTTTTCAAGTTCCCTGATGTTGCCGGGCCAGTCGTATTTTTCAAGCATGGTGAGTGCGAGTGGATCAATTCCTGTGATAGTTTTATTGAGGTTGTGAGCGGTTTTTCTCGCGAAATGATTGGCCAGGCTTGAGATGTCCTCAGTTCTGTTTCTCAGTGGCGGAATTGTGATGGAAAGAACATTGAGGCGGTAGTAAAGGTCGTCTCTGAATGTTTTTTCCTCAACTGCTTTTTTGAGGTCCTGGTTTGTTGCTGCAATTACTCGCACATTTATTTTTTTAGGGTATGTTCCGCCGACTCGGACAACTTCTGAATTCTGTAATACTCTCAATAGGTTAACCTGTGCGTCAAGCGGCATGTCACCTATTTCGTCAAGAAAGATAGTGCCTTCTTCAGCAAGTTCGAATTTTCCGGGTCTTCCTTCCTTTCTTGAACCTGTAAATGCTCCGCCTTCGTATCCGAAGAGTTCACTTTCAACGAGGTCTCTAGGGATTGCTCCGCAGTTGACTGCAACAAATGGTTTATCGGCTCTGTCACTGTGATTATGAATTGACTGTGCAAAGAGTTCCTTACCTGTTCCGCTTTCTCCGAGAAGAAGGACGTTGGATTTGCTTTTCCCTGCGGTTTTAGCGATTTTTATAGCTTCAAGAAGAGGATCTGAGCTGCCTATAATATCGGAAAATGAGATGTAGGCTCTTGATCCGACGATCTTTCCTGCAAGATGGTGAAGAACCTTGGATTCCCGAAGAGTAAGGACAAGTCCGTTGATGTTCCCTTCGCTTTGAATGATGGATGCGGACATTGTGCAGTGAAGTCTTTTATTTCGAAGTTTTAGAACTGCCTCACTGTCATAGATATTCTTTCCGTCAGCCATTATTTTGAAAAAATTAACACCGCTTAAGACAACATCATAAATTGAAGTTCCCGTAAGGTCACTGCTGTCAAGATCAAGCATAAGTCTTGCCTGAGGGTTGATATCACTGATCTTTTCCTGAGCGTCAATAACGATAATTCCCTCGTTGATAGATTCAACTATCGCCTGCTGTTTCTTGATCTCAAGGATCTTTTCGGCAAGAGTTTCCTCTATCTGGAACTGTCTTTCAATTGCTCCGCTCACACCGCCGATCATTCCCAGAGTATGTGCGTTTACCTGATCCCAGCTGCACAGAAGACAGATGCATCCGATTATGTCACCGCTGCTGTCATGGATGGGATCTGCACTTGAATACCAGGTGTGAAGATCTTCCCTGAAATGTTCTCCCGCCCAGATATCAAGAGTTCTATTCTCAACTATTGCAGTTCCGACACCGTTAGTACCAATGTCTTTTTCAAGAAGTTTACTGCCCAGTTTCGGTGAACTTTTTATCTCTTTCATCTTGTCGGATCCGAAAAGTTCAAGCACAATTCCGTTTTTGTCGGTGATGAAAATAATACTTTCAGGGTCGTTGATAAATCCTATGATCTTTTTCATGTACGGAACTGCGATCTGAAGCATTTTCCGGTTCTCGTTGATCCTGTTCACAAGCTCAGCAGAACTGACTCTGGGATAATCGCCACCTTCTGGGCTGATACCATAGTTACTACTTCTTTCCCATGAACTTATCAGATACGGGTGGATCACAGCCGGATCGACGGGTTTTGAACTGACATAGTTTTTCCACTGTTTAAGAATTTCATGCCGTTTCTCAAGGTCGATCATAGGCTGATCCTAAAAGTTATTTTTCAAGGCATTTAAGAGCGATATTCTTTCCTATTTCAAGTGCCTTAAGGTTGAAATCTTCAGTCCCTTTGGGAGCTGCATCCATAACAGCTTTTTCAAGAGACTTTTCGGAAACTATTTTTGTGATGGTGACAAGAGCTGAGAGTGAAACTACGTTCAGAGCGATGATCCTGCCCATTTCCTTCATTGTCGTCGAATAGAGCGGAAGACTGTGAAGGTCGATCTTTTTTCTGCATTTTGAAGCATTTACAAAGTCACTGTCAACGATGACTATTCCGCCGCTTTTAATAGTTTTTAAATATTTATCGGCAGCTTTCTGGGTAAGACATACCATGATGTCTATTTCTCTGGCTTTGGGATATCTTACCGGTGTATCACTGATTATCACGTCGGCTTTTGATGCGCCGCCTCTGGCTTCCGGACCGTATGACTGACTCTGCACGGTCTCTTTTCCTTCATAAAGAGATGCAGCAGTTCCGAGAATAACTGAAGCAAGTATTACGCCCTGTCCGCCGCTTCCTGAAATTCTGATCTCAGTCTTCATTTGTCACCTCCCTTGAAAGAGTCGATAATTTTCTGATATTTCTCAGTAAATTCAGGCTTTTCTATGTCATGAAGAACTCCTGTGACGATCTTTCCTTCAAGTTCTTCAGGTGTCATGTCTTTTGCTTTGCTTAAAGGAATAGCATTGTCCTTCTGATATTTAAGCATATCGAGATTTGACTTGTATTTTTTCTTGTTCTTTCTTCCGTGAGTTGTGTAGCAGCCTTCTGCAACGTCAACTACTGAAAATCCTTTGTGTTCAAGAGCCTTATGGATGTATGTGTCAAGCTGCGGAACGTGGTAGCTTGTACCTCTTGCAACAAATGTTGCTCCTGCACCTTTTGCAAGTTCAGCGACATCGAAATGAGGTTCCATGTTTCCATGTGGAGAAGTTGCGGTTTTGTCACCTTCAGCAGTCGTAGGTGAGTACTGCCCGCCTGTCATTCCGTAGATGCCGTTGTTGAAAACGACAAGTGTTATGTCGATGTTTCTTCTGCATGCATGGATGAAGTGGTTTCCGCCGATCGCAAGTCCGTCTCCGTCACCTGAAACAACGATCACTTTCATTCCCGGTTTTGCAAGCTTGATGCCTGTTGCAAACGAGAGTGCTCTTCCGTGAGCTGTGTGAAGTGTATTGAAATCAACGTAGCCGGGAAGTCTTGATGCACATCCGATTCCGCTTACAACTACTATATCATCTTTGCTCCAGCCGGTTTTATCAATGGCTCTGATAAGTGATTTGAGAATTATTCCGTGGCCGCATCCCGGACACCAGATATGAGGGAGCTTTTCGTTTCTTAAATATTTTGAATAATCAAACATTGTTATCTCCTCAAACGTTAAGATAGTTAATGGCGTTAATAATGTTCTCCGGTCCCAGAGGCTCACCGTTAACGAGGTTTACCGGAACGATCTTGGTTCTTTTTGTAAGACGTTCTGCGACTGTCTTAAGCTGTCCCATGTTCATTTCGGGAACAATGATATAGTCAGCTTTTGCAGCAAGTCTTGAGAACTCGTTCTTCGGGAAAGGCCAGAGAGTGATAGGTCTGAAGAGACCAGCTTTAATATTTCTTTTTCTAAGAGTGATAACAGCTTCTTCGGCAGCTCTTGCCGCACTTCCCACTGCAAGCATGAGGATTTTTGCATCTTCACACTGGATGGTGTCAAACTTGTCGACAAGATGACGCTGTTCGTAGATCTTGCTGACTATTCGATGATTTTCCTTTGCAACTGTTGCAGGGTCCATGGTCGGGAAACCTGTTATGTCATGGTTGAGACCTGTAACGTGGAATCTGCTCTTTCCGAAGTTGGGAAGACATGCAGGTTTATGTCCGTCAGAAGCGTAAGGCATCGGACAGAGCCCTTCCTTATCCGGAACAGTTCTGTTTATGATCTCAATGTCTCCTTCCTGCGGAATGACGATTCTCTCTCTCATGTGTCCGATTATCTCGTCACCGAGAACAATAACCGGTGTTCTGAAATATTCGGCAAGGTTGAAAGCTCTGACAGTTTCTGTGAACATTTCATTTACCGAGTTGGGAACGAGCGCTATTGTCGGATGGTCACCATGTGTTCCCCATTTTGCCTGGAGAAGGTCTGACTGGGCAGGAGATGTCGGAAGTCCTGTTGAAGGTCCGCCTCTCATGATGTCGACAACGACCATCGGTACTTCAGCAATACAGGCGTAACCAATGAGTTCCTGCATAAGTGAGAATCCCGGGCCGCTTGTTGCGGTCATAACTTTTGATCCGGCAAGAGATGCTCCGATGATCGAACCAACTGAAGCAATTTCATCTTCCATCTGAATGAACTTTCCGCCGTTCCTTGGAAGATAGTCGGACATGTATTCCGCGATCTCCGTTGAAGGAGTGATCGGATAACCTCCGAAGAAACTACATCCTGCATATGCCGCTCCTTTGGCACACGCGATGTTCCCCTGAATGAATTCTTGTCTGGAATTAGTCATTTAAATCTCCTTCATTACTTTTTTTCAATGTAGATGGCAAAATCCGGACATCTCAGTTCGCACATTCCGCAGGCGATACATTTTTCCATTGCAACGGCGGTAACGACCGGGCAGTTCTTCTCTAATGCAAGTACTTTGACAGGGCAGAACTCGACACAGACTTCACATCCTTTGCACAATTCAGGTCTGATGAACAGTTTGCACTTTTCATTTTCAAACTCGTTTACTGTAAACTTTTTCTTTTTTCCCATAACAACCTCTCAGGAAAATATTGCACCTCTGGTGTCTATTGATATTATCAGTGGAAAATCCACAACGTTGACTTTAAATACTGCCTCCGGGCCCAGTTCTTCGAACAAGATGGGTTTCATGCTTGTCATCTGAGATCCGTAATATGCTCCTGCACCTCCAAGTGCTTGGAAATAAAGAGCTTTATGTCTTCTTATGGCTTCAGGGATACCGCTTGGCAGGAAGCCTTTGCCTATAAATCCTTTGACTCCGAGATCGATCAGGAACGGTATGAACTTTCCCATTCTCCAGCTTGTTGTCGGGCCGATACTTGCCCTCTGCTCTGTGTATCCCGGAGTGGGGGCGGCAAAGAAAACGTAGGCTCCTTCAGTTTCAAAGGGAAGCTTTTCACCTTTTTCTACCAGTTCAACCATCTTTTTTACTGACTGATCTCTCAATGTTATCAGTTCACCGGTGATCTCTGTGACCGTTCCGGCATTAAGCTGTTCTTCTGTTAGACCGCCTGAAAACTTCAAGGATTACTCCTGAATTCAATTTTTCCATGTCTTAAGCTGTGACAGTTAAGTGAAACAGCTGCGGGCATCATTGCAATGTGGGTGGGGACCTTTTTTATGTAAAGTTCTTTGACAGCGGATATTCCCGGGAATCCCAGAACGCCGTAGTCAAGTTCTTTCACCTTTTCAAGTATCAGGTCTCTAAGTTCCTGATCTTCATCACTCTTCTCAAGGATTGCCTTTTTTGAGTAGAGAGGTGCTGTGTCGAATGTTCCGCCGACTGCAACTCCCGCAAAGTATGGAGGACACCCTTTTCCTGCAGCATTTTTCAGAGTTTCAAGAACGAAATCGGCAACGCCCTCTCTTCCTTCTGTGGGAGATATCATCTTAAGATTACTGACGTTTTCGCTGCCACCACCTTTGACCATTCCCACTATCTCAAGCATATCGCCTGAAACTTCCTCGATGTGGATAAAAGCGGGAAGGTTCTCGCCTTCGTTTACTCTTTCAAAGGGATCTCTGACAGTTGATTTTCTTAAAAGTCCGTCGCTGTAAGCCTCTTTTACGCCTCTTTCGATAAGGTGTCTTAAAGTGTTGGCTCCGCTGTAAGTAGTGAATTTTCCTATCTTTACAAAGACCTGCGCAACGCCGCAGTCCTGACACAGGGGCCTGCGTTCCTGCTTTGCCTTTTCCATATTTGAATCAAGAATCCCGGCAAGTTTCAGTTCGTCCGGGTCCATTGACTGCTCTGCAAATGAAATCCCCTCCAGTGATGGAGGTTCATAGTTGAGCTTGATAAAGAGGTTTTTGACGCCCTCTACTATTTCGGTACCTTCGACAATTCTCATGTATACCTCAAGCAGCTACCGCGATTATTAAATATAGAATTTTAATGTCAAGCAAAATCTGGGATATTATTTAGAAAAAATAATAATAATTTTGAAATATGTAACAAAACAGTTAATCTGTGTTTAACTTTTCAGGTGAAAAATGGTGAGTTTAGCAAAGAAAACACTCTTTTTATCATTACTTATCTTATTAATTTCTCCGTCAATTATGTGTTCTGAGGAATTGCCGAATAAATATAAAAACTTAAAGGCGATGAGAAACAGGCTCCAAACAAGAGAGGACGTTATTGAAAGGCGGTGG
>CAZTKP010000142.1:1619-6860 GCA_964614215.1 uncultured Spirochaetales bacterium | reverse complement strand
CTCTGAGAGTTTTTCTATCTATCCCGAGAATGTCAGCCGCTTTTGTTTTGTTACCCTCAACACTTTCAAGAACGTCCTTGATATGTTCAGCTTCAACATCTGCAAGTTTTTTATTAAGTCTACTGTCCTCAAAAATATTAAATCTCATATACGAAGGCAGGTCTGTTATCTCTACTTGATCTGTTTCGATCTTTGGAACGATCTGTCTGATAAGAAGTTCAAGTTCTCTGACATTTTCCGGCCACGTGTATTCCATAAGACACTGAACGACCTTCTCATCAAGTTTGGGAACACTCCTCTTTCCAAGCTCTTCTGCCGCTTTTGTTATAAAAATGTTCGCAAGAAGCACCACGTCTCCTCCCCTCTCTTTTAATGAAGGCATAGCAATATTTATCACGTTCATTCTGAAGAACAGATCTTCTCTAAACAGGTTGCGTTTCACAAGATTTATAAGATCTTTTGACGTGGAGGCAATTATCCTGCAGTTAATTTTTCTGGGAGTATTATCTCCCATGAGAGTAACCTCTCCTGAAAGAGCTCTAAGAAGTTTAACCTGTGTCGCCAGAGAAGTTGAACTGATCTCATCAAGAAAGACTGTTCCTTTATCGGCCATTTCAAAGAAACCCTTGAAAACTGTTCTCTCCTCATCGTCTTTCCCTGTTTTGATATATCCGAAAAGTTCGCTTTCTATTTTATTCTCAGGGATTCCGGCACAGTTAATATAAAAGAAAGGATGATCTGAATTTTCGCCTTCATAATGAATAGCTCTGGCAACAAATTCCTTGCCAGTCCCCGGCTCTCCGCTTATAAGAACAGGAAGGTTCTGTTTTGCGGCCTTTCTGACAGATTCTGCAACTCTTCTGATCTCTTTTGAATCACCAATTAGTCCGTATCTTTCTGAAATATCTATCTGCTTCTGATCATTCTTTAAAACACGCAGGGCCAGTTTTTCAAAAGACCTGTTTATCGCTTCTTCAAGCTCATCTTCTGTAAAAGGCTTGGAAAGATATTCCTCGGCTCCCGCTTTTATCGCCTCGACAGCACCTTCGACCGAAGCATAACCTGTTATCATCATAACTTCCGTGTTCTTGTAGTTCTCCCTGACATGACGGATCACATCAATACCTCCGACAAAAGGCATGTGATAATCAGTGATAACCAGATCAATAGGCTCCTTTTCAAGGATATCCATCGCCTCCTGTGCGCTGTCACATGCAAAGACCGTATAACCCATATATTCAATGTTCCGCTGGATCATCTCAAGAGTATCCTGAGAATCATCAACAATGAGTATAACTTCTCTCTTCTTGTTCTTTCTGATCATTTATGCACCTCCGATCCCTTATCAGCAGGGTTGACAGGAAATTTAACAATAAATCTGGCACCTTCTCCTGGACTGCTCTCAACATCGATATATCCACCATGAGACTGAACTATTCCCAGCACAACAGGAAGTCCGAGCCCTGTTCCTTCGTTTATATCCTTTGTGGTAAAAAAAGGAATAAATATCTTATCTATCTGATCGCTGGTCATTCCAATTCCTGTATCCTGAACTATCATAGTAATGGAATTGATCGACCTTTCAGTCGATATTGTGAGAGTGCCCCCGTCAGGCATCGCCTGGATCGCATTCACAACAAGATTTACAAGAACCTGATGAAGCTGACTCGGATCTATTTTTATAAGCGGAAGATCTTCGGCCAGGTTCTTGATGAGCTTGATGTTGCTCTTTCTTATCCTGCTTTCAAGGAGATATAGACCGTCATCTATCCTCTCATTTATGTTGAAAAGCGTTTTCTCCGGTGTTTTCTGCCTTGAAAAAAGCATCAGTTTTCTAATGATCTCCCTGGCATGCAGCGAAGCCTTTATTATTTTATCTATATCTTTTCCCACACTCTCATCTATTTCACCGTACTTTTTTATTAACTGGGCAAAGCCCAGGATACTTCCAAGAGGCTCATTTAGTTCGTGTGCAACACCTGCTGTAAGCTGTCCCACGGTCACAAGCCTGTCAGCATGAAGAAGCTGCTGCTGCAGTCTTTCCTTCTCATCCTCGAACTGTTTCCTTTCAGCAATTATTCCTATCTCCCTTGCAACAGCATTGAGCATCGGTCTTTCCTCTTTCAGGAAAGGTCCTTTATCAAGGTTAGGCCTTTCCTTCGTATAACCGACTTCCACATATCCGACCTTTTTTCCACCGACATGTATATGCTCTCTGAGAATACTCCTCGGTTCAATATAGTTAACACTTGTAAAGACCTCGTCTGAAAAAACGATCTTGCAGCAGGCAATATCGGGACGCAGAAATCCGGGAGGAATAATATCCACAGCTCCTTTGAGAACATCGTCCAGAGATTTACCTCTTTCCGCTCCCAGTCTTGTTATCTGAAATATCGTTGTAAGTTCCTTGATCCTCTCTCCGAGATGAAATTTTGCCTGCCTGTGAGATCTGGCAAACCCCAGAATATCAAAAAGATACTGATAGAACTCAATATCATGCTCCATAAAATCCACAAGACCAAGCCATTTCATGGAAACGACTCCTATGATCTCACCATCTATTCTGATAGGAAGGATCAGCAGTGACTTATTTTCTGTATTGATCTTCAGATTAAAATGAGCATTGTTAAATCTTTTATTAAGAACAACATCTATCTTTTCCATCGTATCGGAAATATACAGCCCGGCACCTTCGGTAAGAAAACGGGAGCTGTCCATCATCTTGAAGTACACCATCCTCTCTAAAAACTCTACGGTGGCGACACCGCTATTATCATTAATAAAATCAGGCGGTTCAGAAAACTGAGGGATCTGGTTGATATTCCAGTCGCCCTCTTTTGAAGAAACAAATCTGTAATAGTTCTTAATATCGCTTACCACAATGTTCAGCTGGTCTGCCTTTGAAAAATCAAGTATTTTTTTTGACACATCCTTCAGATAGTCACTTATAAGAGTTCCTCTGTCAGCGATCTTGATAAGATCAAAAGAAAGCTGCCTGAACTGCCTGAAATTCGTATTATCTGAACCGGCTTTTCTTTCACTCAAAGTTTTACCTCCGAAACACGTAAAACCTACTGATTTCTAACATAGGTTTAAACAAAATGCAACTGCAAAATTTAAGATATGAAAGCTAACTGCAAGGTATCAGTCGTCACTTAACCCGCCTATTTCCGGAGGCACGATAATCGTGACTTTCTGAGTATCAAGATAGGAACCTGTAACAGCATCCACAATATGAATATCGGCACTGAATGCCTGAGCTCTGTCTGTAGGCTCGACACAGGTATCGTTCTGTGCATGAACTGTGAATTTGAGCTTTGATCCCGGAACAGAAGCACTTGATGTTCCTGTCGAGAAATTCTCAAACCCGTTATTATAGGACGAACTGTTAAAAGAAGCAGGCGTAGCTGTCTGAGCACAGTCATCTGCGCCCACATATTCAAGCGACTCTATCTTTTTAAGAAAACAGCTAGTGTCCGGAGTCCCTGTGTCACCGTCATCCGCAGGAAGAGTATAGACATCAAAAAGTGCATATTTGACCATTGCATCTATACCGTTTACAACAGCATCATCAAGACCTGTACCGTCAGCCGAGATCTCATAAAGCAGTGTCGTTCTACCGGCTCCTGCGCATTCTGGCACTACCGCACCTGTCTGGTCGGAAAGCTCCGTCAGCTGAGTCTCTGCCGCAGCTGTCTCATATCCTCCATCGGAAAGAACCGTCAGCACTTTCACTCCCTTTGTCTGAAGTGCAGTCAAGACCGAAGACTTGTCAGTTATACCTCTTTCATGCGAAACGGCATCAGTGATATGAACAGCAATAGGAATCGTATCCAGCCTCCATATTCCGTTATCAATAAGTTTATCAAGAGAGAAATAACCGGCTTCAGGTCCGTCTCCGCCATACTCAGCCACAAGAGTGTTGACCGACTGCTGAACAGTCAGAAGGTCCGTAGATGGATTTATCTGTATCATCGAAGGTTCGTTCTCATCTCTAAACTGCGCTATCCCGAAAGCACTGTCAGTTATCTTTGCCCTTGTTTCCGGAATTATGGTACTTGAAAGAGAATGTTTAAGATTGTAAAGCTCCCCATCCATAGAACCTGTGGTATCTATGTTAAGGAAAATATCAGCTTTTTTCACGGTCGGTGTAAAAACGAGCACATCTGTCTTTTCCGGTTCACCATAAGGAAGCTCAAAGTAAAATTCAATCCCTTCGACATCCGTAACGCCCTCTTCCTTATCACAGACAAGTGAACCAACGGCTTTTTCCGCCAGATCACTGAAACCGTCACCGTCCACATCACTCCAGACACGGCCGTCTTTCATAAGATCAGGGCAGACCACTTCTTCAATATCTCCGAGACCGTCTCCATCACTATCAAGGTCCACAAAATCGTAATCCTTGTCCCCATCAGTATCTGCAGGAGGAACTGAATAGTCAGGAACTGCATAACAGTCAGGATATCCGTCAAGATCAGTATCTTTGAAATCCACTCCGTTTTTCTCAATGCAGTCAGGAATACCATCCCCGTCACTGTCGTCATCCAGATAGTTGGGAACTGTGTCGGAATCAGAATCGACAGCTCTTTCATAAACATCCATTATTCCGTCATTATCACTGTCCTTGTCGTAACAGTCAGGAACCGTATCTTCATCCGAATCAACAGGATTTTCCGGATCTCCGCCTGCTTCCACGGAATCATCTATTCCGTCATCATCGCTGTCAGTATCACGATAGTTTGGAACCTTGTCTCCGTCAACATCATCTGTCAGTTCCACACTGTCAGGTATTCCGTCTCCGTCAGAATCTTCATCAAGATAATCGGGGGTTCCATCTTCGTCAGTATCTACCGGTATGCCGTTTGGCTTTTCAATTCTATCCATTATCCCATCACCGTCGGAATCTTTATCCGGCTCATCAATATCGGCATCAGGCACCTCTTCGTCACTGACAGCATCTTCATCCGCATCAGCAACATCATCAGTCACAGTTACCGTGTCCTTATCATCCTCCGGAAGAAACACATCATCATCATTTCCTGCCGACACACACAGACCTTCGGAAGAACACTCCATTCCATCCGGACAATCTGCATTTGAATAACACTCCCTGTCATTGATCTCTTCTTCTTTTTTCTTTCCGTCATCACAGGAAAAAAGAAAAACTGCAAGAACTGTAAAGATTATCAGTTTTTTCATTTTCTCCTCCTACGGCAGATTAATTTTTATTCTGAGCCA
>CAZTKP010000142.1:0-1519 GCA_964614215.1 uncultured Spirochaetales bacterium | reverse complement strand
GTCCACTGGTTATAGTAGGTTCCAAAAGATGAGACGTTCTTTCCATTCGCACAGAGATCAACAAGCTGATCATCAACACTGAGCTCTATAACAGCTTGATATTCCTTGCGATTATCACAATCATAATCAACGCCTTCTTTATGGATAGTTGAACCCGGATAGATCGTATTATCACCGTCATTACAGTCAAGGACACCGTTAGGACAGATGGCAGGAGTTCCGAAAACGACCATATTTATATCACACCACCCGTCTCCATCATCATCACAGCCTTCATCTATCTGACTGTTCCCGTTGTTATCTATGTTGTCACAAATTTCAGGGACAGGCTCTATATCATCATCAGGCAGTTCAGAATCACTGTCGGGAACTTCCTTAATGCACTCACCTTCGAAACAGATCTCTCCGGTCTCACAGAAATCAGGCTTCCATACACCGTCCTTACATTCCAGCGCTATCTCCCTGTCAAACTGACAGATCTTCTTTCCTTCTTCAGTACATGGTTCACCGATAATGCTTTTTAGGCAGACCGAAGAACCGTCGTTAAACTCTGCAAGAGGAGCTCCCAGATCAACACAGATATATCCAAGTTCAAGATGACAGTCTGTGTCTTTTTCACAATCAATCTCCACACATTCCCCTGTATTTCTATATCCGAACTCCTCTATCTCAGGAGCACATGCATATTTCTCACCATCTGTGACACAGGAACTCTCCGAACAACCTGCATGATCAGAACATGATCTCATAAAACAAAGTTCAGGTTGATCTGTATCCGCAACCTCGACATCGATATCCGTCAGATCACTATCCTGTAAATTACCGGAATCCTCCATTTCATCAATGTCATCTGCTGCATCAGTATCATTTTTCGGATCATCATTATCAACTGACGTATCAGCATCTTCATCATTTTCCAGATCATCAGAAAGATCCTTGTCTTCTACGGCATTATCAAGATCAGGAAGAACGTTATCCACCTGAGATGTATCAGGCTGAGCACCTGAATCTATATCATTTGGGTATACATCATCCTTCTTTTTATCCGTGCATGACGATAAAGATAAGGTTAGTATTGCTAACATAGTGAAGGTTTTAACTGTTTTCATTCAACCCTCCGGAACAAAAAATCATGATGCCGACACATAGATCCGATAATAATCAAAAAGAATTAAAGGTCAAATTAACACAGTTTTCACACACGTTTTGTTGTTTATTTTATTGAATTTTTCCCCGAAAAATTATAAAATATTGCAACTTTTACAAGTAACCTGATGGAGGAAGTCGTGAAAAAACTTATTTTTTTGTTTGTTATTGCATTTATTTTTGTGTCATGTGAGGACGAAAAAAAGATCGTTGTATCCAATGATGATTACGAAGAAGTAACTGACACGGAAGAAACCGACGATACTGACGCCGGAGACACTGGAGACACAGGTAACACTGGCGACACAGGTGATACCGGTAATACTGGCGACACAGGTGATACCGGTAATACTGGCGACACTGGCGACACTGG
>CAZTKP010000141.1:3336-6902 GCA_964614215.1 uncultured Spirochaetales bacterium | reverse complement strand
GTTTCAAGAGCCGGACATCCGTCAATTATAGAGCGCAGTTCACTGATTGAGGGAACATACCAGTCATCATGTCCTTCCAGAGAAAGATTTTCGCAGTAGTTAAACATCTCCCGTACTGTGGTATATTCTATCGGTGAATCCAAAGTCGGATTCTGCCACATAAGTCCTGTATCAGAATCGGTTATTACAGGAGAACATGCTGAAGCGTCCTGCTCAGGATTGGCAACTGTCCAGCAGTTATCATCAGCATTCACTATTCCGTCGCCATCCTGATCAAGAATCTTATCCAGATCCGGTACTCTTGCTACACTTCCGAGATCCTCGAACCTCTTTTCCAGATTCTGCTCAATATCTTCTGTGATAAGATAGTTGTGATCACCATCAAAATATCCGGGGACGCTCAGAGCATTTTTAAGTTTATCAACCAGATCTGTCTTAAGTTCTCCATCATCGGCAAGATCGGAAGATATTTTGTTAATAAGTTCCTGAACACCACCTTCTCCGCTTTCATCGACATAAAAGGCCGTATGAATAATTACAGCTGAAACGGCAAAAAGGTAGGCATTATCATCTGTATCTCCACCTTGAAGCGTTAATTCTGTAGTATTTTCTGAAAGTTTAAAACCTTCAGGACCAATTGGAAGAGCTGTGACTATCTCGCCTTCAGCCTGAGCAACGGCCTCATCCATCGTCTTTCCATCCTGAATAAGAGTTTTCACCCTGTTGTAGATAAGATGTGTCAGAAGATTAAGATGTGCATCCTGCTTTCCGGAAGTCTTGATCTCGTAAAATGCTCTGAGCGTTAAATTCGATGATGAAAGCTCACCCTTCACCTCATTGAAATAAAAACCTGTTCCTTCAAGGGAGACAAACCCTGATGCTTCAAAATTCACCTCGAATTCACCAAGATCGTTGATCGTCTGAGTAGTAAACTGCTGTCCGGTCGGATTACCGTCACCGTCAACAGGTGATATCGTAATTGAAGAACCCAGGACAAACGGCCCCTTCTCAACTGAACCGCTCAATGTGACTGCTACGATCTCATCAGAATCATTCTGTTCGTTATCCGCCGGATCATCCGTTGTTTCAGAATCATCCTCCTCTTTATCAGTGTTTTCCGTAACATCACTGTCACTTACAGTCGAAGTGTCGTTATTCTGGTCATCGTCACTGGTTTTCTTATCATCACCACATCCAACTAGTAGAAATAAAACAAGAATCATTGGAATAAACTTCATGAAACTCTCCCTAAGAAAATATTGTGCGTTAAATGATAACAAAAGACTTGCAAATAGTCAAAATCAATAAACTGTGGCACCTCTTTTTCACGAATTCCATTATTTTTACATATTTATGAGTATAGTCTAAAATGGCATGTTGAAGTATTATGGAGACAAAATGAACTATAGAAACCTTTTCAAGTCTAAACTTTCAAAGAGGTTTTTTCTTGTTTTCCTAGGCTATTCCTTAACTATGATAACGCTCACAGTACTTATTGGAACAGCGGTAATTTTTGTCAAAGGACCCGCACGTCCTCATCACCGACCGGGCCCTCCTCCTCATCATCATACAATGGAAGAAGAACATCGGCCACCTCCTCATCACTTGAGAGAACATCGTCCAGGACTGCCACCTGGAAATGTTCACGGTTTTTTCATAGATCTAAGCGCTACTCTTTCAATACTCGTCATTTTTATGATCATTTTCTCTTTTTTTATTGCATCCTATCTATCCAGATCATTCCTTCTTCCGATATCTAAGCTTGTCAATGCTTCAAAAAAGCTTTCTGAACATAATTTCGATATCAGGATCCCTGAAAATAGAGATGATGAGATCGGAGATCTGGCCAGAGATTTTAATGAAATGGCTGCTCAACTTCAGAAATATGAACAGATGAGAAAACAGTGGATAGCGGATATCGCCCACGAGCTGAGAACTCCGATATCAATTCTTCAGGCCGAGATAGAAGCAGTTCAGGACTGCGTGAGACCGCTTGATATGAAGTCAATTAACAGACTTCACAGCGAAACAATGTATCTTGCAAAAACTGTGAACAACCTCCATACTCTCTCTTTGGCTGAAAGCAGACATCTGACTGTAAACATTGAGAAAATAACAATCCCTGAGATCATTTCGGAAAGCTGTTCAAGATTTATGGAAAAGATAAAAAGTTCAAAGATCAAACTTGAGACTTTATTTGAAAGTGACGACCTTTTCGTTAAAGGTGACAGCTATCTTCTCAGAACGATCTTTAACAACCTAATCGAAAATTCTATCCGATATACAGATTCTCCCGGAGAACTTCTGATCTCAGCTCGAAGAGATGGGAAAAACGTAATAATAACTTTTGATGATACTAAACCCGGAGTTCCGGAAGAACTGATAGACAGAATTTTTGACAGACTTTTCAGAGTTGATTCTTCAAGAAGCAGAATTCACGGTGGGAGCGGATTGGGACTATCCACATGCCAGGTCTATGCACAACTTCTCAAAGGAAAAATATCTGCGTCAAATTCTGAAAAAGGAGGCCTCAAAATCACCCTCGAACTACCAGGTTTTATAGAGGAGAAAGAACTATGATAAAAGAAAGTGTCTTTATTATTGAAGATGAAGAAAGGATCGTTGATCTGCTTAGAGATTATCTTCTTAAATCAGGATATGAAGTGTTTACAGAAAAAAAGGGAGACAATGCTGTTGAAAAGATCCTGCTTGAAAAACCGGACCTCATTCTTCTTGATATCATGCTTCCGGGAAAAGACGGTATCACCATCTTAAAAGAACTTCGTGAATTTTCTGATATTCCGGTAATAATGATCACTGCAAGAATTGACGAGATAGACAGACTTATCGGACTAAATTCAGGAGCAGATGACTACATCTGCAAACCCTTCAGTCCACGTGAAGTTGTCGCAAGAGTTAAAAGCCTTCTGCGAAGAACAAAAGGATCGTTTCATGACAAAAAGATAAAGATAAATGATATAGTTCTAGACACATCAAGAAGAGTGCTCATTATTTCAGAAAACGAAGTAGCTGTCACTCCCACTGAGTTCAATATCCTTAAAGTTATGCTGCCTCATCCCGAAAGAGTTTTCTCAAGATCCGAACTTCTTGAAAAAGCTATGGGGTATGATTATGAAGGTTACGACAGAGCAATTGACTCTCATATGAAAAATCTAAGAAAAAAGATAGAGAAGATTGTTCCCGGAAGGATCGTCATTGATTCAGTTTACGGGACTGGATACAGATTTCTGGCTTAACACTTTTTCAACAGAATTTTAACATAATTTTCACTTTCCATAATTTCTACACATTTGCAAAGTAAACTTAGAAAGCGGATTTTATTAGATCTTAAATTTGCAAACTTTTAAAGCGGAGAATGATGATGAGGATCACACGAAATTTAATGTTAATTGTTTTCCTGTTGAGCTTAACAGTCATGGGATGCAATAACACCAAATCAAACCTGCCTGATAACGGAAATACCGGCAATGACTACGACTTAGCTGATACAGGCGACACAGGCAATACGGGGAACAGCGGAAACACAGGTGATACAGGAAATACAG
>CAZTKP010000141.1:0-3236 GCA_964614215.1 uncultured Spirochaetales bacterium | reverse complement strand
ATACAGGCAACTCAGGCGACACGGGAAACACTGGCAACTCAGGTGAAGGTCTCTGTGAGGATGATGTTGTCAGACCGGATTTCTGGACTAAGGAAAGTCACTGCAAAGGTGAAGATCCCAACTACGACAAACTTTTCAATGACGATGTTGTTCAGAGAATTGATATCACGATCGCTCCTTCTGATTACGCAGATTCAATGGCTGATCTTGCCGATCTTCTCAGCGGTGGCGGAATGGCAGATGATTCTGCTGATGAACCGATGTATATCCCTGTAACTGTTGAGTATGACGGCATGAAATGGGAGTATGTCGGAATGAGATACAAAGGCAATTCCTCTCTTCGTTCAGCATATCAGGCGGGTATAAAAAAGCTCTCATTCAGATTCAACTTCGATAAGTTTGAAGATGATCACCCTGAAACTGACAATCAGCGTTTTTACGGCTTTAAGAAGATGACTTTCAGCAACGCATACAAAGATTCTTCACTCATAAGAGATAAGCTCGCAGCTGACATGTTCAGAGCAGGCGGAGTTCCGGCAGCAAGAGGAGCTTTTTACCGGATCTACGTTGATTTCGGATCAGGCTCAACCTACTTCGGACTTTACACAATGATCGAAGACCCTAGTGACGAAATGCTTGGACAGCAGTTTGACGATGATAGCGGAAATCTTTATAAACCTGAAGGAACAGGAGCAACATGGGCAAGCTTTGACGAAGCTTCTTTTGAAAAGAAAACAAACGAAGATGATTCCGACTGGAGCGATATACAGGCAGCCTACAATGCTCTTCATGCAGACAGATCGAACGCAGAAACATGGAGAAACGGTCTTGATGCAGTTTTTAAAACAGATGCGTTCCTGCGTTGCCTTGCAATAAATCAGGCGATGGTCAACTGGGACAGCTACGGAACAATGAATCATAACTACTATGTTTATGCAGATCCTAGTGATAACGGAAGGTTACACTGGTTTCCATGGGATCTCAATGAATCTATGATGGAACAAGGCGGCGGAACAAATCCTCCTCCTCCGGCACCTCCCGGCCCTGGCGGCTCAACATCCATAATGCTTGATGAAGTAAACAGCAGCTGGCCGCTTATAAGATTCCTTCTTGATGATGATGTTTACAGAGCACAGTATATTACTTTCCTCCAGAATGCACTTGACACTTCTTTAGACACGACCTTTGTTTCAGGACTCATCGACAAATATCACAACATGATAGAACCTTACGTTGTCGGAACTGACGGAGAGTCATCTCCTTACACAAATTTGAGCAATTCAAGTGAATTTACGAACTCTGTCTCAGAATTAAAGCAACATATTCAGGAAAGAAGAACAGCAGTTGAAAATGAACTGTAAAAATAAATTTTTACCAATTTTTAACACAATCGTCTATTATAAAGCCCAGCGATTGTTAATAATTAGGTAAGGATTTATGAAGAAACTATTAATCCCAATAATATTTCTCAGCTTTCTTTTCTCCTGTTCCGAAAATGAGAAAAAGCAGATTGTCGACAACGATCCGGATGGTGAAGCAACCGATAACGATATAATTGAGATTGATGAAACGGAGCAGGTTTACGAACTTGATCATATTCTCGATATAAAGATCACGATGAATGAAAAGGACTGGGAAAAGATACAATACGAAGGTCGCGGTGTTGCATCAATGAGGTCAGGCTGTATCGAGGATTATGAATACACATATTTTAAGGCTGAAGTCACCGTTGATGGAGAGAAGTTTGAGGACGTCGGAGTAAGAAAAAAAGGATTTTTAGGTTCCCTCTCTGCATTGAAACCTTCTTTAAAGCTGAACTTCGGTAAATTTGTCGATGATCAGACCTATTCCGGGATGAAAAGACTCACACTTAATAACGATAAGCAGGACCCCTCTCACACTCATCAGGTAATGAGCTACGCACTTTTTAGAAAAGCCGGCCTGCCCGCCTCAAGATGCAATTTAGCAAAAGTCACGGTCAACGGAAAAGATCTCGGTGTCTATTCAAACGTTGAAAGCATAAAAAAACCCTTTTTAAGAAGAAATTTCAGTGACGATGACGGCAACCTCTACGAAGGTCAGATAGCGGACTTCACCCCTGCTCAGATACATCAGTTCCAGCTTAAGACAAATGAGAAAGAAACTGACGGACTTGCTGAACTGGAAAAGGTCGTTGAAGCTCTCTATGTTACCGACACTGACCTGAAAGAATCTCTTGAAACTGTGATCGATCTTGATTCCTATCTCACTTTCTGGGCAATGGAAACCATTGTCGGACACTGGGACGGATACAATGGAAACAAAAATAATTTCTGCATCTATCACAACCCTGATACTGAGCTGTTCTCTTTTATTCCATGGGGAACTGACGGCTCTTTTCATGAGGGACACAGCTCTTTAAAAGATGTCCCGAACTCTGTCTACGCTATGAGCAAGTTAGCAAACAGACTTTATAAATGTGATGAAACCCGGGAACTGTATCATAAAAAGCTCAGATATCTACTTGAAAATGTCTGGGATACTGAAGAACTCCTTGCACAAGTGGACAAAATAGAGGAGCTTATATCTCCACCTGAAAAGTATCTTGAAAAACAGAGAACCTACATATCTGAAAGAAAGAAAAAGATACTTGATGAAATTGAAGGAACAGCTCCAAAGTGGCCTTACGATACATATGAGGACGTTCCTGAATGCAGAGAGCCTTATGCAATAAAAGGATCTTTTGCTACTGCATGGACTCAGGAAGACAACTACAAACTCAGCAGTGGAGCCTCTCTTGAAATGACTATCTATGAAAAAGAGCAGACTTTCGAGGCAATACTTAACGATGCGGGCCCTGCAAAAGATGAAGAGGATTTTGTTAAGGAGCTTACAGAAATAAGATTTTATGCAACTAGAAAAGATGACAATCCGATCTTTGTTCTTATCCGTATTCCCAGTGAGTTGGTGTCAAACGGAACCATTCCGATGCACGGTGCAGAGACCTTCGGTGTCGTTTATGAAATTATAGGTGAAGGAGAATCTGCTGATTTCAAGGAACTAGGTTTTATCGGTGACGGGAACATAACCATGACTGAAAGCGGAACAGATGAAGGTGATATAATTGTCGGAAGTTTTGAAGCGCTTCTCTCCAGATAAAAAGGGAGTAAATTTATGACTAAAAAGAAAGACGGAACATTTAAACTTTACATCATCTGGGTCGCAGTTTTTACACTGGTTGCCCTTATAACGCTCAC
>CAZTKP010000140.1:5020-6977 GCA_964614215.1 uncultured Spirochaetales bacterium | reverse complement strand
TTACACCGTTATCATTTGCATTGAGATAGAGCGTTCCATCCATTCCGTGAGTTTCAATATCCCAGTAATCAATTAGGAATCTGTTGTTCTTTTCACAGTGGGTACGGATAAGTTTATGAGCCTGATAGGCACTTGTGGCTGATTCACTTTCACCATCGCCATTAGGATGTCCGGTCATAAATACAAAGGTGATATCGGGATAATCTGTTATCAACTGTTCCATGTCGTCAAGATACTTCTGATGATCGTGTCCTGCAGGATCACACCATGACCACATGAGAACGTTTATGTCACTGTTTGAATCATCTTTGAGAAAGGTCACAGTTTCATTATACCACTGGGTGTGACCGTTTCCTTCAATAACTTCCTTAACGCTCAGGTCGTTTCCTCCCCGGTAGTCATCATAAATATCCATTTTACCTTCAACAGGAGTTCCATTGGTCGAAAAATCGTAAAGAGTATCATCACCTTCTTTATAGTTTTTAAGTCCTTCCATTCCAGTTATCACGCGACTGCCGTGAGAAGAATGGAAGTAGGCGATATGAAGTTTTTCCTTTGCAGCGTTTATCTTTTCGGCAGGAATTGAGCGGAAAGCAGCTTCTGTGGCAACTTCAAAACCCGCAACGTACTCTTTAACAACAGCAGTGTCTTCATCAGGAATTTCTGAAACATCTTCGTCACCTGTATTGCCGGTATTTCCAGTATCACCAGTGTTGCCGGTATCACCTGTGTTCCCAGTGTCACCTGTATCGCCAGTGTCACCTGTATCGCCAGTGTCACCCGTATCGCCAGTGTTTCCACTATTGCCTGTATCTCCTGTGTTTCCTGTGTCCGCATCATCAGTCACTTCATTGTCGTTCTGCTGAGTCTGATCTGAATCTCCATCCTCAGTCTTTTTTGAATCCTCTCCGCATCCCGCAAAGAAAAGCATGATAGCAATTAGGAATAGAACCTTCTTCATTTTTTGCCTCCAGACAAATTGTAAAGCTAAATCAGGATGTTATGATATCATAGTTGATCTAATAATCAATTTTTTGGGCATGATCGCAAAAATAGGTCAAATGAACTAAGATTTAGGTCATGTGTTTTCATTTAATGATTTTTTGAACATTTTAAATTTTTTAATGGAATCCTCTTCTATTGACCAAGCTTTAATTTCATTTAGATCGATTTTATTTTGTGATGCAACAAGAACCGCCTGAACTAGTGACTGTCTGTCATTCCAATGATAAAAAGCCGCAAGTCTGTCCATTACGCACTGAGTAGGAGTGAGAAGCTTCAAGTATCCTAAATTATTCCTGATCTCGTTGAAATCTGTTAAAGGTTTGTTTCCAACTGCTATAGGGGGAGGAGGAAATTCAACAAAGATTTCTGTCGATTCACTTTTATAATAACGACCAACTTTTGAAAAGCCCATTTCTTTTAAAGCTAATGAAACTCTTTTATCACTACAATGTGTAATAAAATCAAGATCATAGGATTGATATTCGTTTTTTGTATAAATAGAGACAACTGCTCCGCCAGTTAAAACAGCTTCGATTCCATGTTTTTTAAGCTGTCCGCAAACAATAAATGCAAGATCTTTGAGGGAGGTTTTATTATCGATCATCTTTGCTTTTTAGTGGTTTATCATTTTTTCTTGGTCTTGTTCTTTCCATGTAATACATTCTTTTTTCTTCTTCAGGTGTATATTCAAAAGCTTTCTCAAGAAGAGATTGCAGTTCTTTCAAGAAAGGATATCTCGGATTCCATGTGTAAAGCTTTGTGCGTCCTTTCATCCTGCTGACAAGGATTCCTGCATCCTCGAATTTTGCAAGCTGCTTGTTCACCGGATCAAAGGCAATACTAAAAAGGCGATTGATCTGTCTGGCGTATCCTTCCTCATAAACAAACATGAACATAAGAACTTTCTCTGCTGTAAAACTTCCAAAAAGCTTAGAAAGCATATGACCTCCAA
>CAZTKP010000140.1:0-4920 GCA_964614215.1 uncultured Spirochaetales bacterium | reverse complement strand
CGTTTTAGAGCTGAGAAAGCTCCAATTGAAAGAATTAACCAGTATCTTAATGCAGTCCTTGAAGAATCAAAAGCGCGCGGATATAACTTTGATGGCTCAAAGGTTGGAAAGTTCAGTAACTCCAAAATGACCGTGACAAAGGGTCAGATTGAATATGAAATGAAGCATCTCCTGAAAAAACTGAAAGTCCGTGATCCGCAGAAGTACGAAAAATTTAAAGATCTAAAGGTGTTTGGAACTCATCCGATGTTCAAAGTAGTTGAGGGTGATGTCGAAGATTGGGAAGTTGTGTGATCATCTAATCCTTCTGATACTGAGGTGAGGGCGGATGGTAGATATTGAGAATATGGTTGTCGTAATTGAAATAATATAGGTTGTTTTTTGTTTCACTCATATAGAATTCTAATGAAATCGAGGCTTCCATAGTTATCTCCTCAAGTTCTTCATTCTCATTTTCTTCAATGATAGCATTTTTCTTAACTATCCATCCTTTAAAAAGTGAAGGACGCATCCCCTCAGTATTAAGACTCGATGCTTTTAATCCGTCTGTTACGATCAAAGTTCTCCTTTCATCTGTCGGCAGGTCATTGTTGTAAAGAGTTATCACAGCTTTTTGTGAGTATGTGTCCCCTGAATATTCGTAAGTGCCTTCAGCTGTGAAAAGCGTTTTAAATACCGGATCGCTGTTATTTAAGGTTACAGATTTAAGCTTATCTCCTTCAGAATAAATAAAATGATCGTATGTAATTGCTAGTTTATGAAAGTCTTCACTATTTGTGCTGAATAAAGTTTTTATTGATATTTCATCTTTCAGTGTTACAAGTTTTATCACTTTTTCATCTGAGGCAATATCAATGGCAGAAAATATAGCGTATTTGTCTCTGGATACAATTCCTTTAATCTCTTTAAATTTATCAAGAGGGAATAATTCGAGTACTACAGGTTCTGACTTGCTGTCTATATCTTTGAAAATAATGATGTTTCCGCCCGCACCACCTTTAGAAGCAGTATCTACAGCAACGATATAATTGTTGATTATCTTTACAAAAGAATAAAAATTTTCAGGAAAATGTGTCCATGTCGTAATTCCTTGTGATTGTGCAAAAATGCTTGTAATGTCCCCTCCGTTTATCTGTGTATATGCAACGTGGTCTTTTCCTATGAATCCAAGTGATCTGCCTTCAAGACCTGTGGGGATGGCTTTGCCGCATTTTGATCCGATAAAATGAGATGCCTGAAAATATGCTCCATATTCAATTGATGTGCTTAAATAATCTTCAAGATATTTGGAACTGTAAAATGTTTCCTGGTATTCATTTGTGAAGCTGTGAACAAGATGCATTTCATGATCAATAGAACAGTCAGGTCCGGTAGTTGACCATATAGAGTAGTCTCCATAGTAACCTCCGACACCGAAAAATACCATTCCTCCGAAGTCATATTTATAGTTGTGAATTCCCGGAAAAAAGGTTCCCGGATATGACCGCCATACATCATTTGAAGCAACACTTTTTCTTTCACCGCTTTCAGTGTTATAAAAAGCAATATAGTTTTTTCCGTAGTTGCCGTAGTAATCAATATAGTCAACAAGAAGCTCATTGTCTATGAGAGATATCGGGTTTCCGTAGTGTTTCCCTAGATATAGGAAATGCCCGGGCGCACCATCTGTTGCGATTATGTGTCCATAATAAAGGCGGTTGCCTAATGAAAAAAGATCCTTTTGGTTTATCGAAGATGTTACGCTAAAAGTGGAAAAATCCGGAGACCATGTATCTATACTTTCAATTTCTTTAGTTTCCCCATCTTTATCAAGAAGGATCAGAGTCGATCCCGGTTTATTTCCATAGCTGTTATAAACTGCTTTATCTCCTGAAAATCCGGCAAAGACCATAACAGTTCCGTTACTGCATGTTCTATCGCCGAATGTTATTTCTCCTGTTTCAAAATTCAGGACAGCAAAGCAGTTGTAGTCTAAACCTTTATTACTATTTGAAAAAGACATAAATGCATATTTGCCGTCTTTCGATTCAAGGTCTTCTACAAAAAAGTTCATACTATTCTCATCATCAATATTTGAAATGTTTTTCACAGGATCTTTTGAATATCGACTGAAACCTCTTTCGTAATAATCTCCTGTCTCAATAAATAAAAATTCCCAATATGGATCGTATTTAATATCTTCTCTTCCAATTTCTTCGGTTTCGCAGGTTGTAATGTCTACAGCGTGAGTTGTTCCTCCACCGCAGTCAAAAGTTCTGTAATAGATCTTATTGCCGAAAAATGCATAAACTTGATCGACAGTCGGAATAAGATCAGGACAGATCTCGCTGAAAGTACGTGAAGTATAGTCGAAGGAAAAAAGATCATAATTCTTTTCGAAGATATGAGCATCTGAAGTACCGTATCCACTGTAGGTATCTGTTTCGTCAACAACTGAAAGGTTCCCTGTCTGTGCCTGGTATAACCATGTTTCATAAAGCTTATCGTTTTTAATAACAAAAAGAATGTTCTTCTCGCTGTCTACCATTATGATGCGACTTATTGTACAGATTGAACATTTCTCAGAAATATCCTCATCTGATATGATGCCTGAAGGCTCGTTTTCAGGATTAATTGAATAAATATTATTCCCTGAGACGTAGTAAAGGAACTCTTCTGTAGAGAAATAGCGTTCAATATTTGTATCGACTACCGATATTTGAGAAAAGTCGTTATCTGATGCAAACAGAACCTCGTTAGATATAAAAAACAATCCTTTTTCGCTTGTCCAGACAATCTTTTTAACAGGTATTTTCTCTTTTTCAGGAGCGGATCTAAATTCGTATGGATTAGGAATTATAAGTTTTGTTGTCTGAGTTACAGAGTCGTCGTTATCTGAACATTTTATCGAAAGATCGCACACAGCGTCCGGAAACTTTTCTTTTGTCGGAGTAAAAGTATAGACAGTGTTATCAAGTTCGCCTTTGCAAGTGTCACTTTCCGCGATAGAGATCTTAATGTCACCGTTATTTTTCGGTTCACATCTTACAACATAGCGATATTCTTTTTCCCAGTTTGTAATTCCGTGAGGTTTCGATCTGAAAAAAATGTTAAGATATTCTGTGTCCGGAGAAGGTTCTTCAAAATTCCAGTCAACATCAGGAATTTCATTAGTTTCATTATCGTTAGTCGCTGTATGGTCAATATCTTCGTCAGTTTCAGTTTGACTATCCGAATCGCCTTCATTTGCAGCGGCATCACTGTCATTTTCTTTAGTATTGTTCTTTGTGTCGATACGATCACAACTGGTATTTAATGAGAATGCGATAAGTACAAAAATCAGAAAAAAAACTCTCATTGTTGTCTCCAGGTTTTCTTTATTAATTCTATAACGTTATGAAGATAAGAAAAGTTTTTTAAACAAACGGAATTATCATTTGTAAATAAATCAGTTTTATGAAAAACCTGAAAAATATGTACAATAATATCAATTTATTGTAGTTTTTACTGAACAAATGAAGTTTTGAGGTGAAATATGAGCAGGCTTGAGAACAAGATCGATTATTTTAGAAGTGCTCTGGATCGTTTGAAAGAGAGTGCTGAAGTTGATGTAACTGATTCTGTTATTATGGATGGAGTTATTCAGCGTTTTGAATTCACTTTTGAACTTGCGTGGAAAACACTTAAAGCTTTTATGGAGTACAAGGGGTTTTCTGTTCCTGTTTCGCCCAGAGATATCTTGAAAGATGCCTATGCTGCCGGAATTATTGAAGAAGGCGACATTTTTATTAAGATGCTTACAGATAGAAATATTTCATCTCACACTTATGATGAAGAGATGGCTCTTGAGCTTTACGGAAGGATAAAAAATGACTACATTTCACTTCTCTGTGAACTTCTTGAATATGTTGAAAGGGAAGTAAGATAAATGAATATTGAAAGAGATCTTCTTGAGAAAATAATTGAAGTTTTCAGAAAATTCGACATTGAAAAAGCGGTTCTTTTCGGAAGCAGGGCAAGAGGTGACAACAGAAAAAACTCCGATATTGATATTGCTTTCTATACTGAAAACAGAGATGTTTTTCACTTTCTTAAAGATGAGATTGACCAGATAGAGACAATTATTAAGATCGACCTTTTTGATGCTATGAATTTAAAAAAACAGGCTTTGATTGATGGTATTGAAAATGACGGGATAGTTATTTACCGGAAAGAGGGTTGATCTATCCTTCCGTATGCTTAAAGACAAAAGGGTAGTTCACAATTACGATTCCGCCGTTTTTTGGTGAAGGGAACATCAAATTTCCAATTTCTTTTTCAACGCATTGTTCGACTTTTTCGTTGTTCATAGTTGAGCTTTTCAGGTTTGTTTTAAAAACTCTTCCGGAAGCTCCGATAATAAAGTTAATTACAATTCTTCCATGCGTTTTAGGGTTTTTATCGAGCTCTTTTTCGTAACATTTTCTAAATTTAACAATATTGTCCCGAATTTTTGCATCAATTTCTTTTCTATCCAGTGCGCCATGAAGGTTGTTGCCTTTTAATTTGGTTATATCTTTATTAACTGTACTGTCGTGTAATAGAGAAATATTAGGAGCTGTTTCTTTTTGAAAAGTTATAGAAGCATAAAGAAATCCCTGAGATTTTATCTCCCTCTCAAAATCATAGGCAGGAATGAACTCTAAATTTTTAAGCTGATCCTTATAATATTTACAGATATTTTCATCTTTTAATGAGCAATCAGATATGTTCTGAACTTTTCCATTTTCATCAATGCTGAGAATAAAATTTAGTTCTTTGAGGTCAGCATTCTGAAACTCCGGAACAGTCAAT
Organism: uncultured Spirochaetales bacterium; assembly: GCA_964614215.1. Taxonomy (GTDB): domain Bacteria; phylum UBP6; class UBA1177; order UBA1177; family UBA1177; genus CAZTKP01. The sequence goes on along the minus strand of CAZTKP010000140.1, from coordinate 108 downwards.
TCAGGTTGCGATTTGAGTTGTGCGTAGTCACGATAAATAAAACCTTTTGATTTAAGCATTTTATAAGACTTCTCAAGCAGATCTTTTCCCTTGTCAAGTGCATTGAAA
>CAZTKP010000139.1:0-7050 GCA_964614215.1 uncultured Spirochaetales bacterium | reverse complement strand
GCCGAAAATGTTGTCGGCGGACTAGTCTGAACAATTTTTCTTGCACAAAATTTTCAAATTCAATAACCTTTCGTGGCGTTTGGTGATAATTACTCTGGAGAAACAAATGAGAAAGCTGATTTTTCTTATCGTTCCTGTTCTGATGTTCGCAGTTTCGTGTAAAAGCGGTCCGGACTTCAGTGTTTTTGAGGATGAAACTCTGGTCAACTGCATAAAGAAGACCGAAAAGAACTTTGAGGAGATAACGACTCTTGACTGTTCAAATACGGAACAGAGCTTAAAGGACAATCCTTTCGGTGAGACGAAGATAGAAAGTCTTAAAGGAATTGATAAGTTAACAAATCTCACAACGTTGAAGCTGAGAAAGAACAAGATCGCTGATATCTCGATGCTTCCCGGTTTGCAGAAACTTGTTGAACTTGATCTCGGGGAGAACGAGATAACAAAACTTCAGCCGGTCGCAAAGATCACGGGTCTTAAAAAACTCTATCTCGACAAGAACTACATCGGAGATATAAGACCGCTGAAAACGCTGCCCAACCTTGAGAAACTTGATCTGAGCCGCAACGGTATTCAGGGAATGCCCGATTTTTCAATGATGACAAAACTTAAAGAGCTTTATCTCGACAGCAACAGACTCAGCGACATTTCCTCAATTCCAAAGATAACTTCTCTTGAGCTTCTTTCGATAAGTGACAATGCCGTTATTGACATATTTCATTTCGAGCCGCTTAAAAACCTGAAAAAACTTATCATAAACAAGAACAGGATAGACGACATTATCGTTCTTGGAAAAATGACATGGCTTGATGAGATCCATATAAAGGATAACCAGATAAGAGATCTCGCTCCGCTTAAGGATCATCCTAACCTGAAAGTTCTTGATATAGAGATGAACGCTATCCTTGATTTTAGTAATGCTGCTGAACTTGAAAAGAGAGGATGCAAAATACTGGGCAAGAAAATCCAGAGAAAATAAGGCCTTTAACTTCTGTTTTATCCGCCGATTAAGTTCCTGAAATATCAGTAGATTTGAAAATTATTGCACTAAAAATGAAATAATATTTGTAAAAAGAGTCAAAAAATGTAAAAATTTTCAGTCATTTGTTAACTTTCGGGAGGACTAACATTTTGGAATCGTTCCCTGCGTTCGAGTTGGTGGGGGTTATCCTTTGCATTCTGATCAGTGCATATTTCAGCGGAACAGAAACAGCTTTGACAGCTTTATCGGATATTAAATCATCCGATCTTAGAGAAAAGTGGAAGTTCATCGCGCCTGTTCTTAAGAAATGGAGCAAGGACCCCAGCCAGATCTTATCTTCGATACTTATCGGAAACAACATTGTTAACATTCTCGGGGCGCTTCTTTCAGGCAAGATCGCCTATTACTTCTTTATAGAGTACGGTGCAGCGGTGGCCGATGCAGTTGCTGTTGCAGCAATGACACTCGCAGTTCTGATCTTCGGAGAGATCACGCCGAAGACCTTTGCAAATGTCAAACCAGAAAGGTGGGTTGTTCCTGCCCTTTTTGTCTACAGACTGCTTTCATGGATCATCTTTCCTTTTTCCTGGATCCTTTCGCATTTTGCCAAAAGACTTGTCAGGGTCATGGGAGGAGATAATAAAAGTTCCGGTCTAACTCAGACGGACATCGAATACATCATAAAACAAGGCAGTGATAAAGGGATCTTTGAACAGGAAGAACAGGGAGATCTTCTCACAAGTGTTATCGAATTCAAAGATACACTCGTTAAAGAGATCATGACTCCCAGAACGGATTCTCATTTTCTTGAGGCAGATACCACTATCGCGGAAACACTTGGAAAAATTGAGGAATGGGGCCACAGCAGAATTCCGGTCTATGATGATTCTGTTGATAATATCAAGGGAATTCTCTATGCGAAGGACCTCGTCGGACTTCTTTCAAAAAAAGATCTTAACACAGAAGACACCATAGGCACGATCATCAGAGAAAAGGTCAACTATGTTCCTGAGACACAGAAGATAAATGAGACTCTCAAGACCATGCAGGCCGGAGAGACACATATGGCGATAGTTGTCGATGAATTCGGCGGTACGGCGGGAATAATCACCCTCGAAGATATTATCGAGGAGCTTGTAGGCGATATAAAAGATGAGGATGATAAGGAAGACGATCTTATAATTCCTCTCAGAGAAGGTGTAAATCTTGTATCGGCCCATATTTCGATCGGAGACCTTGAAGAGGAGCTTGAAATAGAGATCCCTGAAGACGGTGACTACAACTCTCTCGGCGGTTTTATTGTCAGTGAGGTTGGAAGTGTTCCGGAAGTCGGTTTCAAAATGAAGTATCATGGACACGAATTTTCAGTTGTCGAAAGCAACGAAAGACATATAGTGAAAGTTGAGATAAGAAAGCTCACAAAAGAGGAATTAGAGGCAGATCTGGAAGAAGATTCTGAATAAAACTTCACCATAAAAAACATCCCGTATGACAACTATTTGAATTTATTGGTTAAAAATTAACATGTTGCGTCTCTTTATTGCTTGACAATGAAGTGCCAAACATTAAAATAGCCACAATTCAATGTTTATTTAAATGGAGGTAACTATGGATGCTGAGAAAAAAATTCAAACTGCTTTAACCTTTGACGACGTTCTTCTGGTTCCTCACCATTCCGAAATATTGCCTCATGAAGTGGATATTTCTTCAAAACTTACCGACAGGATAACCCTCAATACTCCGTTGATGAGTGCCGCGATGGATACTGTTACCGAAGTTGATACGGCAATAGTTATGGCCAGACACGGCGGGATAGGTGTAATTCATAAAAATATGACTGTAGAACAGCAGGCCAAGATGGTCAAAATGGTGAAAAGGTCGGAAAGCGGTGTAATTACAAATCCTTTCACGATCTCACCTAACGCTATGATCCTTGATGCTCTTGACCTGATGAGAGAAAACAAGATCTCGGGAATTCCGGTTATTGACGAGAATAAACTTGTCGGGATCATTACCAACAGGGATCTCAGGTTTGAAACGGATCTCACAAAGAAAGTCGGGGAGCTTATGACAAAAAAGCTCGTTACCGTAAAGGAGAATTTCCCGTTAAACGAAGCTAAGAAACTGATGCATGAGCACAGAATAGAAAAACTTCTTGTCGTTGACAGTGAGGGCGGACTTGCCGGCCTTATCACAACCCGTGATATTGAAAATCAGGAAAAATTTCCCAATGCCGCGAAAGATTCGCTGGGAAGACTTCTTGTCGCCGCTGCAGTAAGCCCCGCAAAAGCAGGGTTTGAAAGGGCCGATGCGCTTGTGAAGGCGGGTGTTGATATGCTGGTTATTGATTCTGCACACGGTCATTCCAAAAATGTTCTTGATGCAGTTAAGGAGTTTAGAAAAAATTACGAGGATGTTGCTATTGTTGCAGGAAATATTGTTACAGCCGAAGCGGCGGACGATCTTTATAAAGCAGGTGCAGATGTCGTTAAAGTCGGCATCGGGCCTGGTTCCATCTGTACAACAAGAGTTGTAGCCGGTGTCGGTTATCCTCAGCTTTCAGCAGTTATGAACGTTGCTCCTGTTGCCAGAAAATGGGGGAAAACATTCATTGCCGACGGCGGTATAAAATACTCCGGAGATATTGTGAAGGCTATTTCTGCCGGAGCAGATGCCGTTATGCTCGGAAGCATGTTCGCCGGAACTACCGAAGCTCCCGGAGAGACAGTGCTCTATCAGGGCCGTTCATATAAAATGTACAGGGGAATGGGATCTCTGGGTGCAATGAAAAAGGGAAGTAAGGACAGGTACTTTCAGGATAATGTCGTAGAAGATCAGAAGTTTGTTCCTGAAGGTATTGAGGGAAGAGTTGCACATAAAGGTTCTCTTTCCGATACACTTTATCAGCTTTCAGGGGGGCTGAGGTCCGGACTCGGGTATCTTGGAGCGCCTGATATTGAAACTTTAAGAAAAAACGCTGAATTTATTCAGATAACAAATGCCGGATATAGAGAAAGTCACGTTCATGATGTGATAATTACAAAAGAGGCTCCGAACTACAAGTCTGACAGATAAAAAGCGAGTCCGGGAAGGGCTTGAATTTATTGGGAATAATCGGCAGAAACCATTGTCGGCAACAAAATAAATTGACTTTGCCGCCTTCTCTAATATAATCCCCGAAGTTTTTTGTATCGTTAACTTTGAAGGAGTAAAAGAATGCTCGACAGAGAGAGAAAACAGGGTGTTATTGATAAGTTTAAAACACAGGAAAGAGATACAGGATCACCTGAAGTGCAGGTTGCACTTCTTACAGAGAAAATAAATATACTTACAGATCATTTTAAGAAGCATAAAAAAGACAATCACTCAAGACTTGGCCTTTTAAAGATGGTCGGCAGAAGACAGAAGCTTCTCAAATACCTCAAGGGCAAGGATTTCAGCAGATATGCATCACTTATCAAAGAACTTGGACTTCGTAAATAAGTCGAAAAGAATTTTCGAAGAATTTTTCTATTTTTCACTTACAAACCACGAAATAATCATATAAAAAAAGAGGAACAATGAATCACATTAAAGAAACTATTACTTTTGAAGGAAAGGAACTGACATTTGAAACAGGCCGTTATGCAAAACAGGCCGACGGATCTATCTGGTGTACTTATGGTGGAACAGTCCTTATGACAACCGTTGTCGCTTCAAAAGACGATGTTCCGGAAGGATTGGATTTCTTTCCACTTACAGTAGACTACATTGAAAAATTTTACGCAGCCGGAAGGTATCCCGGTGGATTTCTTAAAAGAGAATCTCAGCCCAGCATTGGCGAAAAGCTTACAGCCAGACTGATCGACAGACCGATAAGACCGCTTTTCCCTGACTGGTTTAAGAATGAGACTCAGGTGCTTTCAACACTTCTGAGCTATGACTCTGAATGCAACCCGAAAGTTCTTGCAGTAACATGTGCTTCTGCAGTACTTATGGTTTCAGATATTCCTTTTGAGGGACCGATCGCGGCATGTAATATCGTTAAAAAAGGCGAAGAGTTCATAATTAATCCTCCGATAGATAACGATGCCGAGTATAAGCTTGATATAGTTATGGCCGGAGATCGCAACTCTATCGTTATGGTCGAGGGTGAAGCAAATGAGGCAACAGAAGAAGAGATCATGGAAGCTCTTGAAAAGGGTCATCAGGCAATTCAGCCGCTCCTTGATGCTCAGGAAGCTCTCGCAAAGAAAGTGAACCCTGAAAAGAGAAAGGAAGTTGTTAAGAAAGTTGATGAAAAACTTAAGGCTTTTGTAGAAAAGACTGCAAAGAAAGACCTTGAAAAGGCTCTTAAGATCGCTGAAAAGCTTCCCAGATATAAGTTTGTAAAGGAAGTGAAGGACAAGGTTGTTGAGAAAACTCTTGAAGCTGCACAGAAAGGTTCAGGATTTGAAAACGAAGATGATCTTTCACTCATTGAAAAGAGAGCAAAAGTATTTTTTGAAGGTGCGCTTAAGACAAGAATGCGTAGTTTCATCACAAAAGATGGAAAGAGAATTGACGGAAGAGATCTTACAACTATCCGTCCTATTACTATCGATCTTTCAGTTCTTCCGAAAGTTCATGGCTCAGCAGTTTTCACAAGAGGTGAAACACAGTCTCTGGGAACGATCACTCTGGGTATCGGACATGATGAGCAGAGAGTTGATACAGTCACAGAAGAAGGCAGCAGGAACTTCATGCTTCATTACAACTTTCCGTCATTTTCAGTTGGTGAAGTCGGAAGAATGAGAGCTCCGGGAAGAAGAGAGCTCGGACACGGAAATCTTGCTGAAAGAGCTCTTAAGCCTGTTATTCCTTCAAAAGATGAATTCCCTTATACGATCAGAGTTGTTTCTGAGATATTTGAATCAAACGGTTCATCTTCACAGGCGACGATCTGCTCAGGAACTCTGGCACTTATGGATGCAGGTGTTCCTTTTAAAAAGCATGTTGCAGGTATCGCAATGGGACTTATCAAAGAAGAAGAGGATTACATTATTCTTTCTGATATTCTCGGTGATGAAGATCATCTTGGCGACATGGATTTCAAGGTTGCGGGAACAAAAGACGGTATCACTGCAATTCAGATGGATATAAAGATCAACGGTCTTCCCAAAGAGGTTATGGAAAGAGCAATGCTTCAGGCTAAGGTCGGAAGAATGCACATAATCGGTGAGATGGAAAAAGCCATTAACTCACACCGCTCAGAACTTAATCCCAACGCTCCCAAACTTCATAAGATGGAGATCGAAGTTGATAAGATCAGAGACCTTATCGGAACCGGTGGAAAGAACATCAGATCTATCGTTGAAAAGACTGGTGCCGACATCGAAGTTGAGCAGGACGGACAGGTTAAGATAGCTGCTGACAATCAGGAAATTCTTGATGAAGCTATCAAGATGGTCAAAGGTTTTACCGACAGTGTTGAGCTTGGAAAGATCTACGAAGGCCCTGTAAACAGAATTGAAGATTACGGCGCATTCGTTGAGATCATGCCCGGAACAACAGGACTTCTTCATATTTCCAAGATCTCTGAAGAAAGAGTCGAGAATGTTACCGATCATATTAAGATGGGTGATGTTGTTAAAGTTATAGTTACAGAACTTGAGTTCGGTGGAAAGTTCAAGCTCAGCATGAAGCCAAGTGACTTCGAAAGAGACTGGGTAAAGATGGCTGCCGAAAGAAAGAAGGAAAGAAATTCTTCAAGAAACAGTGGCAACAGAAATGACCGTGGCGGGAGAAACGACCGTGACAGAAAACCAAGACACCACTAGGACTTCAGTAAAATTCAAACTTGCCCCGGGAGCCGTTCTTCCTCATTACGAGACAGAAGGCTCTTCGGGTCTTGATATCCGTGCAAACGAAGAGACGATAATCGAGCCCGGTTCATGGGCAATGGTCGGAACAGGACTTTTTCCTGAAATAGATAAAGGCTTTGAGATCCAGGTCAGAAGCAGAAGCGGACTTGCAGCAAAAAAGGGACTATTTGTCCTCAATTCTCCGGGAACTGTCGACAGTGACTACCGCGGAGAGATCAAAGTTAT
>CAZTKP010000138.1:3305-7075 GCA_964614215.1 uncultured Spirochaetales bacterium | reverse complement strand
ACAAAGTTCATTATGATCATTTCCTTTTTTTCTTCACTGCTTCTTGCGCACATTTTCCTCTCCCTTAATTTGTAATTTCTTCATATGGAACACCGATGGTTATCGCCAGTCTGTTGAGGGCGACTTCGTGTTCATAGATTGAAGTGAGGAGTTTTAGTTTAGCACTCCTGAATGCGATAGATGCATCAAGAAGGTCAGTTTCAGTTGTGAGTTTCTGATTGTATTTATCCTCTTCAATTCTCAGATTCTCCTGAGCTGATTCTATCTCTTTTTTTGCAATTGTGATCGCCTGAGATTTTGTGTTGACATCGTTCTCAAGCTGAATTAGCTGAACTTCCATTGCCTTTTTGGAAGCAATGTTTTCAAGTTCTGTCTTAACTCTTTCGGCACGTGCCTTTTTATAGTTGAAAATTGCACTTCCCCAGTCAAACCCGACGTTCCAGCTTAGAGTTCCTCCGATAAAAAGAGTGCCTTCGGGTTGAAAATTTGAAGCATCCCATGTCCTCTGATAACCTCCTGCAATTGCCAGAGTAGGGATGAGCGGCTGGATCGCGGTCCATTCGAGATGTTTGGCTATCTTATTGCTTTTATTGAGCATCTTGAGCTCAAGGCGGGACTTTCTCATCATGTCGGAAAGTGTGTCGTTACCGGCAGAAAGAGAATTGGAAGGAGTTTTCTCAACTTGAAGTGTAAACGAATTAACGTCTCTGTTCATAAAGATAGAGAGGTTCTTTTTTATCAGTTTAATGTTTCCGTCCACTATCATTATCTGCTGCTCAATTTTAGCGAGCTCTATTTCAATTTTAAGAACAGCTCTCTTGTCGGTGAGTCCGGCATCAACGAAATTCTGAGCTTTAGTTTTATATCTCTCAAGTTGTTCTTTAGTTTTGTTAAGAATTTCAGCACTTTCAGTCAGCATCTGATAGTTATAGAAGAGATTGATCACTTCCATTTTCAATTGCTCAGATGTAAGTTTTGCCTGAATTTCGGCAATATCATGTCCTAAAGATGCAGCCTTGTAGCCGTTGAAGACGCTCCAGAGAGGAGTGATAGGTTCAACTACCGTTATGTTCATAGTTCTGCTTTTATCCGGCAGCTCAAAATCCATTTCTATGGGATCCATTCCGGGAATTCCGGGATCGAACATCATCGGTTCAGGTTCAGGAGCGAATTTTAGCCACTGGTAACCCATTTCGAACTTTGTGGTTGGCAGAAAATTAAAAATAACGGCATTTTTTCCATCTTTTGCAGCCTGAGCACCTTCTTTTGATGCTTTTACCTTCTCACTTTGCTCAAGAGATGTGGAAATGCAGTCTTTAAGTGTAAGAGTTTCTGCTGTAATAGATGTTGTCAGCAGCAGCAGAATTACCGTGGCAGTCCGGATGATCTTAAAAGTCATGTTGTCCTCCGTGTCGAACAGTTCAACTTTTGAACAAAAAACAAAAACGTTCAAAAAGTTTATAGTTCAAAAAACGAAAATGTCAAGGGGAAAAGTTGTAAAAAACTGTCAGTTTCTGGTAAAACTCTGAGAACAGATACTTTGAGGTGAAAATGAAAGTACATTCTCTTTTTACATCACTGCAGGGGGAAGGTCGTTTTCAAGGGTATCCCTCTTTTTTTATAAGGCTGTACGGATGCAATCTTAACTGTAGTTACTGTGATGCCGTTGAAGCTGTAAAGGGTGGAAAATATATAGACATGACAGTAAAAGAGATCGTTAAGAGGGTGGAAAACGCAGGAATCAAAGATGTGTGTATAACCGGAGGTGAGCCTCTTTGTCAGAAAGAAGAACTTGTTGAGCTTGTCAGTAAACTTTCTCACAGCAGAATAACTATCGAAACAAACGGGAGTCTGGATATTTCAGGAATTGAAAGTGAGAACGTCTTTTTTTCTGTTGACTGGAAAACTCCCGGATCAGGAAGTACGGAATTTAATAAAAAGAATCTGGAAACGTTAAAGAGTTCTAAGGGTTGGATAAAATTTGTTGTATCAGACGGTAAAGATCTTGAATTTATTGAGAAAAACCTGAAAGATTTGACTGGCACAGAAGTGTTCGTCAGTCCTGTTTTTGAAAAAGGATCAGACTTCTTTGATGAAGTTTCCGACTTTACTTTGAAAATTGGTACCCTGAGGTTTCAGCTTCAACTTCATAAGATTCTAAATATAGAGTAGGTTTTGACTTAACTTGATATCTAATATATAATTTCCGCGAACTTCATGGAGGTTTTATGATATGAGAAAGTTTATCCTGTTTGTTTTAATTCTTGCGTTTATTGTCTCATGTAGTGATACAAAAAAGAAAGTGGATGTAGACGAAGAGGGTGCTCTGGACTCCGACCAGATCAGTCAGAGCGACGATGATTCAGCTGAATTCGAAGATGACAGTTCCGTGACAGACGAGGCTGCTGACGAGGATAATGTGCCTGATGAAACGGTTGATGAAACTCCTGACGAGGATTCATTCCCTTATACAAAGTGTGACCCTGATGCTGAGGATCCTTGCGGAGAAAACGAAATATGTATCTATATCTGGACTGAAAGTGACTACTTCTGCATTGAACCCTGTGACGATTCTGTTGAAACTCCATGTGAGGACGACTATCTGTGCGAAGAGGTTGAAGGGGACACTCTGAAAGCATGTTTCCCTCCTGTGAGCGTAGCAGGGAAGATATTTGATCTTGTTGCGATCTCACTCGATCCGATAGAGAACGCTGAGGTTGTCGGAATGATGGTTGGTACGGGGCTTTCAACCCAAAAGGTTCTGACAGATGTTCAGGGAAACTACAGACTGACTTTCAGCATGAAGCGTGACAGAAAGGGACTCCCTGTTACGGAAGATGTGCTCAAACTTTCAGTTGCCGCAAGGAATTATGAGCAGTATCCTGATATTCTCAGGCCTTCGATGCCCATAACTTTTGAAAATGTGAACTGCACGGTAATGTACTGCAACGTAAATTCAGGTTTTTCTTCGGTGGGGCTTTATCCTGTTGATGATTCAGTTCCTTTGTATAACATAGAGGGTGCTCTCAGTGACAGCAGTAAAGGTGCTCTTGTGATCGCTGAATGTGATACACCTCCATGCAGATATGCCTATACTGATGACAACGGAGATTTCACCATAATGAATGTTGCCGCCGGAACATACAGCATAAAAGCTTATGCCAAAAATATTAATTATTCGACTCCTGAAGTAACAGTTGTCGATGCTGATATTACAGGTGTGACGGTCGATCCTCTGGAGACGGAACTTTCTACTCTCAACGGTTCAGTTAATATTGTGAATGCTCCCGGAGATCTCAAGACAAGTGTTGTTCTTATGCCGGCTTCGACTTTTATAGAATCTTTTGCAAAGGGGCTTATGGTTCCGGGGCTCCGGGCTCCCGATACAGGTATTGAGCCTAATATTTCAGGAGACTATTCGATCACTGGAATTCCCGATGGAGAATATTATGTTCTTGCAGCTTTTGAGAATGACTATCTGGTTAGGGACCCTGATCCTAATATTGCAGGAACACAGGTTTTGAAAGTCACACTGCCTGATCCTGTTGACGGTTATACACTGGATATAACGAACTTTAAGGTTACTGAGGCTGTTGAGATCTTTTATCCGGGAGCTGAAGGTCCGGAAATGATCTCGGGAAATCCCGATTTCAGCTGGGCAAGAGATCCAAGTGCGACCAGATATGTTGTGACTGTTTATAATGCTCAGGGTATCATTATCTGGGAAAAGGAAGTTGCGAAAACAGAAACTGAAACTATTACAGTGACTT
>CAZTKP010000138.1:0-3295 GCA_964614215.1 uncultured Spirochaetales bacterium | reverse complement strand
CTGTTTTTGAAAAAGGATCAGACTTCTTTGATGAAGTTTCCGACTTTACTTTAAAAATTGGTGCCCTGAGGTTTCAGCTTCAACTTCATAAGCTGCTTGATATGGAGTAAATATAAATTAACGATGCTTTTTACTTGCAATGGCACTTTTTTTGCATTAACGTTTTACGGATGACATTGTTCTATATTGGAGATTGATATTGGGAATTACAGCTGAAACTCTTGAACTCAGGGCCTACCATGAGGCCGGTCATGCGGTCATTGCCTACCTTTCAGGCTTTTCATGCAACTATCTTGAGATCACACAGAGGAGTCCGATAACCAACAGAGATTGTTATGATCTCGGGCATCATACCAGTTTGATCCGTGCTATGGAAAAGTATAAGGAAACTCCTGAAATATTTGACGATATTCCTGAAGAGTTGAAGGCCGACTGCCAAAAAACGGCAGTTAAGACAATTATTGTTCTTCTTGCTGGACAGGCCGCGGAACTTCTTTTTAAAAATAACGGCAGACATGTAATGAATCCTTCGATGGACCTGACTGGTGAAGATATCAGACCTGCCGACAACCTTGATTATTTCCTTACCGTTGTAAAACAGGGACAGCATCCGGTAAACAACCTCAAGATAGTTTTTAAGCAGGTTCTGGAAATTCTGCGCATTAAAGAAGTCTGGGCAGCAGTTACGTCAATTGCAGAAAAGATCTCTGACGGCAAAAGATTAGAGAAAAAAGATCTTGAGAAGATCCTCATTGAGACTGGTTGTCTTCAGGCTCTTTATAAGCTAAGGCAGGGGAAAAACGGAAATTCCGCATCTGCTCCGGAAAGGCAGAACAATACATCTGATGATAACGAGTCTGAAGATAATAGCGGATCTAAAGGTTTTACAAGAGAGGAGCTTCTGCGGTTGAAGGAGCAGATAAAGAGCCGTCCGACCTTTAACAGGAATGTTATAAGTAAAAAAGAAGGGATGGCCAGGATCGTTGCTTTTGCAAAAGGGCACAAGTTCGTTAACTTTAAGATAGGAATGGTCGATCATCTTGATCAGCTGCGGAATATTGATAAAGAAAGATATGTGGCGTTCGATGTTAAGGACCATGCTGTTGCCAGAGACATTCTTATGTACTTTATCTGCATGGGAATGGAAGTTTCTCCGGGCTCTACACAGAATAAGAGTGCTGCATCCATCTTTGTCGTCAAGGATGAACTTATCTAGCTTTTCTTGGACTTTTTCACTAAATAAAACTTTTTAGATCATTTTCCCGGACACTGGGACTTAACTTCTTTAGGTATTTCTCTAAGGCCGTAGGCGGCGTTAAAATGATTTGAGAATTCTTCTGCGAGTTTTTCAGCTCTGTATCTGAAAGCTGCTCTATCGCTCCATGTATTTATCGGGTCAAGTATCTTTGAATCAACGTTGGGGCATGTTTTCGGGATCAGAAGATGGAACTGTTCGTTCTCTTCGTATTCAACCTTATCAAGTGATCCGTTAAGACAGGCCGTAACTATCGATCTTGTTATATTGATGTCCATTCTTTCGCCGACGCCGTAAGGTCCGCCGCTCCAGCCAGTATTGACAAGGTAGACGCTGACACCGTGTTTTTCCATCTTTTCACCGAGAAGTTGAATATAGTCGTTGGGGTTTCTCGGCATAAAAGGTTCTCCGAAGAATCTGGAAAATGTCGATACAGGCTCTTTGATCCCAGTCTCAGTTCCTGCAAGTTTTGATGTGTAACCCATGAGGAACCAGAGCATTGCCTGATTTTTGCTCAGTTTTGAAACGGGAGGAATAACTCCGTTGGCATCTGCTGTGAGGAAAAGTATTGTTGAGGGATGTCCGCCTTTTGCACCGTCCTTAACGTTTGAAAGGAAGGTTAGCGGATAGCTTGCCCTTGAATTTGGTGTAAGCCTGTCGTCATCGAGGTCTATAACACCGTCGGGATACATCATGCAGTTCTCAATCATTGCACCGTGCTCAAGGTAATCGGCTTCGTGAAAGATAGCGTTGTATATTTCAGGTTCCTTTTCTTTTTTCAGGTTGATGAGCTTTGCGTAACATCCGTACTCGAAGTTTGCAATACCTTCATCGTTCCAGCCGTGCTCATCATCTCCGATAAGAGCTCTGTCAGGATCGGCTGAAAGTGTGGTCTTACCTGTTCCGCTAAGTCCGAGCAGAAGGGCGGTCTTTCCGTCACTTCCTTCATTTGCGCTGCAATGCAGAGGAAGAATGTTGTTTTCAGGAAGATAGTAGTTCATTACGGTGAACATCATCTTCTTAACACTGCCAAGATAGGCAGAGCCGTAAACAATACCGATATTACGGTCGAAATCCATCGCGATAACCATATCGGTTGTTTTACCGTTCGGAAGTCTTCTGAGCTTTCTCTTATATTTCGTCTGGTTGAGCTTGTCATAAGGAAGAGCAATGAGAGTGAACTGTCTGTCCTTGAAGATACTTTTTTCCATATCTTCAGGAATAGGGCGGAACATATTGTCAACGAAAACCGAGGTGAAAGCCTTGTCAGTAATTGTTCTTACCGGCAGAGCGTAAGTAGGATCGGAACCGAGAACCCTGTCATTAACATAAAAACTCTTTTTCTTTTTCAGTGTCTTGATCGCATCTTCAAAGATCATGTCAAAAATTTCCGGATCGATCGGACGGTTGTTAGGTGAATGCCAGTCTATATTGTGTTTTGTGTCGGGATGTTTGACAATAACCGTGTCTTTAGGACTTCTTCCTGTCGATTCGATCGGTGTCCATGTTGCCAGAGCACCGTTTTCTGTAACGAGTGCCTTTCCTTTTGACACTGCATTGTAAATTAAAAGTTCTCTTGACATATTCATCTGAACTGCCGGATGGCTTGATAACAGCTCGTCGATATGCTTGCGAAAATCCATTCCTCGCTCCATCGAAAAAAAATTGTTAAAAATACAAATAAAACGCCTCTCTTCGGTGAATATACGGATTGTGTTAATAAAGCCAAAAAAATATTAACAAAAAACCAATAATTGTCTTGAAATAAAAAATGGGTATAATTAGCAACGTTTTAATTAACTTGTTTTTACCTGCAAAAAGAACTTGCGGGAATGTGAAATAAAGTATTCTCAATATGTGAAACTCTGCTTTTTGCTGGAGATAGCTTGATGTATAAGAGTTTGAATTTGTTGGTGCTTGTTGTTTTGTTGTGCTTGTGCACTTCATGCAGTGACAGTCAGAACCATGATTCTGACCACGATTTTGACCATGATTTACAGGATGATCAGGATTTGCATGATTATGATGTTCAGGATATGG
>CAZTKP010000137.1:0-7238 GCA_964614215.1 uncultured Spirochaetales bacterium | reverse complement strand
CTTACTGCATCCATGGCCCATGAGATAAAAAACCCTCTGGCAAGTCTGATCGGAGCTAGTGAACTGATGTTTTCGGAGATAGATGTAGAAAAGGGCGGAACTGAGGGCGAACAGCTGATAAATATTGTTCAACGTGAAGGCCAAAGGGTTAAGACACTATTGGACTCTCTCTTCAGGTACACAGAGGAGATCCGTTTTTCAATGAATGACTGGAGCATTGTTGAAATTATTACCGATGTTGAAAAACTTTTCAGAATAGGAAATCCGGATATTGAACTCTCTGTAGATGTTGATAATGTTAAGATCTATGTGGATTATGACAGAATGAAAGAAGTGATATGGAATATACTTCTCAACAGTGCCGAAGCAATGCAGAACATAGGGCAGGTGAGGATCTTTAGTGAATTAAATACAGACAGTATTAAGCTGTACTTTGATGATAACGGTCCCGGCTTCGATGAAAACAGCATAAACAAGATCTTTGATCCGTTCTTTTCGACTAAAAAGAGAGGGACAGGTCTGGGACTTGCCCAGGTATACAGGGTCATCACAAAGTTTGGGGGTACTGTCAGAGCAACGAATACAGAAGAAGGTGCCAGAATAGAGATTACTCTCAAAAGAATAAGGGAGGCATAGATGACAAAGGAAAGGATACTTGTTGTTGATGACGAACTGAGTATGCGCCAGTTTTTAAAGATCCTTATGACCAAGGACGGATATGATGTTGAGGTCGCCTCAAATGGAAAAGAGGCTCTGGACAAATTAAAAGACAGTAGTTTCAGTGTAATATTGATGGATTATAATATGCCTGAGGCAATTGACGGACTGGACCTGCTTAACGAGTTCATTCAGAGGACATCAAAGACCCAGATAGTTGTTATTACAGCTTTTGCTTCTACTGAACAGGCTATCAAAGCGATCGAGCTGGGTGCTGCTGATTATGTGAGTAAGCCTTTTAATGTTGCAGAAATTAGAGATATCGTCAAAAAATGTATTCAGAAGCTTGAGGAGCTGGAAGGGGACAAAACATCTGAAAAAAAACCTGGCAGAAAGAAAAGCCGAGTGATCACAAAAAATTCCGCTGCAAAGATCGTATCTCAAAGTCTTCAGATGAAAAATATTCTGGAAATCGCAAAACAGATAGCCCCTACAGACAGCACAGTACTTCTTACAGGTGATAGCGGAACAGGCAAAGAGGTTCTAGCAAAGTTCATTCATGCTTGCTCGGAAAGAACAGACCATCCATGGTATCCTATCAACTGCGGAGCAATTCCGGAAACACTTCTTGAAAGTGAGCTGTTCGGGCATGAAAAAGGCTCATTTACGGGTGCTCATCAGATGAAAAAAGGTTACTTCGAAGTTGCCGGGGAAGGCACTCTTTTTCTGGATGAGATAGGTGAGCTTAGCGAAAATATGCAGGTGAAGCTTCTCAGAGTTCTTCAGGAAAGGAATTTTACAAGGGTAGGTGGCACTGAGAAGATAAATACTAATGTCCGTCTCATAGCTGCGACGAATAGGGATCTTAAAGACCAGATCGAGAAAGGACTATTCAGAGAAGATCTTTATTTCAGACTGAATGTTCTGGAGATATATATTCCTCCGTTGAATCAGAGACGGGAGGACATTCTTCCTCTGGCAAACCTTTTTCTTGAAGAGTTCAGTGTTAGAGCTGGAAAAGATCTTGAATTCTCAGATGCAATGATCAATTTTCTGAAAACCTATGATTTTCCCGGCAATGTAAGAGAGTTGAAAAATATTGTAGAAAGAGGAACTGTCTTTGCAAAAGACGGTGTTGTTGACAACAAAAGTTTCAATATGACGAGACATATTTCTGAAAAGATAACAAGTGATGTTGATATTGATCTTAATGAGCCCGTAAGTCTGGATGATATTCTTGAAGAGGTTGAAAGAAAGTATATTGTGCAGGCTCTGGAAAAGACAGACAACAATCGTCAGGAAACCGCGAGAATGCTTAATATTACTGAAAGATCTCTACGATACAGAATAACCAAACTTAATATAAAAGGATAGACTATGTTTGAAATTCTAAATAGTCAGCAGTTTCTTCCGTTCACTACGCTAGTTGTACTTGTTTTCGGTATGTTGACGGGCAGTTTTCTTAACGTTGTTATCTACAGGATTCCTATCGGCAAAAGTATTGTCACTCCTCCAAGTTCGTGTACCAAATGCGGACATAAGATAAAATGGTACGAGAATATTCCTGTTTTAAGTTGGCTTTTTCTCAGGGGAAAGTGTTCGGGTTGCGGTGAAAAGATATCGGTTATCTATCCGCTTATTGAAATGCTTAATGGATTTCTTTATGTTCTTGCGTTCCTGAGGTTCGGAGTTTCCGTGGAACTTTTTTTTGTTTTTTACTTTCTTTCCGCAATGACGGCAACAGCAATAATAGATTTCAAAACACAGGATGTTTACAGTCTGATAGTTCTTCCGCTTGTTATTCTAGGGGTTGCGAGGACTTTTTTTACAAATGAGATCAGCTGGGTTGAATCTGTTGTAGGTGCAGCTGCCGGAGGCGGAATCCTTCTTCTTGCCATCGGTGTTTTTTATATTGTTACAAAAAAGATAGGAATGGGGCTTGGAGATGTCTATATCCTTGCCGCGATAGGTGCATATACTGGTGTACGGTATATTCCGCTTATACTTCTTGCTGCCTGTCTGACAGGAATTCTGTTCTTTTTTGCGGCAAAGCTGATATTTAGAAAAAAGATAATTGCTGAAAACCTGAAAAAAGAAGATCTTAACACAGATGATGAAAAGGATCTCGAGCATGCGATCTACTTTGGCCCTTTCCTTGCTCTTGCAGGGATAATGGTGCTCCTGAGTCCTACTTTAATACTGAATATGATAATCGTTTAACTATTGAGGTTGAAATGGAAAAGAAAAGAGCACTGGACTATCACAAATTTCCCGAGCCGGGAAAGATAGAGATAACTCCTACAAAAAACTGTAAAACGCAGGATGATCTGTCTCTGGCCTATACCCCCGGCGTGGCTATCCCGTGTCTGGAAATAGAGAAAGACCGTGATAAAGTTTTTGAATATACAGGCAAAGGAAACCTTGTTGCAGTAATAACAGACGGCACGGCAGTACTTGGATTGGGAAACATCGGCTCTCTTGCATCGAAACCTGTAATGGAAGGAAAGGCTCTGCTTTTTAAGCGTTTTGCGGGTGTTAACGCCTTTGATATTGAGGTTGCTGAAAAGGACCCTGAAAAGTTCATCGAAATAGTAAAAGCTCTGGAACCTACTTTCGGTGGTATAAACCTTGAGGATATTTCTTCTCCCAACTGCTTTATGATAGAGGAAAAGCTTAAGGAAATTATGGATATCCCGGTTTTCCATGATGATCAGCACGGGACTGCGGTTATCGGAGCTGCCGGAGTCATGAACGGTCTGGAGATAGCCGGTAAGAAACCGGAGAACTGTAAAGTTGTACTGACTGGCCCCGGAGCTGCGGGAGTTGCAATTGCAAAACACATGATCAACTGCGGTTTTAAAGAGGATAACATTTTTGCCTACGACAGTAAGGGAGTTCTATATAAAGGTCGTGAGAATCAGAAGAGTCCTTTCCACACCTTTCTTTTCAGAGACACAGAGATGAGAACTCTGGAAGAACTTTTTGACGGAGCTGATGTGTTTATCGGAACCAGTGTAAAGGGTATGGTGACAGAGGAAATGATAAAGAAAATGGCCAAGGACCCTGTTATTTTTCCGATGGCTAATCCTGATCCGGAGATCCCATACGAGACGATCATGAAGGTTCGTCCCGATGCTCTTGCAGGGACTGGAAGGAGTGACTATCCTAATCAGGTGAACAACGTGCTCGGATTCCCTGCGATTTTCAGAGGTGCTCTTGATGTAAGGGCCAGAAAGATAACAGAGAAGATGAAGATGGCTGCTACCCATGCTCTGATGCGTGTTGCAAAGATGCCTGTTCCGCAGTCGATACTTGATATCTACGGTCTTGATTCTCTTAAGTTCGGTCAGGATTATCTTATTCCCAAACCTTTTGATCCGCGTGTTCTGGTCGAAGAAGCGGCGGCTGTTGCGCAGGCTGCAATGGAAGAGGGTGTGAGCAGGATCGAGATCAATATTGATGAGTATAAAAAAGAGCTTTCACGGAGATTTAACGTTGAGAACTGACAGTTTTGTACATGTCTACACAGGGACCGGGAAGGGAAAGACAACAGCGGCACTTGGACTGTCTTTAAGGGCAGCAGCAGCTGGTAAAAAGGTCTTTATCGGGCAGTTCGTCAAGGGAATGCACTACAGTGAACTGGATCTGCTTCCAAAGATAGGAAACATAGAAGTAAAACAGTATGGAAAAGACTGTTTTATCTACAAAGATCCCGCAGAAGAAGATATTAAAATTGCCAGAGATGGGCTGGTGGATGCGGCTGAAAAACTAGCTTCAGGTGATTACCAGCTTGTTGTTCTTGATGAAGCCAATATTGCGCTTTACTACAATCTTTTCAGCTTTGAAGAGCTTTGGGAAGCTGTTGAGAAGAGAGCTGAGGGCGTTGAAGTCGTCATAACAGGAAGAAAAGCTCCCAAAGAGCTTATTGAAAAGGCTGATCTCGTCACTGAGATGAATGAGATAAAACACTACTATACCAGGGGCGTTCAGGCTCGCACTGGTATTGAGAAATAGGAGGTAACAATGAAAAAAGCAATACTTCTTATTATTGCCGGACTCATCACGGGAGTTATTGTTGCAGGTATTTATATCTATAGGAGCTACGAGTCTTTTAAGAATACTCCGGTAAGCCTCAAGCAGGAAGTTGTAGTTGCTGTTGAAAAAGGTGACAGCTGGAAAAAGGCGGCGGCAAAGCTCCATAAAAATGGAATTATCACAGATATGGACAAGTTCTATCTGATGATCCGTGAAAAGAAATGGGGATCAAAGCTTAAGACAGGAGAGTTCATTTTTAGTGGCGATGTCACTCCTGTTGATGCGGCTAAAGTCATTATGTCAGGAAAGGTGAAAATGTACTCTTTTACGATTCCTGAAGGTTACAACAAGTATGATGCGGCAGGTGTTTTCAAGGATCTTGAATGGATGGATAACAGCGGAGATTTCCTAAAGGTTTGTGACAGCAGGGATTTTCTTACAGAGATAGGTTATCCAAAGAAAAAGAGCTGTGAAGGACTTCTTTTTCCCTCTACCTACAGCTTCCCAAGAGGCACTGATATAGCTGTTGTTATGGAAAAGATGGCTGATGAGCTAAAAGATGTTCTTAAGTCCTATGAAAAAGAGATCAAGGCGCTCGATATGACAGTTTACGACCTG
Organism: uncultured Spirochaetales bacterium; assembly: GCA_964614215.1. GTDB lineage: Bacteria > UBP6 > UBA1177 > UBA1177 > UBA1177 > CAZTKP01. The sequence goes on along the minus strand of CAZTKP010000137.1, from coordinate 1,928 downwards.
CTTAAACTTGCCTCGATAATTGAAAAGGAGACAGGTGTAAAGGATGAGCAGCCGATGATAGCTTCGGTCTTTCTTAACAGAAGAAGGATAGGCATGAAGATGCAGACAGACCCTTCTGTTATCTACGGTTTCCTTCCGGAATTTGGAGGAAATCTGCTTAAAAAACATCTTCTGACAGATCATCCGTGGAATACCTACACCCGGTACGGTTTTCCTGTAACTCCGCTCTGTTTTATGGGAGAAAGCGCAATAAAAAGCGTTCTTTATCCTGATAAGACCAAGTATCTCTACTTTGTTGCAACTAACAAGGGTTATCACTACTTCTCAAAGACTCTTAAAGAGCATAATGCGGCTGTCGATCATTATCAGGTCAAAGGTTTGAAATCCAAGTTCCGGTACTAAATCTATTTTTTTAATTTCATAAGAAAAATATCAGATAGTCCGTAAGAAGAGCTTCCGTTAAAAGAACCTTCTGTATTTCCTAAAATATAAACATAATCATTATCAATTACCATATAATTGCTGAAATCATCCTCGCGTGTTCCGAACTGTTTCGTCCATTCTTTAATCCCGTTTGGTGTCCATTTTGTCAGAAAAACATCGAACCTTATTCCATCGCGATCTACATTTCCATCAAGATCACCGGATGTGTTTCCTGTTACAAATATTTTACCACTATCATCAATAAGAACGGAAGTTCCACCATCAGCAGTATGAGTTCCCCATTGTTCAACCCATATCAATATTCCGTCAGGATTCCATTTTGCGAGGAATATACCAAAAATATCCTTGTTCGAGTTTGTTTTCAAATCTCCTTGAGAATATCCAGTTACAAATATGTTGCCATAAGTATCAGTAGTCACAGAAAGTCCACCATTCCTTTCTTCAATTTCAAATTTTCTTATCCAGAGCAAGGTTCCATCGGGATTCCATTTTGTAAGCAACATTTCTTCATATCGAGTTCTACCAGTTACAATAATATTTCCTTTTGTGTCTACAACGGCTTCTTCGGTAAAAACCTCAAATGGTGGATAATTCAATTGCTTTCTCCATATTTCTGAGCCATCGGAGTCCCATTTTGTAAGAAAAATATCCCATTTTTGTATTTCACTGCTGCCATCAATATTTCCGTGAGTAGTTCCGACCACATATATGTTTCCGCTATTATCTGTTATAACTGACTGTCCATAGTCTAGAGTAGTGGCACCCATTCTTCTTTCCCACACTTTGGTGCCGTCTGTTCTCATTTTTACAAGAAAAACACCTTTCTCAGAATTATTCATTCTTCCCGTAATATATAGATTATCATCCTTATCAAAAGTAATTGATCTTATAGAATCATGTTCAGATGTTCCCCACTGTTTTGTCCAAAGCTCAGTACCGTCAGATCTTAATTTTGTTATAAAGGCGTCAGAACTACCTTTGTTTGTATTTTCGCCTAGGTCTCCCAATGTGTTTCCAGCAATATAAATATTATTTTTGCTATCCACAGCAATAGAGTTTGCGAAGTCTTCGGATGTTGAGCCCCATTGCTTAATCCATTCATCTTTTGAGTTATCATTAACATCTTCGTCGTTAATTATGTTATTGATGTCTTCGTTGTTTTCTGAATTCTGGTCACTTTTCTGATCATAATCTGTCTCTGTTTCGGAGGTATTACATGAAGTGAAGAGAACGATATTTATCAATAAAATCAAGGCTAGTAATTTTTTCATAATTTTATCTCTTTAAGTTTTAATAAACAAAGTTATTGTAGCAAAATTAGACACTAAAGTCTAGATTAGACTGCATCCATACCTTAAAAGGTCTCAAGACCAAATTCAAATATTGACTATTCGTTCGAATTTCTATAAACTTTCCTAATTTTTTTAAGAAAAAATTCTCTCCCCTGATACAAAAGGAGGGAATTTAAATTTTGACAGTTCGGG
>CAZTKP010000136.1:0-7263 GCA_964614215.1 uncultured Spirochaetales bacterium | reverse complement strand
TCATGAAGTTCAACTTCCTCAAGTTTCAGTGTTATAACTCTCTGGTCCATTGTTGATATGTCCAGCAGATCTTCTATCATGTTTGCAAGCTGACTGCTTGATCTTTCCGCCATATCAAGCAGTTCTTTCTGTTCTGCTGTCAGGTCTGTCTTTTTCAGCAACTGATGAATTCCAACGATCCCGTTCATAGGTGTTCTAAGTTCATGGCGGACATTGGAAATGAATTCATCCTTAAGCTTTGCTTCTTTCTCTACAACGTCTTTTTCAATATTGATCTGATCCCTGAAGAACTTCTGTCTATCCTGCCGATCCTGCTTCCAGGCAACAAAAAGAGTAATAAAAAGACAGATAGGGAATATCATGAAAACCATCCAGTCATGATCAGGGATCCCTATAAAATATATAGATATAGTAATTATTGCAGCCGGAGGCAGGATCGAAATATAGAGATATCGTCTGATACCTGAACTGAACACCACCTCAACCATCAGTGTCAGACAGGCTATGAATATTGATGTGACCTTAAAGATCTGAGGAAGGTCTTTGTCTGTATAAGCAATTAGAATTACGTGGACATTCATAAGATTGACGCCAAAATGAGCATTCAGTATCAATCCCGTGTTGATGATCCTTCTTTTTACCACCGATCCTGAAAACGATGCAGTCAACGTTAACAGAGCAAAAAATATTGCGCCGATCCTGATGGATAGAAAAATTACCGATCTAAGTAACAAGATGTCCAGAACCATAGATGAAATGGTCAGAATAAGCACAATTGTCGATATAATTCTGGCATTTGATATTATTTCCGGCAAACTTGCCTGATAGTACTTTTCTCTGGACTCTTCACTATATATATTCACGCTGTTCTCCGACACTTTCAACGCGTCTAATATATAGTGTCTCTATCATAAATCAATATTAAGATTGGACAACTACTCAACTCTTTGTTATATTTGGTATGGATTTTGGGGATGGGTCTTTAAATGAAAAAAGTTTTACTGCTTATTCTGATAATGCTCGGCTCGTTTTGTATTATTGCTGAGGAACAGAAGAAAGAGAATGAAAAAAAACCTGCACAGGTCCAGACAGATGCAAAAAGAACTATTCAGAAAACCGTTCAGGAAGCCCGGATCACTGTAAAGGGAGAAGTTCTTGAAAGAGGAACCCGTGCAGCGGTTGCAAAAAAGAACTTCTATATTCTTGAGGGAAAAAAGAACATCAAGAAGGTGAGAACTGACAAAAAAGGACTTTTCTCCTTCAAGATCAAGCCGGGAAAATACACTTTTTCCTTTCCCATAATCGGTTACGAGAAATATGAGACAGAAGTTGAAGTGAAAAAAGGTGAGAAACTCGATCTCATTTTCAGGCTTGAACCGCTTGTTATCAATCCATACAAGATCGTTATCACCGGCAAAAAGAACAAAGGTGAAGTCTCCGTTCAGAGGATAACTGTTGAAGAAGCATCCAAGATTCCGGGAACTAACAGAGACGTGCTCAAGGCGATCACCAGTCTTCCGGGAGTCACCAATATTTCAGTTTTCAACGGTTACGGAAGCGGACTTGTCATAAGAGGTAGTTCTGCCGGGGATTCAAGCACTGTGGTCGATGAACACGGCGTTCCGCTGCTCTATCATTTCGGAGGTATTGATCCTGTGATCGAGCCGGAACTGGTTGAATCTCTTGACTTTTTCGCAGGAGGATTCTCCGCTGAATACTTTAACACAATGGGCGGAGTTGTTCAGCTTAATTTGAGAGATCCAAGAGACGACAGATGGGGAGGATACCTCAACTTCAGCCTTCTTTCAGCTTCATTTATGGTTGAAGGTCCGATAACTAAAAAAGACTATATCGCAGTTGCTTTTAAGCGTGGAATGCTTGACCTGTATGTTCTGCTCGGTGAAAAGATAGGGCTGCTTGACACCTCGCTTTTTTCCTTTTCCACATATCCTTTTTACTACGACGGAACTATCCTCTATGTTCATAAGTTCTCCAGAAGGAATAAGCTGAAAATGTACCTCATCGGAACATGGGATGAAGTTAAGGTCGGTTTTGACAACCAGACTACTCTGCAGAAAATGGGAAACACCGTTTCAACTCAGCTTCAGTTCCTTCAGTTGACAACTGAATGGCATTACAAAAAGAAGAACTTTAAAAGTCTGCTGTCACCGATGGTCGAAGTGGCCTGGGCTGATCTTGATGCAGGAAGTTCCGCCTATTTCAGAAACTTCTACACTCAGGTCGAACTTAGTGAAAAGATGGAACTCAAGCTTAATGAAAATCATAAACTCAGGTACGGTGCTAAGTTCTTTTACGGATTCTACACCCTCGATGTTAATCTTTTTGCAATGCCCAAAGAAGGTGAAGTTGCATACAACCCGCTTTCCGAAGAGATCGAGGACCACTCTGAGGGTCATTACTGGTTTCCGGGATTCTACATTATGGACGAGATAACTTTCGGCGGCTTTATGGCCGTTCCCGGATTTAACTTCATCTATGACGAACATAACCGCCAGATGATCTTTGATCCCAGACTTTCTCTTAAATATAAATTCAATGACCAGTGGACAATTAAAGCTGCTACCGGTCTTTATTCACAGATTCCGGATAACGACGAAAGCTATGAGCCATGGGGAACTCCTGGACTGAGGCCGCAGAAAGCGGTTCATGCAATTCTGGGTCTGGAATATAACCCTATCGATGTTCTTGAATTTGATCTTCAGGGTTACTACAAGCACTTTTTTGATCTTGTAAAAAGAGACAATGCCGAGGATCTTTCATCTTTCTCAAATGGCGGGATAGGATACGCCTACGGTGTTGAATTCCTTGTCAGGCACAAGATGACAGACAAGTTCTTTGGATGGATATCATACAGTTTCTGCATATCTGAAAGAAAGGATTCTCCAGATAGCGAATGGAGAGCTTTCGATGTTGACGTCAACCACAACCTTATCGCTGTCGCAAGCTATAAACCCAATAAATACTGGCAGTTAGGGCTAAGATTCAAGCTCGCATCCGGTGCTCCTTATTCAGAACTTCTAAACTCTGACTACTACTTTGATGCTGATAACAGGTTCACTATACCCAACTATCAGGGAGATGTTAACGATTCAAGACTTCCTGTAACCCATCAGCTCGATATCAGGGTTGATAAATACTGGCTTTTTGACAAGTGGATACTGTCGACCTATCTGGATATTCAGAATGTCTACATGGCAAAAAATGTTCTGGGGGTCAGCTACAGCAGTGACTTCACTGAAAAAGTTAACACCTACGGGCTTCCCTTCATGCTGTTCATTGGACTTAAGGGGGATTTCTGATGCGAATATTATTAATTATCCTCTTTCTGTTTGTTATAGGCTGTGAACCGAATCCTACGGTAACTCCGGCCTACATTATCAACGAAAGAAGACCCATCGGGTTTAAATGCGATCCTGTGGAAGCTGTCCCGGGGGATACTGTTTCAATGGAGATTTTTATCGGAGGAAGAACATTTTCACAGGACTCAGACCTTGAGATCAAGTGGTTAGGCACTGAAGAACTTACCTTGCCTTACACTAAACCTCTGGTCTTTCCGATTCCTGAAAATATTGAGAATATGATCCCTGATGAAGGTGAAAAACCAGAAGAGGCGCAGATGTTCATTGACCAGATCGAAGAACGAGGGTTTCTTGATTTTCCTGTCATGGCATCTTTTGAAAATCCTATAGAAGGAACTGATGAGTCCAGAACAATAAATGTCTCCAAGACTCTTAGAATATATCCGGAAACTCCCGAAGAGGCTGTAAACGTGAACCCTGTCATCGAGAACGTCAAAGTTTCCTGGTATAAAGACAACAAAAAGATCGAACATGAGATCCTTAAGGAAGAAACTCTGACGGTAAAACTTTCAGATCTTCCTGAAACCATGATATTTTTTATGCAAATAAATGAAGATACCGGCTATGACAGAATAAGTTACAGCTGGTACTTCACTTCGGATTTTGAACAAAAGCTTGATGAAGTCTTTGACCTTGAGCTTGACAGTAAAAAATATAACGATCTGATCCCGGAAGATGAAAGGGCTACACACAACAGAAAGTTTATGGCCATCACCCTTAAGAAAGTTCTCGAAGAAATGAACGAAAAGAAAGATGAACTGCCCTTTTCTTTTAACTTCTACGGTGTTATAAGGGACAGGGCCGTTGAAGCTGAGGGCCCTGAAGATTACAGATGGGGGCAGGACTTTATCTGGTTTAAAATTGAAGTTACTGAGTAGGTGAAATATGAAAGGACCTGATTTTTCGCAGAATGATGAAAGTAAGATCGTTTCGGAGATAAATGTCACTCCGCTTGTCGATATCATGCTAGTACTGCTTATAATTTTCATGCTTGTGAGCACCTTTGTCGCAAAGGAAGCCATTGAAGTTGACCTTCCCCATGCCGCAACAGGTAAGGAGATCGAAAGAAAAACTCTTTCCATACTCGTATCTCAGCAGGGAGATTACTACCTTTCAGGGAAAAAGTTCGGAACCATCGAGGATCTGGGCACACAGGTCAAAACGGAAAAGGCCCACAATAAAGAGATCCAGGTAGTCATCTCTGCCGACAGAAAGGTGAATCACGGTAAAGTGGTTGATATTATTGACCTTGTCAGACAACTTGAGATATATGATTTTGCTATCAACGTGGAGTATGACGAGGAGGCTCTTAAGCAGATCAAATGAAAAAGAACCGGTTTCTGCTGCTCGGCATTCTGCTGTCAGCTCTCATTCACGTAACTTTTGCAGCCTCGTTCTTTCATGTTCAGAGATCTCACATCTTTGAAAAGGAGTATCGTGATTCAAGGTTCGTTCAAGTTGAGATAAAAAAGCCGGAACCGGAAAAGCCGAAACCGAAACCTAAGCCCAAACCGAAAAAAGCAGTGAAGAAAAAAATAAAGCAGGCTCCTGTCAGTCACGTGAAAAAAGAGCCTGAAAAGCAGGAAGAGGAAGTGAAACCCGTTTTCGGAGTGACAAAAAAGACCGTTGATAAGGAAAAAGCGACAAAAGGTATCGGTGTCAGGGTCGGAAATACTCTTATGAAGGAAATGGAAAAAGAGTACACTCCGCCTGAAGATGTTAAAGACTATTCAGCCGGCAAAGATCTTGAAGAAAGAGACACTGATGCAGATAAGTTCTCTCCTGTACCAGTTACAGAACTTGCGACCATGCCTAGAGCCATAAACCCGACAAAACCTAAGTATCCGCAGGAGCTTGAGGAAGATGAGATCGAAGGAGAGGTTATCCTTGAGCTTTCAATATCTAAAAAAGGAAAAGTTTTAAGCGTAAAAGTCATTGAAAGCGAACATCCCCTCTTCACAAAAGCAGCTGTCAAGACCGCAAAGAACTATAAATTTGTACCCGGCAAAACAAAAGACGGAAAACCCGTCGATGCCATCATTGAATATACCTTTGTTTTTGAGATTCCGCTTTAATTCTAGAAATCGTATTTGAAAGAAACTTTTGCGCCGTTTCCTGTGACGTTTATTGTGAACTTTTCAGCTGCGGGAACCGGTTTTTTAATTGAGATAAGAACGATACCGAGAACAATTCCGCCTGCGCCAATTCCAGCCATTGCATAACCTGCGAGCCATGCGTCACCCGAAGGTTCGTTCAGAGCATCAAGGGTTTCAGCAACCATCATTGATACCAGTCCACCGGCAAGAACTATTCCGCCGACAACGAAACCTGCGATAGCTCCGCCTTTGTACGGCCTGTATGTTTCAAATTCCATTTCAGGACTTAGATTGATCTCTGTTCCGTCCTTGATCCTTATTTTGAGCTTTCTTTCCTCAAAACCGTTTCTCTGCAGAACGAGCCTGTTGTTTTCGGGAGTAACGAAAAAAGATCCCGGCGCTGTCCCGAGAAGCTGGCCTTTGCTCATAACATTAACACCGGTAACAGGTTTTCCGTCCTCAGTAACAGGGTTGATTATCGCAACAGCACCCTTTTCTGTAAGCTGAAAAACGATCCTTTCATCTCTAAAGAACTTGATATCCTCTATCATGGGAGCCATATTACGGCTAACCATTTTTACAGAGTGATTTCCGCCCTGAACCATTGTTTCGCATGGAGTTGATTTACAGACTCTTGAACCGTCAACATAGACATTAGACTTCTCACTGGCATCAAAAATGATCCTGAAAGAAGCGTTGGGGTCAGCATAGACATCACTGAACTGATCGTTAGGCTGAGGCATCTGCTGAGACATCTGAGCAAGTGATCCTGAATTCATCTCGGCAATTTGCTCAACAACGTCTTCAATTGCTGAAATAAGAGATGAAAGATCAGTCGCGTCATATGTAAACTTTGAAGTTCCGCCACTTGTTGAGACCTCTTTTGCAATATCTACAAGCTCTGCGCTGAGCATACAGTCGTTTCCAAGACAGCTTATCGTGCTTCTGAGGATCGAATCCGCCGCAAGCGCTCTTCCCAGAGGTATCTGGCTTTCCTTGTCATAGTTCTTTTTATAGCTTTCCTTCTTTTCCTTTCCGATAAGAGTCTTCATCTTTTTCTGCTGGCTAGAGCGGTCAATAACCATGAACTTACCAGTTGAAGAAAGCTTACCTCTGATCATCTCAGTGGCATTTTCAATGATCTTTGCCGAGATGTTCCCGGAACGGTCATAAATATCCATAACAGCAACTTTTGACTTAGCCGCAAAAAGAGCAGTCACTGACATCATGATAACTATAAAAGCAATTCCCCTTTTCATATTCACTCCATAAACTAAACAGTCTCTATATAAAATAGACTGTTAATAGGGTTTTTTCAAGATTTTTAATGAATCTCCACAACTGCACCCGTTATACTGTGCTCGGGAACAAGCTGATATGAACTTGTCAGAGTGATGCCCAGATTTTCACCATTTAGTAATGAAAGGAGCTTTTTCTGGTCTTCGATTTGAGGCCAGGCGGGATAGCCGGGAGATATTCTTCTAGTTTTTGTAAGCGACATTTCATTTCTGACTTTCTGTTCTATCCACTCAGCTCCGGCTTCGACGAGTTCAGCCATCAGACCATGAAAAAGATAGTAGTCAAAGTACGAACCTTCTTCATACAGCTTTTTTGAGGTTTTTGAAGGCTCATTTCCCACAGTTACTGCAAAAATAGCAATTTCAGGCATTGTTTTTCCCATATTTGCGGAAAACTCCTGAAAACGATCGTTTTTTACAACCATTTTGCTCCACACGACATTAATGTCTGCGACGTTATATTCCCTGATCATTCTTTCCAGATTTTCC
>CAZTKP010000135.1:6209-7267 GCA_964614215.1 uncultured Spirochaetales bacterium | reverse complement strand
AAAATGATGCAGGATCGTTACCTTGAGCTTGTAGAACTTCTCAACAAAGCTTCAGTGGCATACTACCGTGATGACGCACCATTTATGAGTGATGCGGAGTACGACAAAAAGTACCGTGAACTGATAGATATTGAGCGTGCTCACCCGGAGCTCAAAGTCCCATACTCACCATCAATGAGAGTAGGTGCAGGCATCCGCGAAGGTTTTTCCAAAGTTGTCCACTCAGAGAAAATGATGTCTCTGGACGATGCTTTTGATGTTGAAGAGGTCGAAGCATTTTTCAATCGTCTGGAATTTGACGTGGAAGATGGTTACGTTGCTGAATATAAGATCGACGGTCTGGCGGTTAACGTTCTTTACGAATTCGGGAAGTACACACGCGCTGCAACTCGCGGAGACGGTGAAACCGGTGAGGATGTCACGGAAAATGTGGCGACTGTGCGAAATATTCCACTTGAGATAAAAGAATTTGCGTCTATTGCAAAAGTTGAGATAAGGGGCGAGGTCTACCTTCCCCTTGAAAGTTTCAGCGATGTAAACGAAAAAAGGCTCAAAAGCGGCGAAAAACCGTTTGCTAACCCGAGAAACGCGGCTGCGGGATCACTTAGACAGCTTGATTCAAGAGTTACAGCCACTCGAAACTTAAAATTCTTCGCATACGGAACAACGGGTGAGGGCGAAAGCGGAATCACATCTCAGATAGAACTTCATGAAAAACTTAGATCGCTCGGGTTCAGAACTCCCGAGTTCATGAAACTCAAAAAGATAGTCGAAATTGAAAAGCTCATTGATGAAGTTATCGCAAAAAGAGCAGAGCTTCCTTACGACATTGACGGACTAGTTATCAAGCTCAACAGTTTCAGCGAGCAGAAAAGGGCGGGCGTGCTCACAAAATCACCGCGGTGGGCGATAGCCTACAAACTTCCCGCAGTTGAAAAGACCACAAAACTCAACGAAATAACATGGCAGGTGGGCAGAACGGGAACAGTGACACCAGTTGCTGAACTTGAAGCAGTCGAAATAGGCGGAGTTGTCGTAAAACGCGCAACTTTGCACAA
>CAZTKP010000135.1:3688-6109 GCA_964614215.1 uncultured Spirochaetales bacterium | reverse complement strand
GACGGACTTGGAGAAAAGCAGGTTGATTTCCTGTTCAACAAAGGCTGGCTTAAGAACGTTTCAGGTGTTTTTTCCATTCGAGATTACTCAATGTTCCTGATGATGGAGCCCGGCTGGGGTGAAAAAAGTGTGTCAAAACTCCTTGAATCTATTGAAAAAAGCCGCAAGGTTAAGTTTCAGAGCTTCCTCTACGCGCTTGGAATTGACGGGATCGGTGAGTTTCTCGCAGGGGAACTCGCAAAGAGGTTTGATATTGATGAACTGATGAATGTTGACACAGAAACACTCGTCGCAATTGACAACATCGGTGAAACAGTCGCAAACTCGATCGTGACATTCTTCAATAACCCAGACAATATTCGGGAAATTGAAGTGCTTAAGGAAAAACTTGAGTTTATCTACCCTGAAAAGATCGATGAATCTCTGCTGATATTTAAAGACACAACCTTTGTCATCACCGGAGAACTCTCCCAACCAAGACCAGTCTTTGCAGAAATGATAAAGGAAAGAGGCGGAAAAGTCTCAGGATCGGTCAGCAAAAAGACAAACTACCTACTCGCTGGAGAAAAGGCGGGAAGTAAGCTCGTAAAAGCCGAAAAACTAGGCGTAAAAGTGATAAATGAAGAAGAGTTCAATAAACTGATAAATGGAGAAATTAATGAAACCGAGAAATGAAGTTGACAAAAAGTACACATGGCAGCCGGAGCATCTTTATGCAGATAAGGAAGCAGTTGAAGCGGAAATAAAGTTCGTAAATGAAAAAGTTGCAAAAATACCTGAATTTGCTGGTAAATTAGACGATTTTGCAAATCTTGAAAAGGTGCTTAAAACATCAAGTGACTGCATGAGAAGAGTAATGAAACTTGAAAGCTACGCACACAGAAACCGTGACGTTGATATGTCAGTAGCCGCCTGGCAGGAACTTGCAGGCAGAGTCGATTCACTTTCAACTAAACTCGCTCAGGCATCATCATATGTCGAGCCTGAACTCCTTGATTTTGACACGGAAGTTCTCAAGGATTATCAGAACAGACCTGAGATGAAGGATTTTACAAGATACTTCGATGCTCTTCTAAAAAATAAACCTCATACACTTTTAAAAGGTGAAGAGGAAATAATGGCGCGCTTCGGAGCACTGGCTTATGCCGAGTATGAAACATATTCAACATTTTCATCAACTGACATGAAATTCCCCAAAATTGAGCTTAACGGTGAACTTGTTGAAGTAAATATGCCTACTTACGCCAGATTCAGGCAGAGTGACGACAGAGATGTGAGAAAGAGGGTTTTCGATGCATTCTGGGCAGCTTACGACGGAAATAAAAATGCGATCGCAAAGATGCTTCACTACCAGACAAAATACTACACAACAGTTGCAGGGATCAGAAAACATAAAGACTCTTTAGCCGCTGAAATGAAGTCAAATGAGCTTCCGGAAGACTTTTTCTACACGCTCAGAGACAACATCAATGCAATTCTTCCTGCAATGCACGAGTATTTGGCACTTAAAAAAGAAGTCCTTAACATTCCCGATCAGGGATACCACGATGTCTATGCAAAAATGGTTAGTGGCGGAGTTGATAACACATACAACTATGAGCAGGCAGTTGAGCTTATTAATAAGGCTCTGGAGCCTATGACCGATGAGTATAAAAACGTTATCGCAGATGCCATGAAGCCTGAAAACGGCTGGGTCGATGTGTATCCTAACCAGGGAAAGAGAAGCGGTGCATACATGTCAGGAGAAGCTTACGACACACATCCTTACGTTCTGCTTAACCATATTGATGACTACAACTCAGTTTCAACTCTTGCTCATGAGATGGGACACGCGATGCACAGCTACTATTCAAACGGTTGTCAGCCATTTGAAAAATCACAGTACACCATCTTTGTCGCAGAAGTCGCAAGCACGTTCAACGAGATAATGCTTATCAACCACCTGCTTGATACCACTGAGGATAAGGAAGAGAAAAAATTCCTTCTAAACCACTATATCGAAATGATCCGCTCAACAGTTTTCAGACAGATGCAGTTTGCTGAATTTGAAGACGCAATTTATAAAAAAGTTGAGGAGGGAAGCGTACTTACACCTGAATTCCTGACAGAAGCTTACGGTGCCACACTTTCAAAATACTACGGTGAGGAAAAGGGCCTTATGGTCATTGATCCTCTTTATAAGAACGAGTGGGCATTTGTTCCTCATTTTTACTACAACTACTACGTCTACAAATACGTCGTAGGATTCATCGGAGCGCTCAGCTTTGCTGAAAGTGTAAGAAGAGGGGAGATCCCTGCACAAAGTTATATCGACGGATTTCTCAAAGCAGGAAGCTCAAAACCTCCGCTGGATATGCTCAAAGATGCAGGCGTCGATATGACAAGTGATAAACCTTATAAAATCATTGAAAAAGTGGTTAA
>CAZTKP010000135.1:0-3640 GCA_964614215.1 uncultured Spirochaetales bacterium | reverse complement strand
TGCGTTCCAATTAGGGTGGATACATGGATCAACCCCTACAAGTAATACGTAAACGCCAGCGTTGCAAAGCTTGCGAGCCAGTGACTTCCGCCGTATCCGGTCTTATCCATTCCTTCAAGTCCGCTTTTTAAGTGAATATCCGAAAGTTCGATGAAAACTTCTTTTCTGGGATCGTTCTTTGAGAGTTCATCCGCAATACCTTTGTAAGCCCAGGCACGCTGAAAATTAAGACCGACAAGATGACCGATAACGTAATCTTTCGGGTCAGTTACGGTTGGCGGAGTGGTTATGTTCTTGAAATTCTTATCGCACATTTCAGGAAAGAACCTGTCAAGCCATTCGGCAAAATCCGGTCTATCCATGATCTGAGACATAAGGTATGCTTCAGAGAGACATGGTGAGATAAAATCAACGCCGCTAGGTTCATAGCCGACAGGACAGGAACGGTCATTTTTAAAGAATTTCAGTGCTGTTGTCTCAATTGACTGCTCAAGTTCTTTGTCAGCCGCAGCATGGGCGTAAGCTAACATGTGATTCATTGAAAAAGCTGTGTTGGAATGAGTTCCGGGACGAACAGGTTTTGGCAGCTTTTTAAAGTATTCGATAGTTCGGTCTCTGATCATATTTACAAGCGGCTTTAATGTTTCCGCCCATCTTTTTGAATCAGGACTGTCAAGCAGGATAAGCTCGCTCTGAAGCCTCATCAGCCATGCCCAGCCGTAGGTCCTTTCAAAGATCTGATTATGTTTCTGCTCAAAGAACTCTATCTCTTTTTTTACCTTTTCCTTAGTCAGCTGGCGGTTAAGGAGTTCAACGATCTGATCTTTAGTCTTAATGTCCGGAAAAAGTCTCATAAGCCTCACGAGGGTCCAGTGCATGTGAACGGCACTGTGCCAGTCAAAACAACCTGAAAAGACTGGTGTTTTAACATGGTGCGGAACGGTGCTCTTTTCACTTTTATGCACATGTCCCGGTTTATAAGGATAGTGTTTTTCAATGCATGAAAGCGGAAGAGACGTAAGCTTTTCAGCAAGAATAACGGTCAGTTGAGGTTTAGTGACGTCTCCTTTGACAAGAGTACTTATCTCACAGGTCTTATCCTCAGCTTTTTCCGTTCTTTCCATCTTTTTTTCTGAACATGAAAATGAGAGAACGATCGGTAAAACAAGAAACATACAGAGCTTATTTTTTCTTTTCATCAGGTTTCGCCTCCTCGAGAAGAATTTCAAGGGCCTCTTTGTTCTTTTCACCTATCATGTTGTAGACAGTAAGGCCTCTTTTCGACTGTGCATGAATATCTGCACCTCTTTTGATAAGTTCCTTAACGATGTCGACAGAACCCTTTCTGACAGCTCTCATGAGCGGTGTGATCCCGAATTTATCTTTCGTCTTTATTTTAGCCTTTGAGTTGATCAGCAGCCATACTGCACCGTCGTTTCCTGCTTCAATAGCGGCCATAAGGGGAGTGATCCCGAGTTCACCGAACTTATTGACATTTACGCCTTTTTCGATCATTGCCTCAAGAGTCCTTACCTCTGCCTGCTCCGCAGCTTTCATCAGAACGGTTACACCGGCGGCACTTGCTTCAAGATTAGCTCCCAAATGGATGAGAAGTCTTACAACATCCTCCTTTTTATTTTCAAGTGCATAAAAGATCACAGGCACGTCGTAAGGCCCGAGCTTAACCTTTGTGTCAGGGCTCATACCGCTTTCAATAAAAAGTCTAACTACGTCAAGTTCGCCCTTTTTAACGGCATCGGCAAAAGCTTCTTCTGTAAAATTGTAGTTAAGAGAGACGAGCTTTTCCCTCTGTTTGAGAACTTTAGGGTCTATCCTGTCATTTCTATCGCACGAAACAAAGACCATAATGGAAGTGACGGCAACAACTGTTAGTAAATTCAATGACTTTTCTATAAGTCTCATAACTACCTCGTGAGTTGATTAAATAAAACTGTCAAATTATACACCAAAGATATTTCAAGTCAAAAGTGCGTGTCCTGCTAAACTTGATTTTTAATGGAATTAAGCATAAATTTGAAAAGCAAACTAACAAATAGACAACGAGGTCGGGAATGCCTGTTACAAAAAAAGTCTTAATAATATTAATGATGATATTTTGCTTCAGTTTAATTTTTGCTGATGAAGAAAAAAGCCCGGAATCTCTTTCGGATGCACTTTCAGTGGGAAAAGAACGTCTCTTGATCCTGATCTGATGGAAGATTTCATTAATGAGATGCCGACTAATACCATGATCAACGTGCAGTATAGATTCTAAATGAAAAAAGTCCTTTTAATACTTCTTTTCTCCATAATTTTTTCCATAGGTATTTTTCTGTTGACCGCAGTTATTCACGAGTATGACCCTCAGACCATTGAGTTGTTAGACCCTTCAGGTGAAGCGGGCAGGACAGAAGTTGAGAATGAGCTGACGCTGATGACCTGGAATATCGGTTACGGAGGACTGGGAAAGGATGCAGATTTTTTCATGGATGGAGGTGTCAGTTCAAAGCCTGAAAACAGGGTGGTGGTAGAGAGAAATCTGAGAGGAATTATGGAGACGGTCATAGATAAAGAAAGCAATATCCACCTTTTTCAGGAAATTGACAGAGATTCAAACAGATCCTTCAATATCAATCAATTTAAGATGCTAAATTCAATGCTGCCTAATTTCGAACTGTTTTTTGCTCCGAATTTTAAGGTCTTTATGGTCCCTGTTCCTGTCTGGGATCCAATCGAGAAAGTCTATTCAGGCATAGTTACAGCATCACAGTTCAAATCAGAGAAGGCGGAAAGATACTCTCTTCCGAGTACGGATTCATGGCCTGAAAAACTGTTCCATTTAAAGAGGTGTATGCTTGTTTCAAGATATGGAATTAAAGACAGTGAAAAAGAGCTGGTTGTCATAAATATTCATCTCAGTGCCTATGATGATGGAACAGTGAGAAACAGGCAGATGAGACTTCTAAGGGAATTTGCACTGAAGGAGTCAGGGAAAGGAAACTCTGTAATTATCGGCGGAGACTGGAATCAGAGGATACCCAGCGTAAGCAAAGATCAGTTCGGAAAATATACTACGGATGAAAAGTATCTTCTCTGGGCTCAGAAAATTGACGATAAATGGACACCAAAAGGCTGGAAATGGGCTTATGATGCAAAGGTTGCGACAGTGAGAAACAACGAGTCTGCATACAGAAAAGGTGTTAATTTTACTACAGTTATTGACGGTTTTCTCGTGAGTCCCGATGTTGAGGTCGTTGAGGTCCGCACAGTTGATATGGGTTTTGAGTTCTCAGATCACAATCCTGTTTTGATGAAGGTGTCGCTTACTGACGAATGATCATTGCCGCAGACAATGAATTCCTCATCTGAATTTAATTGAAAAAATACTCTAAAAGTAATATGCTTTCGCGGTTGGTTGATAAACTTTATGGCGGAGGCGATAAAATGATGGAAATTATAAGAGTAAAGGGAAGAGAGATACTTGATTCAAGAGGAAATCCGACTGTTGAGGTCGAGGTCGAGCTTGCAAACGGCGTAATGGCTTCGGCAATAGTTCCAAGCGGAGCAAGCACGGGTGTTCACGAAGCTCTTGAGCTCAGGGACGGTGACAAGGAAAGATATCTCGGCAAAGGAGTTATGA
>CAZTKP010000134.1:2447-7294 GCA_964614215.1 uncultured Spirochaetales bacterium | reverse complement strand
CTCCAAAAGAAAAGATCCGTGACCCGAAATTATAGGTTGATAGTTTTTTAAAATCAACAGGTGCGTACCTAATTAATTTAAGATAGGCGACAAACAACTTGAATTTTAGGGTAATAACTGTAAAAATAGCTCAGTTTTTAAGGAGGAAAATCTATGTTTTTCGATATTTTTGCAGTTTTGTTCCTTGTTCTTGCAATGGTTGCCGGATACCTGACAGGCGGTTTCAGAGAACTGCTCAAGATAGGAGTCATGGTTCTGGTCTTTATTGTTTTCAATTTCCCCTCAGTCGAGGCAGCGTTGAAATCCTTTGCCGGAGCAAGACTTTATTCAAGTTTTTATATCGTAGCATTTCTTGTTGTTTATTTTGCCGTCTATCAGATATTTTTCTTCGCATTAAAAGGGCTTATCAAAGCAAGAGAAGGTGCACTTGGTGAAGTTAACAAAACGATAGGAGTAGGAGCCGGTTTTTTTAAAGGACTTTTCATCCTTTTTATCATGATCTATATCTTCGATGCCCTTCTTACAAAAGGAGTTTTCATTGAACTTCAACCATTTGCAAAAGACTCTCTGATCTACAATCTTGCTAAAATGATCGTTGATAAGACAGGAATGGTATTCTTCTGATCAGAGGAGCTTAGAATCTGTAACTTGCCTCAACATTGAATGAACCCCAGCCTCTGTTGCCGACACCCCATGTGAAGCTCTGTTTGACGACCCAGTTGTTCGCAAAGACAAGACTTCCGCCGAATGCACCGGCAAAGGAAGGATAAAATGAAGTCTGATTGTTTCGGTTCACATAGTCATCATGTTCAAGGTTGAGTCCGATTCCCATGCCTATGTGAGGTCCGATGTATGTCAAAGGGCCTGCATTGATCTTAAATTCGTATGAAAAGTAACCTGTTACAGGCCAGTCAAGACGGTGTCTTTTAAAATTAAAATAATCGTTTGTAGGAAACCAGTATTCAAATCCGGTATCAATTCCCGCGAACATTTTTCCGGGCGCTTTTCTGTTGTTTTCCCAGACTTTCCAGACAATATCCAATCCTGCAAGGAAACCGACAGTATTGTGAGTGTCAAAGGAAAATCCCATTCCGAAAGTGGGAGCGACGTACATTTCAGGTTTTGCGGATGCATTAAATGTGAAAAGTAAAAAAGCACCAAAAATTAAAAGTTTCAACTTCATATTGATCCTCCCCGATTGATCTTTATTTCAATATAGTTTGCATGGATTAAAAATCAAGGGAAGAGAAAAAATCAGATCAGTTCATCTCGCCTCTGACACATCGGCCGAGCTTGTTGTCCCATGTTTTGAGAAGATAGCTTACGGTTCCATAATAAAAATCGACAAGCCATGCGTTTTTGGGAGTCTGTTCTTCTTCGTCGCTTGTCCAGTACATTTCGTTCTGCTGTCCAAGTTCCGCAGGAAGGTAGTTTCCTTTTCCGCATCCTTTGTCACACGCATCAGAGCCGCCGTTGCATGCTGTGTAGCCGGTGCAGGATGAGGTTACTTCACAGGAATCTATCAAAGCGCAACCTTTAACTAGAGATTTAAGTTCATCAAGATTCGGGAGTCTCCAGTCATCAAATCCTTCGTAATCAAGTGCATCACAGTGGTCAACTGCATCCTGCCATGTTCTGTTCTCTACAACTCCAGCCTGCCAGGTAAGCCCTGTTTCAGTGTCTGTCCAGGTGTTTTCAGGAATTATTACGCAGGTGTTTTCTTCACACCACTCGCCTTGCTCACATTCTTCATCAAAGATACATTCACCGAGATCGTTCGGTGGTGTGTAGTCTGTTTCAGGAATATCTTCAGCAGTGCCGCTTCTTACACATCTTACCCAGTTCGCTCCGCTTAAAGTATCGCTGTCACTGTTGATGAGTCCGCCTTTAAAGTTGAGATACCAGAAAGCTTTTGCAAGGCTGCCGGCAGTTCCCGTGTTGGGCGTTGAAGACCACGTTCCGTTGCAGGGTCCGCGAAGGATGGGAACTCTGTAACAGTTCTCGTTTGCAAGTTCTCTTTCACTCTTTAAGCAGTCATCTTCGGTAAGATAGGCATCATCGGGATCGTATTTTTCTTCATCGAGGCCGTAACAGCCTAGACATGAATTGCCGAAACCCTGAGTGTTGTCTTTATCTTTATTGCAAGTGTCCTGGTCTGTGCATGTGTCAGTTGTCGGACATTTTCCCCCTGTTGCAACGGTGCTTACTCCTCGCACAAGGGTTCTCAGTTCATCAATTGTAGGCAGTCTCCAGTCGTCCGCTCCTGCGAGAAAAAGATTTTCGCAGTAGATTACAGCGTCTGCCTGTTTTGGACCCAGTCCTCCTGCTCCCTGATTTCCCATCGGATTTTCCCAGATAAGATAAGTATCCGGATCGACCCAGATCCCCGGAGCATTTTTATCAAAACCGGATGTTCCTGTGTCGCCTGTATTTCCGGTGTTTCCTGTGTTTCCAGTGTCACCCGTATCTCCTGTATTGCCAGTGTCTCCTGTCTCAATTCTGCAGTCAGTAACTATCCAGCCGGAGCAGTCCGTTCTGCAGGTTGCGATCCCGCCGGTATATTTTGAATCAACATCGGAGCAGTCCAGTGCACCTCCGTCACAGACCTCATCTGAGTCAAGTTGCGAATTTCCGCATAGTTCACTTTGCTCATTCGAGTCGTCAGTAGTTTCATTTGTCGTGTCCGTTAAGCCGGATTCATCATCAGGAAGATCTGCATCATCAATTGCACATCCTGAAAAGAGAAAAACAACAGTTAGAAAACAGTAAAAAGATCTCATGGTCACCTCCAAAAAAAAGTTTAGACAAAAGTAATTTTACTGGTTGTGATCTCTTATTCGTCCTGAGGTGAAAATAAAAAGGTCTAAATGCGTAATTTAGTTGTTCCTGCGGAATTCTTTCGGAGTTAAGCCTGTAATATTCTTGAATATCAGGTTGAAGTGAGATTTGCTCCTGAAGCCAGCCAGAAATGCGATTTCCAGTATATTTTTATCGCTGTTTACCGGATTTTTAAGCAGTTTTTTTACTTCTTCGACTCTGTATGCATTGATAAAATTGTAGAAATTTTTGTTCTGTGTCGAGTTGATGACCTGAGAAAGCACGTGTCTCTGTACGGAGATCATTTCACCGAGAGATGAGACACTGAGTTCAGGATCAAGATAGGGCTTTTCCTTTTCAACGAACTCGAGAAGTTCCTTTGCGATTGAATCAAGTGTGTCCTGTTCGAGTCTTGAAGTTCCGTATTTTTCTTTTTCTTCTTCTTTAGTTTCTTCAGGAGTTTCTCCGGTAATTTCTTCAGGAACTTTAAAGACGGGACTTTGCCTGAAAGCAAGAATTGAAAGCGTTGAGATAATTACCAGATCCCAGAGATAGGTAGTTCTTGAAAAGCTGTGTCCCATCGTGAAAAAATTGGCAGAATGTAAAAGAAGAGAGATAAAAAGAAAGCCTAGAAAGCCGAGATTTATTACAAAAAGGTTCCTCAACCAAGTGAGGTCAGTCTTATAAGTTGTGGAAAGATGATCCTCAATATCGTTCCTGTATTTTGAGATCATTTTTATGCACAGAACAAGGTAAGCACTGTACTGAATTATCTTAAGTCCGTAGGTTAGAAGTGGTTGATATTTATGAGTAAATCCTCCTGAGATGTAGGAATCCCAGGCCCTTATCTTTGCTTCAGAGTCAAGAAAATAGATTGGAAGAATGATAAGCAGATGAACTACAAAAGGAATAAAATGGAGTAGATCCTGTCTTGTGAATTTTCTGCCTGATGTCAATGCTCTCACATAAAAATAAAAGAGAGGTCCGTATAGAAGAGCGATAGATGCATCAGTATAGATAAGTGCGGAAAAGCTCCTGTTCAGTCCTGATTCATCAATAAAGAGTTTGAACAGGTTGAATGCGAATAATGCAATAATTACAGTTAGATACCTATTCGCCGTCGAGTTGTTCTTTCTTGTTCCAAGACCGATCGCAAGTATTGTACTTTGAACTGATCCAATTAGAAAAATGACTGCAAAAACTGAATTCATGTTAACCCTTTTTACCTTCGGCTATCTGAAAGTTACTACGGGCGAGGATTTTCTCAAGAAAAATCGAAGTAATTATTACGAGGGGAAGGGAAGTAAGTAATCTGATAATGGAAAATTTGAGTCCGATAAAAGATGCCTCGAAAATGGTCATCGGAATTCTTCCTATTGCTGAAGCAGAAATATAGGTAAAAAGAACGCTCAGTTTTGCTCCTTTTTTCTGAAGAGAGTAGGCAACTGGGAAAGAAACGATAATTCCACCGATAGTTGTTCCGGAAAGAAGTATCGCCCAGATGTATCCTTTTATTCCTGAGTCTGTTCCCATATGCCTTTCAATTGTCTCGCGCTTTACCCAGACCTCAAAAAGTCCGATAAGAATAAAGGCGCATGGAAGAATCAGCACTAATTCTTTGGAATAACTAAGGAAGTTGGCGCCGATCTGTACTCCGCTCTCTATGCCGAAAATAAGGGAAGCGAGAATAAAAAGTGTGTAGAGGACTGAAATTCCGGTCATTGCTTTCATATCAGTTCTCCATAGAAAAGTGCCGTTACAAGTGCGGTGATCACAGCAATAAACAGAGATATGATATTTCTTAAGATCGTGACTTTTGTTCCCAGATAGATCTTTTCAACTGGAAAAGTGACAAGTCCTACCATCATTAAAGTTGTGGTGAAAGCTGAGATCACCATGTGCGAAACACCTTTGCCAAGAAGAATTCCTCCAAGCGGAAATGCTACAAAGCCGGGCATGACTGCGATCGATCCCAGAACCATTGCAGAAATGAAAGATATCCACTTTGATGTTCCGTTGAGATGCTCAAC
>CAZTKP010000134.1:0-2347 GCA_964614215.1 uncultured Spirochaetales bacterium | reverse complement strand
TTAGAAAACTGCTATTAAGATACGCTTTATTATGAATTTTAGGAGACTACTATGAAAAAGATTTTTATCAGTTTACTTTTTGTGCTTTCTGCAGTTGTTATTTCATCATGTGGCGGAGAGGAATACAGCTGTTCCACCGGTGGTATCTGTACCAGTACCGGTGATTCCTGGGAAGCATGCTGTACTTCTGATGACTGTTACTACAAAACCGGAAGTAAAAAGTTCAATTGTGACGGAACAGACTGTGACGCAGCTGCTACTGAACTCAGTGAATACTGTTTCGGTTCAGCCTGCACAGACGAAACTCTTCTCAATGTTGTTGAAGAACTTCAGGAAGAACTCGCCGAATAATTTTCTGAATCGTTTCTAAAATCTTAATCCCAAACAATTCTTGACTAAAGTTCTCGGTTTATGCACTCTAAGGGGAAAACTGTTATTAATGAAAATGAGGAAGTTATGGAAAACAAGTCCAACAATTTCAAACCTTTTGTTCCTGCTGACAAGGTTTTAAAGGAATTTTCACCTGTTTCGATCATTCTGGGTATGCTTATTGCCGTTGTTTTCGGCGGTGCAAATGCGTATCTGGGTCTGAAGGTCGGTCTTACGATCTCGGCAAGTATTCCCGCTGCTGTTATTTCAATGGGAATTCTCCGCGGAATTATGCGTCGTAAGTCAATCCTTGAAAATAACATGGTCCAGACGATCGGCTCTGCTGGTGAATCGCTTGCAGCGGGTGTCATCTTCACTGTTCCGGCATTGTTCCTGTGGGATGCCGCTCCGACCTACATGACAGTTTTTCTGATGGCTCTTCTGGGTGGATTTTTAGGTATCGTTATGATGGTGCCGCTTAGAAAGTTCCTCATTGTTCAGGAACATGGAAAGCTTCCTTATCCGGAAGGAACAGCCTGTGCGGATATCCTGATTGCCGGTGAAGAAGGCGGTTCAAAGGCTGCCACAGTTTTTATCGGTCTGGGAGTCGGTGCACTTTACAAATTTATCGCTGACGGATTAAAACTTTTTCCGACAGAAATTGAATGGGAGATCCCGAAATTCAAGAATGCTGCGGTCGGTGCTGACATCCTTCCTGCTCTTTTAGGTGTGGGATTTATAATCGGACCGAGAATTGCGGCAATGATGCTTGCAGGAGCAATACTTGGATGGCTCGGCTTTATACCGCTTATTTCAATAATGGGAGATACAGCTTCATCGATGATCCCTCCCGCATCAAAACTTATTCACGAAATGAACTTCTGGGAGATATGGAACCGCTACATCAGATACATCGGTGCCGGAGCTGTTGCATTTGCGGGAATTATTTCTCTTGTGAAGTCACTTCCGATAATTTTCAGTTCATTTGTTTCCGCACTTAAAGGTCTCAAGGCCGATCGAAGTGCTGAACTTAGGACAGATAAAGATCTTCCGATGAACATAGTTCTCATCCTCATTGTGGTTATCATCGTCCTCATTGCCTTCCTTCCATGGATCCCGACAGGAATTGTCGGAGCAATACTTATAACTATTTTTGCCTTCTTTTTTGTAACAGTTTCTTCAAGGATCGTCGGAGTCGTCGGTTCTTCATCCAACCCGATATCTGGGATGACGATCGCTACACTTCTTTTCACTACGATAGTTCTTAAAGCAACTGGATCAACAGGACTTGAAGGAATGATCGCCGCCATCACAGTCGGTGGAATCGTCTGTATCGCAGCGGCAATTGCAGGTGATACATCTCAGGATCTTAAAACAGGCTACATCCTCGGTGCTACGCCATGGAAACAGCAGCTTGGAGAACTTCTGGGAGTTTTTGCGGCCGCTTTGACCATCGGTTTTGTACTTGTTCTTCTTAATGATGCTTACGGATTCGGCTCAAAGGAACTTGCAGCACCTCAGGCAACTCTTATGAAGCTTGTTATCGAAGGAGTTATGAACTCAAATCTTCCCTGGGGACTTGTAATTGTCGGAGCTGCCAGTGCTCTGGTTATCGAACTTCTCGGAATTGCGGCACTTCCTTTTGCAGTCGGGCTTTACCTTCCGATCCACCTTTCAACTCCCATCATGCTCGGCGGAATTATCCGCGGACTACTTGAAAAGAAGGAGAAAGACAAAGATCTGCTTACAAAAAAAGCAGAGTCAGGAATTCTTTATGCTTCGGGACTTATTGCAGGAGAAGGACTGATAGGAATTATAATTGCCATCTTTGTTACAGGCGGAATATCATTTGCCATCGGCGACCATGTTCTTGGTCATCTGGGAGGACTTATTGTCTTCCTGCTCCTTGCAGCGTCACTTGTTTATTACGCTTTTTATAAAGTGAAAAAAGAAAAAGCATGAAAAAAGGACAGAACTT
>CAZTKP010000133.1:0-7348 GCA_964614215.1 uncultured Spirochaetales bacterium | reverse complement strand
AGGCATTTCTTTATTTTTATAATCGTTCAGGATCAGAATTTGACCAGAGACTTTTTTTCCAGCAGATTTTTAATATAATGCTCCAGCATATTGTTTAGGAGATAAAATGAAAAAGAAGATAAATTTTGCAGTAAAATTATTGTTCTTTCTGCTTTCCTTATATCTATTGTACTATCTTCTCGATCATATCGGGTTTGATAATGTCGTAGATTCTTTTTACAAAATAGGAATAACCGGTGCCGTAATTCTTTTAATTATGGGGCTTTTGGAAAATGTTTTAGATTCAGCATCTCTTAAATATTCATCACTTCAAAATGTTCCGTTGTATAAAATCCATGCTATTAACAGTCTTGGTGGTATTCTGAATTCAGTTTTCCCCTGGGAGACAGGAGAAGTGGTTAAAGGTGTTATGATAAAAAAAGATGCCACTTTTAATGAATCGGTTCTCGGAGTTGTTCTTTACAATTATCTTTTTAAAGTTACGAAACCAATTGCGATCTTTCTGGTTATTATTATTTCTGTAATTCTTAAAGTAGAAGCTGATGTTACCTATATTGTTTTAATTTTTCTGGCATGTTTTGTTTCGTTTATTCCGTATATTTTTATTACTTTGCTTATTAAATACTCAGCAGTTTCGAAGTTTACAAGGTTATTAGAGAGAATAATTAAAAAAGATCTGTCTAGTTGGAAAGAAAAGATTGGAATGTTTGAAGAAGCCGTTACTAAGTTTAGAAAAGATAAGAATAAGAGTTTTTTTCTGGTCGTTCTCCTTCAGGTTTCAGCAAGACTTATTTCTACTGTGACTTTTCTTGTTACCGCATATATTCTTGGAGATATTAAGGAGATCTTTGCGATACTGCTGCTTGCAAATGCAGCTATAAATCTTGCTAACTATGTTGTAATGCTCGTTCCTGCTAAACTTGGTATGACAGAAAGCACGTCCTTTTTTATTTTCTCAATGCTGGGTCTTGATGGTGGTTTTGGAATAATGATCGCCCTTATAATGAGAATAAAAGCACTGATCACTCAGGCACTGTCAAGCCTTCTTTTGCCTTTTATTTAATATTCAGAAAAGTATTTTACTTTACATACTGTACTGAAGCTATAAAATCCTAGCGTTTAAACTTTTAAGTAAGTTTTTGAATATAAATTAAAAAAAGGGTTAAAAATGAAAAATTATTCATTTCCAAAAGCGATTCTATTTGATCTTGACGGGACGCTGATTGATACAATGGAAGGGTTTGCTGATCTTGCCGGACAGCTTATTGAAAGAGATTACGGTGTTGATTTTGTAACAGCCCGGAGAAGGTATATAACTACAAGCGGTATTCCTTTTAAACATCAGCTTGAAGTGATGTTTCCGGGTGATTTAAGAAATTTTGAAGTTCAGAAAGAGTTCGAGGAGAGAAAACAGGATGTTTTTTTCAATACTATTCCTGATAATGACACGGTTGAAGCTGTAAAAAAGCTGAGAGAAATGGGCATAAAAGTTATTGTCTCTTCAAACAACTATCATGATTTTGTCCTGAAATATTTTAATAAAAATGATAAACTGAAATTTGATATGATCCTTGGTTATAAAGACGGTTTTGCTAAAGGAAAAGATCACATTCTTCATGTTGTCAATGAGTTTAATATTTCAAGAGAAGATATGATCTTTGTAGGAGACTCTCTTCATGACGGTGAAGTTGCCTATGAGTTGGGAATTCCGTTTATTGGTAGAATTGCAATAAGAACAAAAGAAGAGTTTCTGTCACAATTTCCCGGTATTCTCTGTGTTGATAGAATTTCGGATATTGTGAGTTTTTTTGCAGATTAGTTCTAGTTATGAAAAGAGTTTCTTTTTCAAGTAAACTGATAAAGATTTCAACTTTTATAGTTTTTGCGGTTTTACTGCTTTTTCTTCTTTTTCATATTGGCTTTGATAAAATAGCGGAAGCCTTGATAAGTGTCGGATTTTCCGGAGCTTTTATTTTGATCGTTCTGGGGTTGCTGGAAAACGGATCCGATGCACTTGCACTTTCGTTTGCAATTCCGGAAAAGATATCCTTTTTAAAAGTTTTTTCATCAAGCAGTACAGGAACGCTTACCAACATGTTAATCCCCTGGGAAGCAGGGGAGTTTGTAAAAATAGGTCTTCTTAAAAAACGTATAGGAACGTCATCGGCAATCAAGGGAATTGTGTTGTGGAACTATGTCCTGAAGCTTTCAAAGCCGTGTGCGATAATTTCTATACTTGTAATTTCAGTTGTTGCAGGAAACGATTTTCATCCTGAACAGTTTTTTCTTATTCTTCTTGCTGCATTTCTGGGTTTTATCCCTTATCTGGGAATGATGATCGTGATAAGATCAGATGTTTCAGTAAAAATTGTTAAATTCCTAAAATTATTTGGTAAAAAGAATGTGGAAGGTCTGCTGGAAAAAGCCGGAGATATGGATAACAGTTTAAAAAAATTCAGAAAGGAGCGGGCAAGGGATTATCACGCTGTGTTCTTTATTCAGTTTTTTGCAAGATTTATTGCCTGGGCGGCATTTATTGTCTGTGCCCGGTTTGCCGGATTTGACTACTCTTTTTCAGTATTATCGCTTGCTTTCTGTGCGGTTACTCTGAGTAGATACATCGTTTCGTTTATTCCTACAAAAATCGGAGTCGAAGAAGGTGCAGGCTATCTGATTTTCTCTTTTCTCGGACTTGACGGTGGCACAGGACTTCTTGTAACGCTTATTTTAAGGGTGAAAGCGGTTATATCTCTTAGTATTGTCTCTTTATTTAATCTTACCCGGTAAGTATTTTTTCAGATTTATGCTTCTGATCCGAACTTTTTTATTATACCGAAATAAATATGGATAACTGTAAGAAAAAATGACGGGATGATAAATACAGCAGTTGCAATGTAACCGCACATTATTGCAGCGGGTCCTGTTAGTGCCAGAATAAAGTAGACGAAAAGATAAAAGTCTCTTCTCGAAATATATTTAAGGAAATCCAGAAAACCTACGGGCCCGTATACAGGTTTGGACAGATCAATTTTTCTGATTCGGTCTTTTTTTTCAAACCACCAGGTGAAGGCGAAAATATCTGTTGTTTTTCTTATTGCAATAACATCTAAATAGCTTACAAAATTGTGAAGCCAGCTGACTGCGGTTGTTGACCAGCCTATTGTGACCGGAAGTGTGCCATAATATGGTTCCAGACCATATCCCAGACCGATCATAAGGGATGTGTTTACAAGAGAATCTCCTATACTGTCAAACCACTTGCCTATAGTGGTCGTTCTGAATGTAAGTCTGGCCACTTCTCCGTCGCATCCGTCAAGAATTGATGCAAATTGTGAAAGAAAAGTTCCTGCCACAATAGATGCGTATGTTCCTTTTGCACAGATTATTCCTGAAAGAATTCCGACACATACAGTAACGAAAGTAACCATGTTGGGTGTAAAACGTAACGGAATCCATACATGTTCTGTGAGAAAAAAGGAAACAGCTTTGTTCAGACTTCTTGCAATAAGACCGTCAACAGGTTTTCTCATGGAATTGAAAAGTTCTTTAGTCAGCAGTTTCATTTTGTCCGGGGAGTCTAACAGAACTCTGTATCCAGGCCCCGGAGGAGTTGTTTTTTCCGACTCGAAAAATCCGTTTTTAAGGAAACCTTCGATTTCATGGGACGAAGTTTCACTGTCAAGAAAAGCAAACCATCCGCCTTCTTCGATAAAAAGAGAATTTCCGCATACGATTTCCTTTACTGCCATGGGGTGTATAAAATATGCGGCATTTATAAAAATGTTTCTGCCGGACGGCACCGTATCTTTTTCATTTTTCACAACGACGACATTTTCAGGATCAAGACTTTCCGCTGTCAGGATCTGTCTTTTCAGGAGAGAAAGTCCGAGTAGTTTCTGGTCAGGATCGCATTTCAGATTAGTTCCGGCGTAAACAACTATTGAAAACTTTATTTTCTCCATTCCTGATTAAAACCTGCTGAAAAAAACAATTTATAGAAATGATTGTAATCCTGCCGGACATTAATGCAAATTCTTACGGAGCTTTTCTTTACATAGTTGTTTTTGGAAATAAAATCCTACAGTTTGTTATTTACTTTTATTGAGGATAGAGATGCAGATAGTGATTCTTGCCGCAGGGCTTGGCTCAAGATTAGGTAGAGGTGTTCCGAAGGCTCTCGTTGAAGTTGCCGGAAAGACAATGCTTGAATATCAGATGGAGTGGGTAAAAAGTTTTGATCCGGAAAGAGTCATTGTTATATCCGGTTATCATCATGATGACATGAAATCTTTTTGTGATAAGAAATTTCCGGAAGCTATACTTGTAGAAAACAAACGATATAAAGAACAGAACCTTTACTCTCTTCTTGCTGCAGAAGATTATCTTGATGATGACACTCTTATTATGAATGTTGACCATATTTATCCGGATACTTTTGCAAAAAGAGTTGCCCCGCAGTTGAAAGAGATTGAAAACTATGCGATCTTTGCTGATACTGAAAGGTCTCTTACAGATGATGATATGAAAGTTTTTGTTAATTCCGACGGCAAAGTTGAAAAGATATCAAAAAAGCTGACAGAGTGGAATGCCGGCTATATAGGAATGACATTCATTAAAAAAGGTTTCTGGAAAGAATATTTTGCAGCAGCAGATAAAGTTGCTGAAGATTTTAAGGAAAAAGCTGTTGTGGAAATGGTGATACAGGAACTGGTTAATGGTTCATTTTTTCCTGAAATTATTAATTCTGATGCGATAAAATGGTATGAGATCGATACTCCCGAGGAGCATGCTGTTGCAGAGAAAGAACTTTCAGTTGTCCCGGAAAGGACTGCGGTTGAGATAGTTCTTGTCGATATGGAAAAGAAACTTCCGGATTTTGCCGCAACAGACATCTTTGGAAGATGGAAAAGACAGTTGAAAAAACTGAATATTGACAATGAGTATTCTGAAAGGACAGTTCAGCTATCTAAGCTCAGTAACGAGCTTAAAAATTCGAAAGGAAAGCAGCTGTTTATTTTTTCAGATAGTGTTGTCGATGAATTTACAGTTGAGTATGTGGCTGAATCATTGTTTCAGGATGTCGGAGAAAATGAGATAGTTCTGGTCAGAAATGAGAAATATTCAGCAGCTCCGCTTTTTATTGCGGGAACCGGTGCTCAGAAAAAACTCTCGGAATGGCATGGATTGGGTGAAGGAGATCTGAAAGTTGACGAGATCGCGGCACATTTTGAGAGCTCAGAGGAAGTAACAGTTTCAGAAAAAGAATATGAGAACGGTTTCTGGAAGCGTATTGAAGATGAGAGATCATCAGAAGATGCAGAATGGGATTATCTTCAGTTCCTTCAGTTCAGACCCGGGGGTCTGGTGGCGAAATATCTTAATAGACCGGTATCCATAAGAATAACCAGAAAGATTATCAAGTATGAATGGATGACACCGAATGTTGTAACAGGCCTTGATTTTATTATCGGCCTGATAGCACTATCCTTTTTTCTTATTCCGAATTACTGGGTGGGAGTTTTAGGTGCAGTTCTTTTTCATTTCAATTCAATTGTTGACGGAGTGGATGGAGAAGTTGCCAGAATGAGACTTCATTCTTCAAAATTCGGAGCGAACTTTGACTCATTCTGTGATGAAACATTAGGTGCACTTCTTTATCTTGCCATAGGCTATCATCTTTATTTAATTAACGATTCTGTCGTATTTTTCATTTTTGGAATTGTTTCAGCTATAGTTTCCTATACCTATGCTATGGTGAACTTTCACTCCAGATATAAGAAAGGAGGAATCGGTTTCTACTATTGGTGGGATCTTAATAAACCTGTTAAAGTTCTTTCCAGAAAACCTACGGTGATGTTTTATGTGAAAAGGCTGTTCTGGCGAGACAGTATTATCTTTTTCTTAATGTTTATGGCTGTTTTTCAGGTTCTGGACATTTTTATAACAGTTTCTTTCATTTCGGCTTTAGTCACTGCAACTTTAATGTTTATTCACATATTTATTAAAAAAGCTGAGTGGTAAATTACCGGGAGAAAAATTCAATATGTTTCTCCGCGATATTTTTCCAGGATGTTTCTTTCCCGTATTTAAATAGTGTTTCTTTCACATAAGAAAGTTCGTCATCGCTTTCCATAATTGACTGCATAGCGTTTTTCCATTTGCTGATGCTGAGTGTGGGTATAAAAGAAAAAGAGCCGTCTTTAAATAGTTTCTTTACTTCAGAGAACTTAACGCTGTCAGAGCAGAGAACGGGAAGTTTTGCTCCGATCGCAAGATGAAAAATTCCGCTTGCTGATGGGTAATTCTGCCAGTATGGCATTAACAGAACATCAGATGAGGAAAGGTAGTAAGGAAGCTCATCATCTTCTATGAACTTATTGTGCCAGATAATATTTGGAGATAAAAAAGAAAGAACCTTACATCCGAATAAATACAGGCGGTTATACCATGTGTGTCTGTCGGCAACTCCGGCAATAAGTAGCTTCACCTTCTTTTTTCTTTTAAGCATTCTATAAGCTGCAATAACTGTATGGTGATTTTTAAAAAGATGGATAAAGCCGAGTATCAGAAAAACAAAGGAGTCTTCTTCTATATCAAGGTTTTTTCTGGAAACATTTTTAGGGGGAAGCTGCAGGATCTCTGTTCCGTGCGGAATCACTGATACTTTCTCTGTGGGGAGGTTGTAGTGTTTAATTGACTGAAGACACATGTCATTGTGAACAATAATGTGCCCGTGATCTAAAAGTGTTCTGTAGAATACTTCCCAGTTAAAACGGTTAGTCACACCGACATCTGCAGTATGGAGCGTTACAAAGGTTTTTTCTGCTATTTTTGAAACTTCAGTAAACAGATCCAGAAAAACTTCCGTGTTTGGAAAAAGGACATAGGCATGCTGGAAATGAACTATGTCAGGTTCCAGGTCTTTTACCTTATTGAGTATATCCTGCTTAAAGTTAGTCTTCCTGCTGTATGTGTTATGGACAGTATAGCCGTTTCCGGGATCATTTTCCCCACCTTCAGAAACTATATGAACCTCAAATTCTCCAGTTTTATGTATTGCTCTGGCAAGATATCTCGTGTATTGAGCTATTCCGCATTTGTAGGGGGGGAAGTTTGAAATAATAACTAATTTCATAGTACTCAGAACAATCAATAATTAGCTCCCAAAGATACTGCGATCAATAAAAAAGTCAAATAACCGGATTATTCTGCAAGTAATCTTTTGCCAAAATGTAAGGATTATTTATAATATAGCTGATTTGTTCATTTTGCTTAGGGGTGGGATAATGAAAAAATTATTAGTTGTTGCAGTGTTGTTTTTCTGTACTTTTCTCTATGCAGAGGAAGC